>NZ_JARESR010000046.1:0-55962 GCF_046028015.1 Paraburkholderia sp. RL17-383-BIF-A | reverse complement strand
GAGGCCATGCGGGTGGCGCGGTGCGCTTTGCGAGACAGGAAAGGGTCAATGATAGCGCCAACGGTGTACGCTCAGGCTTCCGGCTGATGCACCGAAGCGGCGCCGTGAAGTTTCGCCCGACCGTTCGGTCGGTCAATCGGGTGTTGCGGTTTCGTCGAGCGATTTACCGCGAAATTGCTCAAAGCCCCGGCGCAGATCTGATTTCACCCGTCAACGCGTGGTGGGATCATGCGGTAGAATTCCATTTTGGAATAAGGATCGGAAGATGCACTGGCAGCCTCGGATCGCCCACTTGATGCCCGCCCCGCGTGAGTCTTGCCCCGCGGCGGAGCGTCTCGTCCGCCACGCACGATCGTGTAGCTGTATCTGAGCGCCACGAAGCGACCGGTGTGGGTTGACCGTCGGTCGTGCTTCGCTCCCCAAGAAAATTTCCAGCATTGCGCGCCACGCGCACCGTCAGCCGGCGCCTCACCAATGAGCGCGCCGGGTTGACCCACCGAGTCGTCCAAACATGAACGCACCTCAAGTTTTCGATCCGCACGGGGCCGCCGCTGCGGTGGCCGCCGATCCCGAAGCGCGTCTGCGCGAAATTCCCTATAACTACACGTCGTTCTCCGACCGTGAAATCGTTATCCGCCTGCTAGGCGACGCCGCTTGGGCCGCGCTTGCCGAACTGCGCGCGGAACGCCGCACCGGCCGTTCGGCGCGGATGCTGTACGAAGTGCTCGGCGACATCTGGGTGGTGCGGCGCAATCCTTACCTGCAGGACGACCTGCTCGACAACCCAAAGCGCCGCGCGATGCTGATCGAGGCGCTGCATCACCGTTTGAGCGAGATCGAGAAGCGCCGCCGCGCCGATCTGACCGAACACGGCGATGAAGCGGGCGTCGACCGCGCCGCGCGCGTCGAAACGCTGGTTCAGGCCGCGCGCCGCGCCGTCGACGAATTCGCTAGCGAATTCCAGAAGACCTACGATCTGCGCAAGCGCGCGACCAAGGTGCTGGGCAAGGTCACGGAAAAGGACAACATCAAGTTCGACGGACTGTCCCGCGTCTCGCACGTGACCGACGCGACCGACTGGCGCGTCGAATATCCGTTCGTGGTGCTCACGCCGGATACCGAAGCCGAGATCGCCGGCATGATCAAGGCGTGTTTCGAGCTCGGCCTGACCGTGATTCCGCGCGGAGGCGGCACGGGCTATACCGGCGGCGCGGTGCCGCTCACGCCGTTCTCCGCCGTCATCAATACCGAAAAGCTCGAACAGCTGGGCGCGGTCGAAATGACCGAATTGCCGGGCGTCGATCGTAAAGTCGCGACGATTTTCTCCGGCGCGGGCGTGGTCACGCGCCGCGTGACCGAGGCGGCCGAGCAGGCCGGCTTCGTGTTCGCCGTCGATCCGACCTCGCTGGATGCATCCTGCGTGGGCGGCAACGTCGCGATGAACGCGGGCGGTAAAAAGGCGGTGCTGTGGGGCACGGCGCTCGACAACCTCGCCTGGTGGCGCATGGTCGACCCGGAAGGGAACTGGCTCGAAGTCACGCGCCTCGACCACAACATGGGCAAGATTCACGACATCGAAGTCGCGCGTTTCGAGCTCAAATGGTTCGACGGCAATTACGCGCCGGGCGAAAAGCTGCTGCGCACGGAAGCGCTCGACATCAAGGGCCGCGTGTTCCGTAAGGAAGGCCTCGGCAAGGACGTCACGGACAAATTCCTCGCCGGTCTGCCGGGCGTGCAGAAAGAAGGCTGCGACGGGCTGATCACGTCCGCGCGCTGGGTGCTGCACAAGATGCCCGCGCATACGCGCACCGTCTGCCTCGAATTCTTCGGTCAGGCGCGCGATGCGATTCCGAGCATCGTCGAAATCAAGGATTATCTGTTCGAGACGTCGAAGCAGGGCGGCGCGATTCTCGCGGGCCTCGAGCATCTGGACGAGCGCTATCTGCGTGCGGTCGGCTATGCGACCAAGAGCAAGCGCAACGCGTTTCCGAAGATGGTGCTGATCGGCGATATCGTCGGCGACGATGCGGACGCGGTCGCGCAAGCCACCTCGGAAGTCGTGCGCATGGCCAACGGCAAGAGCGGCGAAGGCTTCGTCGCGGTCAATGCCGAGGCGCGCAAGCGTTTCTGGCTCGACCGCAGCCGCACGGCGGCAATCGCCAAGCACACCAACGCGTTCAAGATCAACGAAGACGTGGTGATTCCGCTCGACCGCATGGGCGAGTACACGGACGGCATCGAACGCATCAACATCGAGCTGTCGATCAAGAACAAGCTGCAACTGGTCGACGCGCTCGAAGCGTTCTTCCAGGCCGGCAAGCTGCCGCTCGGCAAGAGCGACGACGCCAACGAAATCCCGAGCGCCGAACTGCTCGAAGACCGCGTGCAGCAGGCTCTCGATCTGCTCAAGCGCGTGCGCACGCGTTGGGAATTCCTGCGTGACAAGCTCGATCTGTCGCTTCGTGAAGCGCAGCACTATCTGGTCGGTCTCGGTTACGAAGCGCTGGCGGAGAAGTTCGCCGACCGTGCGGACGCGCAGCCCGATGCCACCGTGTTTCATGTCACGCAGGACCGTACGATTCGCGTGTCGTGGAAGCAGGAAATTCGCGCCGAGTTGCGGCAGATCTTCAACGGCGGCGAGTTCAAGCCGATCCTCGAGGAAGCCCAGGCGATCCACAAGCAGGTGCTGCGTGGCCGCGTGTTCGTCGCGCTGCACATGCACGCGGGCGACGGCAACGTTCACACGAACCTGCCGGTCAACTCCGACAACTACGAGATGCTGCAGGACGCCCACACGGCAGTCGCGCGCATCATGAAGCTGGCGCGTTCGCTCGACGGCGTGATTTCCGGCGAGCACGGCATCGGCATCACCAAACTCGAATTCCTGACCGAAGACGAGATCAGCGAGTTCCGCCAGTACAAGCAGCGCGTCGATCCGCATGGCCGTTTCAACGCGGGCAAGCTGCTCGAAGGCGCCGACCTGCGCAACGCCTACACGCCGTCGTTCGGCCTGATGGGCTATGAATCGCTGATCATGCAGCAGTCTGACATCGGCGCGATTTCCGAGTCGATCAAGGACTGTTTGCGTTGCGGCAAGTGCAAGCCGGTGTGCGCGACCCACGTGCCGCGCGCCAATCTGCTGTACAGCCCGCGCAACAAGATTCTCGCCACCTCGCTGCTGGTGGAGGCGTTCCTGTACGAGGAGCAGACCCGCCGCGGCGTGTCGATCAAGCACTGGGACGAATTCAACGACGTCGCGGATCACTGCACCGTCTGTCACAAATGCGTGACGCCGTGCCCGGTGAAGATCGACTTCGGCGACGTCACCATGAACATGCGCAACCTGCTGCGCAAGATGGGCAAGAAGAAGTTCAATCCGGGCAACGCGGCCGGCATGTTCTTCCTCAACGCGACCAACCCGCAGACCATCAACCTCGCGCGCACCGCGATGATGGGCGTCGGCTACAAGGCGCAGCGCCTCGGCAACGAAGTGCTGAAGAAGTTTACGAAGAAGCAGACGGCGCACCCGCCGGCAACCGTCGGCAAGCCGCCGGTCACGCAGCAGGTGATCCACTTCATGAACAAGAAGATGCCGGGCAACCTGCCGAAGAAGACCGCGCGCGCGTTGCTCGATATCGAGGACAACAAGATCGTCCCGATCATCCGCAATCCGAAGACGACCACCGCCGACACGGAAGCGGTGTTCTACTTCCCGGGCTGCGGCTCCGAGCGTCTGTTCTCGCAAGTGGGTCTCGCCACCCAGGCCATGTTGTGGGAAGCGGGCGTTCAAACCGTGTTGCCGCCGGGTTATCTGTGCTGCGGCTATCCGCAACGCGGGTCGGGCCAGTTCGACAAGGCCGAGCAGATCGTCACGGACAACCGCGTGCTGTTCCACCGCGTCGCCAATACGCTGAACTACCTCGACATCAAGACGGTGGTGGTGTCGTGCGGCACGTGCTACGACCAGCTCGCCGGCTACGAATTCGAGAAGATCTTCCCGGGCTGCCGGATTATCGACATCCACGAGTTTCTGCTGGAGAAAGGCATGAAGCTCGACGGCGTGAACGGCGTTCGCTACATGTATCACGACCCGTGCCACACGCCGATCAAGACGATGGACCCGGTCAAGCTCGTCAATCAGCTGATGGGCTCGGAGAAAGACGGCTACAAGATCGAGAAGAACGATCGCTGCTGCGGCGAGTCCGGCACGCTCGCGGTCACGCGTCCTGACATTTCGACGCAGGTCCGCTTCCGCAAGGAAGAGGAGATCCGCAAGGGCGCGGCGAAGCTGCGCGGCATTCCTTTGGTTGCCGAAGCCGGCGCGAACGGGATCAATCCGGCCAATGCGTCGGCCGGTTCGGCGGGCGCGCCGGACGGCTCCGTCCTGAAGGCCGGCGACGGTCCGCAGCCGAAGGGCGCCACCGACGTGAAGATCCTCACGAGCTGCCCGTCCTGCCTGCAAGGCCTGTCGCGGTACAACGAAGACGCGGGCATCGAGGCGGATTACATCGTCGTCGAGATGGCACGTCACGTGCTCGGTGAAGACTGGATGGTCGACTACGTGCAACGGGCGAACAATGGCGGAATCGAGCGCGTGCTGGTTTAATGGCACGACTGACGATTTTTGCCTGAGGACGACGATGGATTGCGTTTTTTGCCGTGAAGATGGCGGCGATGTGCTGTGGCACGACGACACCTTGCGTGTCGTCCTCGCCGACGAACACGATTACCCGGGCTTTTGCCGGGTGATCTGGAACGAGCACGTGGCCGAGTTCTCCGACCTCGACGGAAACGACCGTGATCGCGTGATGAAGGTCGTGTATGCGGTCGAGCGCGCGATCCGGCGCATCCTTCAGCCGGCGAAGGTCAACCTGGCGAGCCTCGGCAACCAGGTGCCGCACGTGCACTGGCATGTGATCCCGCGTTTTTCGAACGACGCGCATTTTCCACTGCCCATCTGGGCGCCGCGCCAGCGCACGGTGTCCGAAGCCATGCTGTCGTCGCGTCGCGCGCAAGCTACCTTGCTGCGTGAAGCGGTGCGACAGGAAATCGAACAGGCTCTTGGTTGAGCGCCCCTGAACCTGTTGCGTCGCGCGAGGCTCCTGAAGGGCAAGAAAACTCGCGGCGGCGTTCTCTATGAGGTCAACATGAGCGGATTGACTCCCGATACTCCGGTGCCGACCGGCGTCGTCGTCCATTCCAAATCGCGCGTACTCGAATTGCAGTACGCAAACGGCGAATCGTATCGCCTGCCGTTCGAACTGTTGCGCGTGTATTCGCCGTCGGCGGAAGTGATGGGCCACGGGCCCGGCCAGGAAACGCTGCAGACCGGCAAGCGCGAAGTGACCATCACGATGATCGAAGGCGTCGGCAACTACGCGCTGCAGCCGACTTTCTCCGACGGCCACGCCACCGGCATCTATTCCTGGGACCTGTTGTACGACATGGCGGTGCGCCAGGATGAACTCTGGGGCGCGTATCTCGCCAAACTGCAGGCGGCGGGCGTCGATCGCGATATGCCCATGGTCCAGGCCGGCGCTGCGCACGGGCACTGTCACTGATACGATTCGCCCCATCGCCGCACTGATGCGGCGCAACATTTCAGAATACGCGAAAGGACAAGCGCGATGAGCAAAACCCACTTCGGCTTTCAATCGGTCGACGAACAGGACAAGGCGCAGAAGGTGGCGGGCGTGTTCCACTCGGTTGCCGCCAACTACGACTTGATGAACGACCTGATGTCGGGCGGGTTGCACCGGGCGTGGAAGATGTTCACGATCGCCCAGGCCAACGTGCGGCCGGGCTACAAGGTTCTCGATATCGCGGGCGGCACGGGCGACCTGTCGAAGGCGTTCGCGAAGCAGGCCGGCGAAACCGGCGAAGTCTGGCATACCGACATCAATGAATCGATGCTGCGGGTGGGCCGCGACCGCCTGCTGGACAAGGGCGTGATCACCCCTGCGCTGCTGTGCGACGCCGAGAAAATTCCCTTTCCGGACAACTACTTCGACGTGGTGACGGTGGCCTTCGGCCTGCGCAACATGACGCACAAGGACGTCGCGCTGGCGGAAATGCGGCGCGTGCTGAAGCCGGCCGGGCGTTTGCTGGTGCTGGAATTTTCGAAGGTGTGGGATCCGCTCAAGAAGGTCTACGACGTCTATTCTTTTAAGGTGTTGCCGTGGTTGGGCCAACGCTTCGCGAAAGATGCCGAGAGCTATCAATACCTCGCTGAATCGATCCGGATGCATCCGGACCAGGAAACTTTGAAAACAATGATGGAACAAGCGGGCCTGGACGGCGTCAAATATTACAATTTGTCAGCTGGCGTGGTAGCTTTACATGTGGGGACCAAATACTAGGGTTCCTAACCCATCGATTTTTAGAGGAAAGTACGAAAATGTCCGATTCAGGTGCGTTATCTCCCCGTAAGGTTAAGCGGTCGCTGGTGAGAAGAATCGGACTGATCGCGATGGTCGGCCTGATCATGGCCGGCTCCCTCGCTTCGCTCGATGCGGAAGCTCGCCGCATGGGCGGTGGCCGCAGTATTGGCCGTCAGTCGAATAGCGTGACGCAGCAATCCGCTCCGTCGCAACCTTCCCAAAGCAATCAGGCGATGCAGCAGCGCGCGCAGCCCGCACCGGCGCCCGCGCCGACGCCGGCCGCGCAGCCTAACCGTTCGCGCTGGCTGGGACCGATCGCCGGTCTGGCGGCCGGTCTGGGCATCGCCGCTTTGCTGTCGCACTTCGGTCTGGGCGGCGCGTTCGCCGGCGCCATGGCCAATATCATCGTGATTGCGATCATTGCGATGATCGGTATCTGGCTGATTCGCCGCTTCATGGGCCGCAAGCGCGACGCGGCGCAACCGGCTTACGCGGGCAGCTCGCCGTCGTTCAATTCGAGCGGCACGGGCTACTCACCGCAGGAACCGCGTTATAACGCCCCGCCTACCGGCTCGTATGTCGAACCGCAAGGCAATCCGCTGAACACGCCGACCATCAACGCCGCGCCGGTCGTGCCGGCCGGCTTCGATTCGGAAGCGTTTCTGCGTAACGCGAAGGTCTATTTCGTGCGCCTGCAAGCCGCTTGGGACGTCGGCAACACGGAAGACATCCGCGAATTCACCACGCCGGAAATGTTCGCCGAGGTGAAGGTCGATCTGTCTTCGCGCGGTGCCGAGACGAATCAGACCGACGTGGTGCAACTCAACGCCGAGCTGTTGGGCGTGGAAGAGCGTGCGAACGAATACTTCGCCAGCGTGCGCTTCTCGGGCCTGATCCGCGAAGCGCCGGGCGCGGCGGCAGAGCCGTTCGTCGAAGTCTGGAACCTGTCCAAGGCGAACCGCCCCGGCGAAGGCTGGCTGCTGGCCGGCATCCAGCAGGTGGCGCAGCACTGAGACAACCGCGCGCCGGGGCCGCGGCAGGACCACACCTCCTGACCGGGCTCCTCGCGTTGGCCGTTCGGCATAGCGAGCCGCGAAGCGAACGGACGTTACAATAGGAACCCGCGCGGGCACCTCGCTCGCGCGGGTTTTTTCTTGCCACTTTCAATGACCCTCGCCGCCAAGCCATTCGCTGCTGCTGTCAATCATCTGCTCGCCCGCGAATCGTGGGCTCGTGAGCGCCTCGCCCCCTACGCGGGCAAGACCGCGAAGCTGTCCTGTCCGCCGGTCGTGCTGATGCTGCTGGTGCAACCGGACGGCTATCTGAGCGCCGTCGCCGCTACCGAGGCGCAACAGTTCGACGTGACCATCTCGGTGCCTTCCGACGCGCTGCCCGCCTTCGTGCAAGGCGGCCAGGCGGCGGTGATGAAGCACGTCAAGATCGAAGGCGACGCCGAATTCGCCACCGTGATCGCCAAGCTCGCCGAACATCTGCGCTGGGAGCCGGAAGAGGATCTGGCGAAATTCATCGGCGACGGCCCTGCGTGGCGGGTGGCGTCAGTTGTGCGCACGGTCGGCGAACATGTGCAGCGCACCGGGCGCAACCTGCTCGACACCGCCGCCGAATATCTGCTCGACGAGAATCCGCAACTGGTGCGCCGCGCCGCGCTCGAGGACTTCAACGTCGAACTGGCCCGCGCGCGCGACGCACTCGCGCGCGTGGAAAAACGCATCGAGCGTCTTGAACAGAAGGTCGAAGCCCGCGGCGCTCTTGCGCCGAGCGGCGCCGCCACGTCGCGCGGCACGCGCTAGTCACCGGGCACAACTATGCGTTTTCTGCGTTTCCTCAAGATTTTTTTCACGGTCATCCGCTTCGGTCTCGATGAGATGATGCTCAGCCGCGTCAATGACCGGCGCGTGCGTCTGTTGCTGCGTATCACGACCATCGGCCGCAAGTTCGACGCCCCGCCGGGCGTGCGTCTGCGGCTTGCGCTGGAAAGCCTCGGGCCGATCTTCGTCAAGTTCGGGCAGGTGCTGTCCACCCGGCGCGATCTATTGCCGGTGGATATCGCCAACGAACTGGCCAAGCTGCAGGATCAGGTGCCGCCGTTCGATTCGGCGGTGGCGATCGGACTGGTCGAAAAGTCGCTCGGCGCACCCGTCGACGTGTTGTTCGACGACTTCGAGCGAGTGCCGGTGGCGAGCGCCTCGATCGCGCAGGTGCACTTCGCCACAGTGAAGGCCGGCCAGCACGCGGGCAAGGCTGTCGCCGTGAAGGTGCTGCGCCCGAACATGCTGCCGGTGATCGATTCCGACCTCGCGTTGCTGCGCGACATCGCCGTATGGGCCGAGCGCCTGTGGGCCGACGGCAAGCGTCTGAAGCCGCGCGAAGTTGTCGCCGAATTCGACAAATATCTGCACGACGAGCTCGACCTGATGCGCGAGGCGGCCAACGGCAGCCAGTTGCGGCGCAACTTCGCCGGGCTCGATCTGCTGCTGGTGCCGGAGATGTACTGGGAGTTCTGCACGCCCACGGTGCTGGTCATGGAGCGCATGGTCGGCGTGCCGATCAGCCAGGTGGAAACGCTGCGCGCCGCCGGCGTGGATATTCCGAAGCTGGCGCGCGAAGGCGTCGAGATTTTCTTTACCCAGGTGTTCCGCGACGGCTTTTTCCATGCCGACATGCACCCGGGCAACATTCAGGTGAGTCTCGATCCGAAGCACTTCGGCCGCTATATCGCGCTCGACTTCGGCATCATCGGCGCGCTGTCGGACTTCGATAAGAACTACCTCGCGCAGAACTTCCTCGCATTCTTCAAGCGTGACTACCATCGCGTCGCCACGCTGCATCTGGAGTCGGGCTGGGTGCCGCCCACTACCCGCGTCGAGGAACTCGAGAGCGCGATCCGCGCGGTCTGCGAACCGTACTTCGACCGCGCGTTGAAGGATATCTCGCTGGGCCAGGTCCTGATGCGGCTGTTCTCGACCTCGCGCCGCTTCAATGTCGAAATCCAGCCGCAACTCGTGCTGCTGCAAAAAACCATGCTGAACGTGGAAGGGCTCGGCCGTTCGCTCGATCCTGAGCTGGATCTGTGGAAGACCGCCAAGCCCTACCTCGAACGCTGGATGAACGAACAGATCGGGCTGCGCGGCTGGTACGAGCGCCTGAAGATCGAGGCGCCGCAGTGGAGCAAGACGCTGCCGCAGTTGCCGCGCCTGATTCATCACGTGCTGGCCGAGCGCCACGACCACGCGCGCGGTGCAAACGACGAAATGATTCGCCAGATTCTGCTCGAGCAGAAACGCACCAATCGTTTGTTGCAAGGTTTGCTGCTGTTTGGCGTGGCGGTCGGCGTCGGCGCGGCGCTGGCGCGGGTGTTTCTTGCGTTCGCCTACGGCGGTTGATTGCATTCTCAACGAGGTATTTGATGAGCGACCCGACCCAGCCTTCCGCGCCCGACTTCGAAACGCGCGATCCCAACTCGCCTGCTTTCTGGGACGAGCGCTTCGAGCGCCGTTTCATGCCGTGGGATCAGGCGGGCGTGCCGTCCGCGTTTCAGGCGTTCGCCGCTCGCCATAGCGGCGCCGCCGTGCTGATTCCAGGTTGCGGCAGTGCATACGAAGCGCTTTGGCTGGCCGGGCAGGGCAACCCGGTGCGGGCCATCGACTTTTCGCCGGCCGCCGTCGCAGCGGCGCACGAGCAGCTGGGCGCGCAGCACGCGCAACTGGTGGAGCAGGCGGACTTCTTCGCGTATGAGCCGCCGTTCACGCCCGCGTGGATTTACGAGCGCGCGTTTCTCTGCGCGCTGCCACTGGCGCGCCGCATTGACTACGCACGCCGAATGGCGGAGCTGCTGCCTCACGGCGCGTTGCTCGCGGGCTTCTTTTTCCTCGGCGCGACGCCGAAAGGGCCGCCGTTCGGCATCGAGCGCGCGGAACTCGACGCGCTGCTCTCACCGTACTTCGAATTGATCGAAGACGAAGCCGTGCACGATTCGATCGCCGTCTTCGCGGGACGTGAGCGCTGGCTAACCTGGCGCCGCCGCGCTTGAGGGCGTAGCTGCGACGCTCCCCGGCGGCGCGGGCCGCACTTGATTCAACCGCGGCTGCCCCCACTTGACTGGGCGGCGCCTACGTCGGGCGCTCGACCCCAAAATCCGGGGGAGGGGCATCGTTTGCGGCTATAATTCAAGGCTTTGCAAGCGTTTACAAGATTTCAGTAGGGAAAAGGATCATGCCGATCTACGCTTATCGTTGCGAATCATGCGGCTTCGGGAAGGATGTGCTTCAGAAGATGAGCGACCCCCAGTTGACGCAATGTCCCGAGTGCGGGAAAGACACTTTTCGCAAGCAGGTCACTGCTGCCGGCTTTCAGTTGAAGGGCTCCGGCTGGTACGTGACTGATTTTCGCGGCGGCAATGGCGGCACGAGCGCGCCTGCCAAGCCCGACGCCAATGGCGCCTCGAATGGCGCCGCCGGCGAAAATGCGGGCGCCAATAATGGCGCCGCAGCGCAAACCGACACGGCTTCGGCCGGTTCATCGAGCGCGGCCGCAACGCCGTCCGCGCCTGCTGCCGCACCGGCCGCTTCGGCGAGTTCGAGCGGTTCCGGCAGCGCCTAGTGGGACTGCCGCCCTGCGGGGCGGTGCACACGCCGCGCGTTGGGTCTCGGCCAGCGCGGCTTTCTGGCGGTACACATGACGACGAAAAAAACGACGCTCAAATCGGTGTTCCTGACTGGCCTGCTGGTGCTGGTGCCTCTGGCCATCACACTGTGGGTGCTCGGTCTGATCATCGGCACGATGGACCAGACCCTGCTGCTGCTGCCGCGCGCGTGGCAGCCGGAGCGCCTGTTCGGCTTCCGCCTGCCCGGCCTCGGGGCGGTGCTCACGCTGGCGTTCATCTTTGTCGTTGGGCTGTTGACGCAGAACTTCATTGGGCAGAAGCTCGTGAAGTGGTGGGAAGTCGTGGTCGCCCACATTCCGGTGGTCGGCCCGATCTACACCAGCGTCAAGCAGGTGTCCGACACCCTGTTGTCGAGCAGCGGCAACGCGTTTCGCAAGGCGCTGCTGATCGAGTACCCGCGCCGCGGCTCCTATACGATCGCGTTTCTGACCGGTATCCCGGGCGGCGACGTGCTCAACCACCTGAAAGAAGATCACGTCAGCGTGTATGTGCCGACTACGCCGAACCCCACGTCCGGCTTCTTCCTGATGGTGCCCAAGAGTGAAGTGATCGAGCTCGACATGACGGTCGACGCTGCGCTCAAGTACATCGTCTCGATGGGCGTCGTGGCGCCGTCCGCGCCTCCGGCGCCGGTGCGCCGCACGACAGTCGAGCCTCCGCTGTAACGCGGCACGTAGCGTTTTAATGCCACGCGCCGTTCAACCAATGCAAAACGAAAGACAAACATCATGTCGATGAGATCTGAATACTGCGGTCTGGTGACCGAAGAACTGCTGGGCCAATCCGTCTCGCTGTGCGGCTGGGTGAGCCGCCGCCGCGACCATGGCGGCGTCATCTTCATCGACCTGCGCGATCGCGAAGGCCTCGTTCAGGTCGTGTGCGACCCCGACCGCGCAGAGATGTTCAAGGCGGCCGAAGGCGTGCGCAACGAGTTCTGCCTGCAGATCAAGGGCGTGGTTCGCGCTCGTCCGGAAGGCACCACGAACGCCGCGCTCAAGAGCGGCAAGATCGAAGTGCTGTGCCATGAGCTGATCGTGCTGAACCCGTCGATCACGCCGCCGTTCCAGCTCGACGACGACAACCTGTCGGAAACCACGCGCCTTACGCACCGCGTGCTGGACCTGCGCCGTCCGCAGATGCAGCACAATCTGCGTCTGCGTTACCGCGTCGCGATCGAGGCGCGCAAGTATCTCGACTCGCTGGGCTTCATCGACATCGAAACGCCGATGCTCACCAAGAGCACGCCGGAAGGCGCGCGCGACTACCTCGTGCCGTCGCGTACGAACCCGGGCCAGTTCTTCGCGCTGCCGCAGTCGCCGCAGCTGTTCAAGCAGCTGCTGATGGTGGCGAACTTCGATCGTTACTACCAGATCGTCAAGTGCTTCCGCGACGAAGACCTGCGCGCCGACCGTCAGCCGGAATTCACGCAGATCGACTGCGAAACCTCGTTCCTGTCGGAACAGGAAATTCGCGATCTGTTCGAAGACATGATCCGTCATGTGTTCAAGGAAACGATCGGCGTCGCGCTGGACGAAAAATTCCCGGTCATGCTGTATTCGGAAGCCATGCGCCGCTTCGGTTCGGACAAGCCGGACCTGCGCGTGAAGCTCGAATTCACGGACCTCACGGATGCTGTCCGCGACGTCGACTTCAAGGTGTTCAGCGTGCCGGCCAACACGAAAGACGGCCGCGTCGCGGCCATTCGCGTGCCGAAGGGGGGCGAGCTCTCGCGTGGCGATATCGACAGCTACACGGAATTCGTGCGCATCTACGGTGCGAAGGGTCTGGCGTGGATCAAGGTCAACGAAGTCGCGAAGGGCCGTGACGGTCTGCAAAGCCCGATCGTCAAGAACCTGCACGACGAAGCGGTCAAGGCGATCATCGAGCGCACCGGCGCGCAAGACGGCGACATCATTTTCTTCGCGGCGGATCGCGCGAAGGTGGTGAACGACAGCCTCGGCGCACTGCGTCTGAAGATCGGTCATTCGGAATTCGGCAAGGCGAACGGTCTGGTCGAGACCGGCTGGAAGCCGCTGTGGGTGGTCGACTTCCCGATGTTCGAATACGACGAGGAAGACAACCGTTACGTGGCCGCGCATCACCCTTTCACGAGCCCGAAAGACGAGCACCTCGAGTATCTGGAAACGGATCCGGCGCGCTGCCTCGCCAAGGCCTACGACATGGTGCTGAACGGCTGGGAAATCGGCGGCGGTTCGGTGCGTATTCACCGTGAAGAAGTGCAGAGCAAGGTGTTCCGTGCGCTGAAGATCAACGCGGAAGAAGCGCAAGCCAAGTTCGGCTTCCTGCTCGACGCGCTGCAATACGGCGCGCCGCCGCACGGTGGTATCGCATTCGGTCTGGACCGCATCGTCACGATGATGGCCGGCGCCGATTCGATCCGCGACGTGATCGCGTTCCCGAAGACGCAACGCGCGCAGTGTCTGCTCACGCAGGCGCCGAGCGAAGTGGACGAGCGCCAGCTGCGCGAGTTGCACATCCGTCTGCGTCAGCCGGAACCGAAGGCGTAATGGACTGAAGGCAGTCAGTGCTGTCTGAAAACGACAGCAGAAGCAACCGGAAAAGGCGCTCATGCGCCTTTTCCGTTTTTTGCGTTACAGTCGATGCAACTGTGTTCGACCGCTCGTCGAACCACTCTCCGACCTGTACCGCGCAAGCGTTGCTCCCAGTTTTTACGCCATGCCGAAACCGCCGAAGATTCCGCAATCCGTACTCGTCATCATTCATACACCCGCGCTCGACGTATTGTTGATCGAGCGCGCCGATCACGCCGGTTTCTGGCAGTCGGTCACGGGCTCCAAAGATCAACTCGATGAACCGCTCGTCGAGACGGCGGCGCGCGAAGTCGCCGAAGAGACCGGCATTGTGGTGGGCAGCGAGCGCGTGCCGCAGAGCGCGTTGTTCGACTGGCAGTATTCGATCGAATATGAGATTTACCCGGAGTTCCGGCATCGCTACGCCGAAGGCGTGATCCACAACACCGAACACTGGTTCAGCCTGCAGGTGCCCGAGCAACTCGAAGTCACGCTGGCGCCACGCGAGCACACCGCATTTCTGTGGCTGCCCTATGACGAGGCGGCATCGCGCTGTTTTTCCTCGTCGAATGCGGATGCGATCCTGCAGTTGCCTAAGCGGCTCGGTGCGCGTGCTGTCGCCGGGCATCCCACGGAGCGTGGCCGATGAGCGTCGGCGGCGCGCGCCGTTTCGCCCGACTGCGGCAAGCGCTGCTCGGCCGCCGCTATTGGCAGCGCTACCGGTTCACCAGCGGCAACGACGTCAAGCTGCTGCGCTCCGGCGAAGAGTTCTTCAGCGCACTGATCGCACGGGTCGACGCCGCGCAGAGCGACGTGGTGCTCGAGACGTATATCTTCTGCTACGACAACGCCGGGCAGGCGGTCAGCGCGGCGCTAAAGCGTGCCGCCGAGCGCGGCGTCAAAGTGCGCGTGATCACCGACGGCATCGGCACCGCGCGCTTGCCGATGTTCAACGAGTGGCCCGACGCCGGCATCGATCATCGCATTTACAACCCGCACCTGTTCGGCCGCTTCGGCTTCTCGCGTACGCATCGCAAACTCGCGGTGATCGACGATCAGTTCGCCTACTGCGGCGGGATCAACATCGTCGACGACTACGAGAACAACGGCGAGAAGCTGCCGTATCGGCGCTGGGACTTCGCCGTTGAATTGCACGGGCCGGTGGTCGGTGATATCCGCCAGGCGTTCGAGGTGCAGTGGCGCCGGATTCGCCTCGGGCATCGGCCGCTCGAGTCCATGGCGCCGGATCTCGGGCCGAGCACCACGGCTTCGCTCGGCAGTCTGCGCCGGCGCCGCCGCCGTCGTAACGAGGAGTTGTGGGCGGGCGGTCAGCCTTGCGTGGCGTTCGTCGCGCGCGACAACCTGATCAATCGGCGCGCCATCGAGAAGGCCTATCTGGCGGCGATCGGGCAGGCGCGCAACGAAGTACTGCTCGCCAATCCGTACTTCATGCCGGGGCGCAAGCTGCGGCGCGCGCTGGTGTACGCCGCGCGCCGCGGCGTGGAGGTGAAGCTCATTATCGGGCGCAAGGAATTCAAGGCGCTCGACTATGCGGTGCCGTTTCTGTATTGCTCGTTGCTCAAGGCCGGCGTGCAGATCGCGGAGTATGAGAAAACGCTGCTGCACGGCAAGGTCGCGGTGGTGGATTCGAACTGGGGGACGGTCGGCTCGTCGAACCTCGATGCGCTGAGCCTGATGCTCAACAACGAAGCCAATGTCGTGCTGGTGAACGACCCGTCGATCGACCCGCTGCGCGAGGCGATCCTCGTCGCCTTCAAGGACTCGCGCCGCATCGACGAGGCGCGCTACGACGCCCGCCCGGCCAGTGAGCGCGTGCTCAACTGGCTCGCCTACACGACCTACCGCGCGGTGATGAAGCTGCTCACGGTCGGCGGATATGACTGACTGCGTGGCAACGCGCTGAGCCACGCTCGGCAGGCTCAAGTGCAATGCTTAAGCCTTCTTGCCATGCATCGACGCACGGCATGCCACGTTTCGGAACGGTCCTAGAGACGGGCCGCCTCTCTGGCAAACATAATCTGCGCTCCTTATCGATCGGGCGACCCGGCGAATTGCACGCGCCACTCAACTCCCCCGCTCGTCAAGCCTCGCTGCCGTTTCGACTGCGCGCTCACGGCAACCGGATCGGCAGCGTAATGCTTACGCATCCGGATACGCATTCGCCAAACATGTCCACTTTCCCTTCATCGCAGGCAGTCGACCTTTCGAGTCTCCATGACGAGGCCGTGCACGCCTATCAAACAGGCCGCCACGATGTGGTGCAGACACTCGTCGAGCGGATCCTCGCCGAGGACGCGGAGCATGTCGGCGCCATTCACTTGCGAGGCCTGCTCGCGCTGGCGTCCGGCGAGGCGCACGACGCGCTGCGCTGGCTCGAGCGCGCGATCCGGATTCGGCCGGAGCCGATTCTGTTCAACACGCTCTACGCGATTCGGCTGAACCTGGGAGATTTCGCCGGTGCGGTGCAGACTATTCGGCAGGGACTCGCGATCCAGCCTGACTTTGCCGCGTTCCACTACAACCTGGCGTTGACGCTGCAACATCTCGGTCATATCGAGGACGCCGCGGTGGGCTATCGGCGCACGCTCGAACTCGATCCGGTCAACTCGGCGGCGCATAACAATTTGGGTCGCGTTTGCGCGGACCTCGGCGCAATGGACGAAGCCGAGCGTCACTACCGGCGCGCGATTGAACTGGCGCCCGCCAACCTCGTCGCGCGTAATAACCTTGCCATGGCTTTGCTTGCGACCGGCCGCTACGACGAAGCGTGGCCATATTTCGAGGATCGCTGGGTCAGTTTCAAGCTGCCCGATGGCCGCCCCGCGCCCGCGCCGGTGGAGGTGCCGCTGCCGCGCTGGTCGGGCGAGAGCGTCTCTCACATCCAGGGCGCGCAAGCGGCGGGCGCATCGGCGCAATGCCTTCTCGTGCTTCACGAGCAAGGCTTGGGCGACAGCTTGCAGTTCGTGCGCTACCTGCCGCTGGCGCTCGCGCACTTTGCCCGGGTCGGCTATGTGTGCCCGCCGGCCTTACGGCGCCTCTATGAACGGTCATTGTGTTCACGCTGGCCGGGCCTCGTGTTGCTCGACGCTGTGCCCGTCGATCTGGCGCAGTGGGACCGCCATATTCCGATGATGTCGCTGCCAATGGCGTTCGCCACGCAAGTGGCGACAATCCCGGCCGCGCTGCCCTACCTCCATGCCGACGCCCGGCTCGCCGCCGCCTGGCGCGCGCGGCTCGAAGCGCTGCCGGCCCCGCAGCTGCCGCGCGTTGGCGTCGTGTGGGCGGGCGGTCATTCCGGCATTGCCGTGGACGGTTTGCGCAGCCTCGCTGCCGTGCAAATCGCACCTTTGCTGGCGATGCCTCACGTGCGCTGGATCAGTCTGCAAAAGACCGACGATCCCGACAAGCTTCCCGACGCCGCCGCCCGGGCGCACCTGATCGACTGGACCGATGAAATCGCCGACTTCGCGGACACCGCGGCGCTGATCGACAACCTCGATCTGGTGATTTCGGTCGATACCTCGGTCGCCCATCTCGCCGCGGCAATGGGCAAGCCGGTCTGGCTGCTCAACCGTTTCGCGGGTTGCTGGCGCTGGCTGTATGGCCGGGACGACAGCCCGTGGTATCCCGGATTGCGTCTTTTCACGCAGACGAGGCGCGCCGATTGGCATGACGTGCTGGCGCGGGTTGCCGTCGCTCTTATCCAGACTTTCCCACGGCAAGACAACGCGTCCTGATGCGGTGCATTCCCTTCCCGTATGGTCCTGGCGAGCGACCCTGAGCCGGCAGCCGAAGCAGCGGCAACACTGTGTCGGGCCGACGTCTCACGGAACGATCGCCGGTCGTTGCGCGCTGCGATTCACCCTGTCGCCGTGGCCTTCCTATACTCGTGATATGCCGAATCCTTCTGGATTCGCGCCGACTTGCTGCATGATATCGGCCGGCTGTACTGATCCGGGAAGCGAGCCTTTCGGTAGGCAAAGACCGCCTCAAGGCAAACGCCTCTAAAAAATCTCATTCCTCTGATTGACGGATGCCGCAGAATTGAAACCAGGTTAGAAACCGGTTTCTAATAAAGTCCTTGTTTCGCGGACGGCAGCACTCAATAATAGTACGGCCGTTCGATTTTCTTTCGGTCACATTAGAACGGTAAAAAAGCTATGCGAAAAGGCGAACAGACGCGAGCCGCAATTCTCGAAGCAGCACTTGATCTGGCCAGCCGCGACGGACTCGAAGGTCTGACGATCGGCTTGCTGGCTGAGCGCATGCAGATGAGCAAAAGCGGTGTGTTCGCGCATTTCGGGTCGCGCGAGGATTTGCAGGTTGAAGTCGTGCGCGAATATCACCGTCGTTTCGAAGACGAGGTGTTCTTCCCGAGTTTGCGCGAGCCTCGTGGATTGCCGCGCTTGCGCGCGATGATTTCCCGCTGGATCGAGAAACGCATTCAGGAAGTCACTACCGGCTGCATCTATATCAGCGGCGCCGTCGAATACGACGACCGCGCGGATAACCCGGTGCGTGAACAACTGGTGTCGAGCGTGACGATCTGGCGTGCGGCGCTCACTCGCGCGATTTCGCAGGCAATGGAAGAAGGGCATCTGCGCGCCGACACCGATCCGCAACTGATGCTGTTCGAACTGTACAGCTTCACGCTCGGTCTGCATCACGACGCGCGCTTCCTGCACTTGCCGGATGCGGTGCGTCTCACGTGGGCCGCGCTGGAAAAATTGATTGTTTCGTATCAGAGCGAAAGCCGTTAGCGGCGTCGCCGCCAACTAAGGCGGATTCAGCGGCGCAGAAAGTTCCGATCCACGGACTCAGCTAACGGCCTGGCTTCTTGTCAAACTTGGGAGAGAGTCATGGGACAGTACGCCGCGCCGCTGCGCGACATGCAATTCGTGTTGCACGAACTGCTTAACGTCGAAGCCGAAATCAAGCAGATGCCGAAGCACGCGGATCTCGATGCCGACACGATCAACGCGGTGCTCCAAGAAGCCGGCAAATTCTGCTCCGAAGTATTGTTCCCGCTCAACCACAGCGGCGACCAGGAAGGCTGCACATACGTCGGCGACGGCGTCGTGACCACGCCGAAGGGCTTCAAGGAAGCCTATGCGCAGTACGTCGAAGCCGGCTGGCCCGCGTTGGGCTGCGATCCGGAATACGGCGGCCAGGGTCTGCCCGCGTTCGTCAATAACGCGCTGTATGAAATGCTGAACTCGGCGAATCAGGCGTGGACCATGTATCCGGGTCTCTCGCACGGCGCGTACGAATGTCTGCATGCGCACGGCACGCCGGAATTGCAGCAACGCTATCTGCCGAAGCTCGTCGCCGGTGTGTGGACCGGCACGATGTGTCTGACCGAGCCGCATTGCGGCACCGATCTCGGCATTCTGCGCACCAAGGCCGAACCGAACAGCGACGGCTCGTACGCGATCAGCGGCACGAAAATTTTCATCTCCAGCGGCGAACACGATCTCGCGGAGAACATTGTTCATCTGGTGCTCGCGCGTCTGCCGGATGCGCCCAAGGGCACCAAGGGCATTTCGCTCTTCATCGTGCCGAAGTTCGTGCCCAACGAGGCGGGCGAACCCGGCGAGCGCAACGGCGTGAAGTGCGGTTCCATCGAGCACAAGATGGGCATTCACGGCAACGCCACCTGCGTGATCAATCTGGACAACGCCAAGGGTTGGCTCGTCGGCGAGCCGAACAAGGGCTTGAACGCCATGTTCGTGATGATGAACGCCGCGCGCCTGGGCGTCGGCATGCAGAGCCTGGGTCTGACCGAAGTCGGCTATCAGAACTCGTTGGTATATGCGAAAGAGCGTCTGCAGATGCGTTCGCTGACCGGCCCGAAGGCGCCCGAAAAGGCGGCTGATCCGATCATCGTGCATCCGGACGTGCGCCGCATGCTGCTCACGCAAAAGGCCTACGCCGAAGGCGCGCGCGCTTTTTCGTACTGGTCCGCGCTGCATATCGACAAGGAACTGTCGCACGCTGACGAATCGGTGCGCAAGGAAGCCGCCGACCTCGTCGCGCTGCTCACGCCGATCCTGAAAGCGTTCCTGTCGGACAACGCGTTCGAGAGCACCAACCACGCCATGCAGATCTACGGCGGCCACGGCTTCATCGCCGAGTGGGGCATGGAGCAGTACGTGCGCGACGCGCGCATCAACATGATCTACGAAGGCACCAACGCGATTCAGGCGCTCGACCTGCTCGGCCGCAAGATCCTCGGCGACATGGGCGCGAAGATGAAGAAGTTCGGCAAGCTGGTGTCCGAATTCGTCGAAGCCGAAGGCGTGAAGCCGGAGATGCAGGAGTTCATCAACCCGCTCGCCGACATCGGCGAAAAGGTGCAGAAGCTGACGATGGAAATCGGCATGAAGGCCATGCAGAACCCGGACGAAGTCGGCGCCGCCGCCGTGCCGTATCTGCGCACGGTCGGCCACCTGGTGTTCTCGTACTTCTGGGCGCGCATGGCACGCATCGCGCTGGACAAGGAAGGATCGGGCGATCCGTTCTACAAGGCGAAGCTCGCCACGGCACGCTTCTACTTTGCGAAGCTGCTGCCGGAAACGGCCATGACGATCCGTCAGGCGCGTGCCGGCTCGAAATCGATGATGGAAGTCGACGAAGCGCTGTTCTAAGCCGCTGTTTTCAGGCGTCAGGCAATCACATCAAGGCAGGCGCCGCGCGTGTCGAACTCGCGGCGTCTCTCCTCAATCACACAACGCGAAGCGTCCATCGAAGCTTCGCGACCTCGCATAACTCTCCGGAGGAACGACGTGAGCAATCTGATCATTCGCAAGGTAGCCGTGCTCGGCGCCGGCGTGATGGGCGCGCAGATCGCCGCGCACCTGATCAACGCCAAGGTGCCCGTGCTGCTGTTCGATCTGCCGGCAAAAGAAGGCCCGAAGAATGCGATCGCGCTGAAGGCGATCGAGAATCTGAAGAAGCTGTCGCCGGCGCCGTTCGGCGTGAAGGACGACGCGCAATACATCCAGCCCGCGAACTACGACGACGACATCGAGAAGCTCGCTGAATGCGACCTCGTGATCGAAGCGATTGCCGAGCGCATGGACTGGAAGCACGACCTGTACAAGAAGGTCGCACCGCATCTCGCGCCGAACGCGATTTTCGCGACCAACACGTCGGGTCTGTCGATTACCGCCTTGTCGGAAGGTTTCTCGGACGAACTGAAGGCGCGCTTTTGCGGCGTGCACTTCTTCAATCCGCCGCGCTACATGCACCTGGTCGAACTGATTCCGACCGCGACCACGCGTCCGGAAATTCTCGACCAACTCGAGTCGTTCCTGACCAGCGTGGTCGGTAAGGGCGTTGTGCGTGCGAAAGACACGCCAAACTTCATCGCCAATCGCGTGGGGATTTTCTCGATTCTCGCCGTCGTGACCGAAGCCGCGAAATTCGGCCTGCGTTTCGACGAAGTGGACGATCTGACGGGCGCACGTCTGGGCCGCGCGAAGTCGGCCACCTTCCGCACCGCCGACGTGGTCGGTCTGGACACGATGGCGCACGTCATCAAGACGATGCAGGACACGCTGAAGGACGATCCGTTCTATCCGGTCTACGAAACGCCGGCCGTGCTGGCCGAACTCGTAAAGAAGGGCGCGCTGGGTCAGAAAACCGGCGGCGGCTTCTACAAGAAGGAAGGCAAGGCGATCAAGGTGCTCGACGCCAAAACCGGCGAGTACGTGGACGGCGGCGCTAAGGCGGACGAACTGGTCGGCCGCATCCTCAAGCGCCCGCCGGCGGAGCGTCTGAAGCTGCTGCGCGAATCGCAGCATCCGCAGGCGCAGTTCCTGTGGGCGATTTTCCGCGACGTGTATCACTACATCGGCGTGCATCTGGAGTCGATCGCCGACAACGCGCGCGACGTCGATCTGGCAATCCGCTGGGGCTTCGGCTGGAACGAAGGCCCGTTCGAAGGCTGGCAGACGGCCGGCTGGAAGCAGGTCGCCGAGTGGGTGCAGGAAGACATCGCGGCCGGCAAGGCGCTCTCGAACGTGCCGCTGCCGTCTTGGGTGCTGGAAGGTCCGGTGGCCGAGAAGGGCGGCGTGCATACGAACGAAGGTTCGTGGTCGCCGGCTTCCAGGACGTTCGTACCGCGCTCGTCGCTGTCGGTGTACGACAAGCAGGTGTTCCGTGCGCCGCTGGTCGGCGAAACCGCGGCTGATCCGAAGACCTACGGCAAGACGCTGTTCGAAACCGACGCCGTGCGCGCATGGGTCGACGATCGCGCCGGCGAGAACGACGTGCTGATCGTTTCGTTCAAGAGCAAGATGAACACGATCGGACCGTCGGTGATCGACGGTCTGACGCAGGCGATCGAACTGGCCGAAAAGGAGTACAAGGGCCTGGTGGTGTGGCAGCCGACGTCGCTCAAGCTCGGCACGCCGGGCGGCCCGTTCTCCGCGGGCGCCAACCTCGAAGAAGCGATGCCGGCCTTCATGATGGGCGGCGCGAAGGGCATCGAGCCGTTCGTGAAGAAATTCCAGCAAGGCATGCTGCGCGTGAAGTACGCCAGCGTGCCGGTCATCTCGGCCGTGTCGGGCATCGCGCTCGGCGGCGGTTGCGAACTGGCGCTGCATAGCGCGAAGCGGGTCGCGCACATCGAAAGCTATATCGGTCTGGTGGAAGTCGGCGTGGGTCTCGTGCCCGCGGGCGGCGGCCTGAAGGAAGCGGCGCTGCGCGCGGCGGAAGCGGCGACGCAAGTCGGCGCGACCAACGACCTGCTGAAGTTCGTGCAGAAGTCGTTCGAAAACGCGGCGATGGCGAAGGTCTCGGCCTCCGCGCTCGACGCCCGCGCAATGGGCTACCTGAAGCCGTCCGACACGATCGTCTTCAACGTATTCGAACTGCTCGACGTCGCGAAGAAGGAAGCGCGCGCGTTGTCGGTGGCGGGTTACCGTCCGCCGCTGCGGGTCACGCAAGTGCCGGTGGCCGGCCGCTCGGCGATCGCGACCATCAAGGCGTCGCTCGTCAACATGCGTGATGGCCGTTTCATCAGCGAGCACGATTTCCTGATTGCTAGCCGTATCGCGGAAGCGGTGTGCGGCGGTGACGTGGAAGCGGGCAGTCTGGTCGATGAAGAGTGGCTGCTGCAACTCGAGCGTCGCGCGTTCGTCGATCTGCTCGGCACGCAAAAGACGCAGGAACGCATCATGGGCATGCTGCAAACCGGCAAGCCGGTGCGCAACTGAGCGAGCGACCGCACTACGTGCATTGGACCGGAGTAAGCGCTAAAGCGCCAACTCCGGTCGACCGCGATAAGGCTGCATGGGACCGGAGTAAGCGGTAAAGCGCTAACTCCGGTCGACCGCGATAAGACTGCATGGGACCGGAGTAAGCGCTGAAGCGCTAACTCCGGTCGACAAAGGAGATTCAGATGGCAAAGCAACTGCAAGACGCATACATCGTCGCCGCGAGCCGCACGCCGATCGGCAAGGCGCCGCGCGGGATGTTCAAGAACACGCGCCCCGACGAACTGTTGGTGCACGCGATCAAGTCGGCCGTGGCGCAAGTGCCCGGCCTCGACACGAAGGTGATCGAAGACGCGATCATCGGCTGCGCGATTCCGGAAGCGGAACAAGGCCTGAACGTGGCGCGCATGGGCGCGCTGCTGGCCGGCCTGCCGAATACCGTCGGTGGCGTGACGGTGAACCGCTTCTGCGCGTCGGGCCTCACGGCGCTGGCGATGGCGGCGGACCGCATCCGCGTCGGCGAGTCGGACGCGATGATCGCGGGCGGCTGCGAATCGATGAGCATGGTGCCGATGATGGGCAACAAGCCGTCCATGTCGCCGCATATCTTCGATCGCAATGAAGACATCGGCATTGCATACGGCATGGGCCTGACAGCGGAGAAGGTCGCCGAGCGCTGGAAGATCAGCCGCGAAGCGCAAGACGCGTTTTCGGTCGAATCGCACCGCCGCGCGATCGCCGCGCAGCAGGCCGGCGAGTTCAACGACGAAATCGCCGCCTACACGATCACCGAGCGCTTCCCCGATCTCGCAACCGGCGAAGTCCGCGTGAAGACCCGCGAAGTCTCGCTCGACGAAGGTCCGCGCGCGGAAACCTCGCTCGAAGGTCTGGCCAAGCTGCGCGCGGTGTTCGCGAACAAGGGTTCGGTGACGGCGGGCAACAGCTCGCAGACCTCGGACGGCGCGGGCGCGCTGATCGTGGTGTCGGAAAAAATGTTGAAGGAATTCAACCTGACGCCGCTCGCGCGTTTCGTCAGCTTCGCCGTGCGCGGCGTGCCGCCGGAAATCATGGGCATCGGCCCGAAGGAAGCGATTCCCGCCGCGCTGAAGGCCGCCGGCCTGAAGATCGACGACCTCGACTGGATCGAGCTGAACGAAGCGTTCGCCGCGCAATCGCTGGCGGTGATTCAGGACCTCGGTCTGGATCCGGCGAAGATCAACCCGCTCGGCGGCGCGATCGCACTCGGCCACCCGCTGGGCGCGACGGGCGCGATTCGTGCGTCGACCGTGGTGCATGGTTTGCGCCGCCGTAACTACAAGTACGGCATGGTGACGATGTGCGTCGGCACGGGCATGGGCGCAGCGGGCATCATCGAGCGGCTGTGAGCGTGCTCGCCGCAGTGTTCAGTCCGGCATTCGCTTCGGTCTATACGGCGAGGCTCGGGGCGACCCTCGGGGCGGCCCGTTAGGCACCGCGCAACGGTTCGCAGGCCATCCGGCTTGCGAACCGTTTTTACATTCTGAGCAGGAGTACGAGGAGATGACGATGGATATTCTGGTCGAGCGCGCCGACGGCGTGCTGACGATTGCCTTCAACCGGCCCGACAAGAAGAACGCGATCACGGCAGCGATGTATCAGACAATGGCCGATGCGCTAGTCGAAGCGCAAGGCGACGCCGCGGTGCGCGCCATCCTGATTCGCGGCAGCGCGGGCATTTTCAGCGCCGGCAACGATCTCGAAGATTTCATGAAGACGCCGCCGATGGGCGAAAACGCGCCGGTGTTCCAGTTCCTGCGCGCGATCAGTTCGGCGGAGAAGCCGGTGGTGGCGTCGGTGGCGGGCCCGGCGGTTGGGATCGGCACGACCTTGCTGTTGCATTGCGATCTGGTCTACGCCGCCGACACGGCGAGCTTCTCGCTGCCGTTCGCGCAACTCGGCCTGTGCCCGGAAGCGGCGTCGAGTCTGCTGTTGCAGCGTGTGGGCGGCTATCAGGCGGCGGCGGAGAAACTGCTGCTCGGCGAAGCGTTCGACGCCACCGAGGCACAACGCATGGGCTTCGTGAATCGCGTGCTGCCCGCCGCAGAAGTCGACGGTTTCGCCGCTTCGCAAGCCGCGAAGCTGGCCGCGCTGCCGGCCTCGTCATTGCGCGTGACGAAGAGCCTGATGAAGCGCGCGAGCCACCAGGAACTGCAAACGCAGATGTCGGAAGAAGCCGTGCATTTCGGCAAGATGCTGCTCGCGCCCGAAGCCCGCGAGGCGTTCAAGGCGTTCTTCGAGAAGCGCAAGCCGGACTTCCGGCAGTTCGACTGAGCGGTGCGCCGGAGCGCTTGAAGCACTGTGAGCGCGAGCGTTCTGGCGTAGAACGGACTGCCCAGCTTGGGCGGGCTACGCCTTTTTGCACGGCTGGACCTTCGCCCGCTCGCAACTCAGGCGCGTCGCCGTTCAAAGCTGCGCCGGCTGCAACGTGTCGTAGTCGACGTAGCTCTTTTCGCGGCAGAAGCTCACCAGCCGCACGCCCGCCTTGCGGGCAATCGCAATCGCCAGCGACGACGGCGCCGAGATCGTCGCGACCATTGGCACGCCAACGCGCGCCGCCTTGCGCACCAGCTCATAGCTCGCGCGGCTCGACAGAAACACGAAACCCTCTCTGGTATCCACGCGATCGAGCACGAGCTGGCCGATCAGCTTGTCGAGCGCGTTGTGGCGGCCCACGTCCTCGAACGCATAGCGGATCGCGCCTGCCGCGTCGCACCATGCGGCGGCGTGCAGGCCGCCGGTCAGCCGCGTCAATGCCTGATGCTCGGGCAGTTCGCGGGCGGCGCGCGCAATCGCATCCGGTGCGAGCCGTTGCAGGAAACCGGTGTCCGGCACGCGCTCCGGTTCCAGATCCAGCAGATCGATGCTTTCGATCCCGCACACGCCGCAACCGGTGCGCCCGGCGAGCGCGCGGCGCTTTTCCTTCAGCGCGACGAACGCCTGCTGCACGACCTGCAACTGCACTTCGGCGTGCGGCAATTCACCGTCGTCGTGCAGTTCGACCTCGATATCCTGAATGTCGCTACCGCGTTCCACGATCCCTTCGGAAATCGCGAATCCGACCGCGAACGCTTCCAGATCGCGCGGCGTGCACATCATCACCGCATGCGAAATGCCGTTGAAGACCAGCGCGACCGGCCATTCCTGACCGACGTGGTCGGTCACGGTCTCGACTTCGGCGCCGCGATGCCGGCGCACCTGGCGCTCCACCGCGCCCGGTTGCCCGCCTGTTTCCAGTTCGTCCAAGCTTGTCACTCCTTTGCCATGCCGCGCGCGCCTGAGCGGCAGGTGGGCTCGCGGGTTGCCGCCAGGCCGTGCCGCCGTCGCGCGAATAAGGTTCTAAAATACCTCAAGCTGGGCTTGAGCGTTGCCCGCCATCCACGAGGGACACTGTCATGGGACTCAACGAAGCGCCGCTTCTGTTCAACTTCGAGGTCGAGTCTTCGGAGAATTTCACTTACATCCCGATGTCGGTGCGCTTCAACCTCGACCGGTTCGGGCTGCGCATCTCGCTTCAACAATGGCAACTGTTGCCGCTGGAAGACCGCAAGCTGCTGGCGCGTTTCCCGGTCGAGGAAGATGCGGAGATCGAGCCGAACTTCGATCACGCCCTGTTCGAAATGCTGCGCACCCATGCGAACGTCGAGCCGGAGTGGTTCACGCCCGAGGAAGCGCCGGCCTGGCGCCGCACGGATAGCGTGCCGGAGGGCATCGCGCATCAGGCGCAACTGGCCGGCATCGTCGCGCCGGGTGTGGCCCGTTGGGCCGAACTCGATCCGTTCAAGCGCTACGTGCTCGCCAAGCTGTCGCGTAAGCCGGAGGCCAACCACGACTTCGTCCCGGCCATGAAGGAGTTCGGTGCGGCCGGCTAGGTGCGGCCGGCTAGGTGCGACCGGCCCGGTTGCGGTCGGTCAACCGCACCGGCCACGAGTTGCCGGCCACGTTTTTTTCATTCACCACCCTCAACCTGTTCCGAACGCTGCCGTTATCCATGGGTTGGCGCGTAAAGAAAATCCGTATCGATGCGGCCCGATGCATCGAAATCGACCGCGCGCTCCCCGCCCGCAGAACGATTGACGTTCGGAACCCATGACTCCTTTTCTATCGAAGCGGCTGCTGATCAACATAGCGGTCGTCGCCGCGGCGGTCGGCGCGAACGCGTTCGTCGCCTACACGCAGATTTGCGGCCAACGCGACGCGGACGCGCGCATGCTGCGTTCGACGAGCGTGCGCCAGAACCTCGACGCCTACCAGTCGGCGCTCGACGGCGGTCTCGCCGCGCTCGGCCGCTTCGAGGCGTCGGGCGAGTCCGCGCCGGCAGGTTCCGCTGCCGCGATGGTCACGACGCTTGCGCGTCTGGAGCGCGACCTGCGCAGTGAATTTGCCGGCGAACCCGCCATGCTCGACGCGCTCGCCAGGCTGAGCGCGGACAGTCATGCGTTGCAACACGATATCGACGACGCGCTGCTCAGGAGCGCCGGCGCCGGGCCGAACGCCTCGCGCGCGTGGGCGGCGTCGACCTATACCCATCTCGGGCTCGGACTGGATCGTGTGGAAGCCGCGCTGGCCTCGCTGCGCGGCGAGGAGAATCGCGCCTTGCGGGCGTCGCTCGCGGCGTCGGCAAGCGAAACCCAGCGGGCCATGTTCCTGCTGATCGTGACGATGCTGGCCGGCAGCGTGCTGCTGATCTACACGTTCGGCGTTCGCGAAAACAGCGCGCGCGAGAAGCTGCGCAGCGTGCGCGCGCTCGGTCGCCACGACGAACGCTTTCGCGGCCTATTCGACGAACATCCGGTGCCGATGTACATCGTGGATCGCGAGACGCTGCGCTTTCTCGCCGTCAACGCGGCCGCGATCCAGCAATACGGCTATTCCGAAAGCGAGTTTCTCGGCATGACGATTCGCGCGATCCGGCCGCAAGCGGAAATCTCGCGTCTCGAATCGCATCTGCAGCGCAGCGACGCCAGCCAGCATGGCCGTACCATGGCGGGCATCTGGCATCACCGGCGCAAGGACGGCTCGACGATCAGCGCCGACATTTCGTATCACGCGCTGAATTTCATGGGCCGCGGCGCGTTCTTCGTGCTGGCCGACGACGTCACCGACCAGATCAACGCCGAAGCCGAAGCACACCGTTCGAACCAGATGCTCGAAGCGGTGATCGACAATATTCCGCAGCGCATTTTCTGGAAGGACATGGAGTCGCGCTATCTCGGCTGCAACATGGCGTTCGCGCGCGATGCGGGACTCGCTTATCCCGAGCAGGTGGTGGGCAAGAGCGACGCCGACATGCCGTGGCGCGACTTCTCCAGCCTGCTGGGCGACCATGACCGGGAAGTCGTGAGCACCGGCGTGCCGAAGATGAACTTCGAGGTCGATCTGGTGATCGACGGCGTGCACCGCACCACGGTCACGAGCAAGCTGCCGTTCACCGACGGCGACGGCCGCGTGATCGGCGTGCTCGGTTCGTACACGGACATCACCGAGCGCAAGCGCGCCGATCTGGCCTTGCGTCTGCAAAGCCGCGCGCTCGATGCCAGCGTCAACGCGATTCTGATCACGGCGCCGTCGCCCACGGGCAATCTGATCGAGTACGTGAACCCCGCGTTCATGCGCATTACCGGCTACGACGCCGCCGAGGCGATTGGTCACGATTGCCGCCTGCTACAGCGCGACGACCGCGACCAGGAAGGCGTCGCGCTGATCCGTCAGGCACTCGCGGCGAACCGTGAGGTCAGCGCGGTGGTGCGCAATTATCGCAAGGACGGCGCACTGTTCTGGAATCAGCTCTTCATCGCGCCGGTGCCGAATCAGGACGGCGTGATCACGCATCACATCGGCGTGATCAACGACGTGACGGACCTGATGCGCTATCAGGAGCAGCTCGAATATCAGGCCAACTACGACAGCCTGACGCGCCTGCCGAACCGCAATCTGCTGCGCGACCGTCTGCAGCATGCGTTGGTCGTCGCGCAACGGCATCACAAAGGCGTCGCGGTCGTGTTCATCGATCTGGACGGCTTCAAGAACGTCAACGACAGCCTCGGCCACAGTGTCGGCGACCGCTTGTTGAGCGTGGTTGCCGAGCGCCTTGCCCGTTGCACGCGCACGAGCGATACGGTGGCGCGGCACGGCGGCGACGAGTTCGTGATCGTGATGACCGATACCGTCGACGAACAGTCGCTGATCGCGTGGATGGAGCGCGTGCGCGTGTCGATCTCCGAGCCGGTCTGGCTCGACGGCACCGAACTGTATGTCGGCTGCAGCATGGGCGCGAGCCTCTTCCCGCAAGACGGCGAAGATGCCGAAACGCTGATGAAGAAGGCCGATCTCGCCATGTATCGCGCCAAGGACATGGGCCGCAACACTTTCCAGTTCTATCAGCCGGAAATGAACGCGAGCGCGGGCACGCGCCTGAATCTCGAACGGCGTTTGCGCCGCGCGTTGCGCGACAACCAGTTCCTGCTGCACTACCAGCCGCAGGTGGATATCGAGAGCGGACAGATCGTCGGCACCGAAGCGCTGGTGCGCTGGTGCGATCCGGAAGTCGGCCTGGTGCCGCCGTCGTCGTTCATTCCGGTGGCGGAAGAAAGCGGACTGATCGGGCCGCTCTCGGAGTGGGTGTTGCGTGAAGCGTGCCGGCAGAACAAGGCGTGGCAGGACGAAGGCCTGCCACCGGCGCGTGTCTCGGTGAATCTGTCGGCGCGGGTGTTCCAGCAGCGCGATATCGCCAAGCTCGTCATGCAGGTGCTGGCCGAGACCGGCCTCGCGCCGCAATATCTCGAACTCGAGCTGACCGAAAGCACCATCATGCGCAACGCCGAAGAGGCCGTGTCGATGCTCAACGAGTTGCACGCGCTCGGCATCGGCCTTGCCATCGACGACTTCGGCACCGGCTATTCGAGTCTCAGCTATCTGAAGCGTTTCCCGGTGGATCGCCTGAAGATCGACCGCTCGTTTGTCTCCGACATTGGCGTGTCGGGCGACGACGAAACGATTACCTCGGCGATCATCGCGCTCGCGCACTCGCTGAAATTGCAGGTAATTGCCGAAGGCGTGGAGACGTCCGCGCAGCTCGACTTCCTGAAAGAGCGCGCATGCGACGAGATGCAGGGCTTCTATTTCGCGAAGCCGTTGTCGACCGACGCGATGTCCGAACTGCTGCAGGGTGGCGTGGGGCGCGAACTGGCGATGGTTTGAGCGTTCGCGCCCGGCGCGCTCACTGTGCCGGCGTGCTCAGGAAAGCCGGCAGGTCTTCCGCCATGTCGGAAAATGACTGCAGGAAGGGATGGTCGGTCTTGCTCACCGTGCCTGGCAACATCATCTGGGTGAATTGCCAGGCCACCGCCACGGTGACGTCAGCCGCGTCGAACTGGTTGGCTTCGATCGGCAGCGCCGTTGCCGCGAGGTCGCGTTCGAGTTCGGCGTAAGCGGCGGATAACTGCGTGCTTACGCGGTCGATCCATGGCTCATGTTGCTTTTCCACCGGACGCAGATTGCGCTCGTAGACGATCTGCACGGTTTTCTCGCACGCGGCAAGCGCGAGTCCAGTGAGATGGGCGGCGCGCAATGCCGCCTCGGGCCGGGTCGGGAAAAGTCGCTGGTTCGGCCCGGCGAGCGTGGCGAGGTACTGGAGAATCACCGTCGAGTCCATCACGGTCTGGCCGTTGTCGGCGATCAGCGTGGGCGCCTTGACCACGGGGTTGATTCTCGCGAACTGGTCGTAGGTGCGGAACACCGAGATCGCCTCGTGCTCGAACTCCAGCTTCAGCAATTTGAGGCAGATAGCGACCCGGCGTACGTAGGGCGAATCCAGCATTCCGATCAGTTTCATCTCATTCCCGTTAGAACATCTATCATGAGGCGCCCGGCTCCGCGGCTCCCACGGTTCCCCTGTCTGTAAGGGATAAGGGCGCTTTGAGCCAATAGATTAAGCATCTACGGGCAGCAAAAAAAGCGACAATTAACGACGATTTACGTCAGAATTTCTTACATGAAGCCAATCCCGCCTTTGACCGCGTTACGCTGCTTCGAAGCCGTCGCCCGCCTGGGTGGCGTGACGCAAGCCGCGCGCGAACTGCATGTCACGCACTCGGCGGTGAGCCAGCAAATCAAGGTGCTGGAAGATTCGATGGGCATCGCGCTCTTCATGCGCGAGGCGCGCGGGCTGCGGCTGACCGAGGAAGGGCGGCTCTACGCGCTCGATATCCGCATGGCGCTGCGCGACATCACGCATGCCACGCGCCGCGCGCAAGCCCGCCCGCACGAAAGCGAACTGGTGATCACGACCTTGCCGTCGTTCGCTCAGCATTGGCTCGTGCCGCGCCTCGCTAGTTTTCGCGAGGCGCATCCGTACTACCGGATCCGGCTGCTGACGAGTTTGCAGGTGGAGGATTTCCGCCAGGGCGTGAGCGATATCGGCATCCGCATGGGGCAGGGGCATTGGCCCGACGTCGCGCAGCAGAAGCTGTTCGACGACGACATGGTGGTGGTCGCCGCGCCCCATTTCGCGCTCGCGCCGAACGGCCGCTTTCCCGTCACCGCCCTGGACGTGATGGCCTGTCCGTTGATCTCGAGTCCCGATACACCGTGGCATGACTGGTGTCAGGCGGCGCAGGTGGCGGAGCCGGCCGACGGGGCTGTGGTGTTGTCGGCGAGCGATTCGAATATCGTGATCGGCGCCGTGCTGCATGGCCAGGGTGTCGCGCTGGAACGGCGCAGCCTGGTCGCGAATGCGCTGGCGCGGGGCGACCTGCTGCAGATCACCGATATTCGCGTGCCCTATCGTTACCCGTACTGGCTGGTGTGGCAGCAACGCGAAATTCTCGATGCCTCGCAGGCGCATTTCGCGCAGTGGATCGAAGGGCAGGTCGACGTCTACCTGCGCGGTAGCGGGGCAGCGGTGGTGGCGAATCGTGCCGGTTAGCCCGCGCGGGTTCGCGCTGAGCAGGCCATGACGCCTGGGCTCTGATGCGTGGGCAGTGATGCGCGAGCTTCGACGCACCGTCTTCGACGCTGGCGTTTCGAAAATGCGACGCTTGCAACGACGTTTTCGAAAAGCGCCTCGTCGGATATATTGATGTTTCCCATCTCAGACCGCGCTGGGAACCACGAAGCACCGATTCACGTGGCGTTGCGCCCGCCTTTCGCTGCTTGCACCGGGTGATGGGCGTTTCGCCATCGACTATTCGCCAATCCGACTGGAGAGAACAATGACGTCGTCACCTGCAAAGAAACTGTCTGTGTTGCTGGCATCGGTTGTATTGAGCGTGGCGTGTGCCGCGCCGGCGTTCGCGCAAAGCGGCGGCGGCGGTGGCCCGGCGGGGAACGATTCCGATGCGGCGATACCGTCGGCCGCATCGAAAGCGGCTCCGTCCACCAAGGCTGAGCGCAAGGCCGCGCGCAAACAGGCGCGGGCGAAGAAAAACGCCGAGTTGAAAAAGTTGGAGGCCAACGGCTATCAGCCGTCGCGTAACGATCCGAACTATCCGAACGATATTCAGAACGCGCAGAAGAAGGCGGGAATCGGCGCGGCGGCGAGCCAGTAAGCAGGTTCAGCGCATGACGGTGCAGCCGAGGTAGAAGCCAAAGCCAAAAGACAACGAGGCGCTAAAAGCGCCTCGTTTTTCGTTTACCGCGAGCCGCTCAATCCAGCGCCGGCAACGCGCGCGGACGCCGGTCGCTGTCTGTCGCGACATAGGTCAGCGTGGCTTCGGTGACCTTCACGAGGTCTTCGGTCAGGCTCATGCGCTGCGCGTAGACCTCGACCTCGACGGTGACCGAGGTATTGCCCGTCTTGACGATATCCGCGTAAAAGCTGAGCAGATCGCCGACGAACACCGGCTGTTTGAACACGAACGAATTGACCGCGATGGTCGCCACCCGCCCGTTGGCGCGGCGGCTTGCCGGGATCGAGCCGGCAATGTCCACTTGCGCCATGATCCAGCCGCCGAACACGTCGCCGTGGACGTTCGCATCCGAAGGCTGCGGCACCACGCGCAGCGCGCAGTGCTTTTGCGGGAGTTGAAGAAGATCGGTCATCGGGGCACCCTTGAGAAACGTGTTGGTTCGGTCGGCTGGACCAGCGGGCGGGGCAATTCACGACAACGGTACGGCACGCACCGCGCGGCTAACGTGCCACCTACGGCCGGACAACCCATGAAAAGCGGCGCCAGCCGGCTTCTGCGACAATAGAAAGATCAGGAATTGTACGGGAAAGCGCCCAGCCGGGTCGCGCGACAAAATGCAGTGTGCCGGGTCGGCATGCGGCGGTCGGCGCGCCGCTGCGAACTCCGGCCTTTCCACACTCTCCCCAGCCGATCCCCATGCGCCGCTCGCCCTCGTCCGAACCTTCTCCGATCTCCACCCAGCCGCGCAACGACTGGCAGACGATTCTTTCGCTGCTGCCGTACCTCGCCACGTATAAATGGCGAGTCGCCTTCGCGCTGAGCTGCCTGATCGGCGCGAAGGTCGCCAATCTGGGGGTGCCGATCGTCATGAAGCGGATCGTCGACAGCCTCGCCTCGGTGCAGCATCTCACCGCGCTCGGCCGCGCCAACGATTCGCCGGCCATCGTTCTGCTGGGCGGCGTCGGCCTGCTGGTGGTCGCGTATGCGGTGGTGCGGTTGTCCACGTCGCTGTTCACCGAGCTGCGCGAGATTCTGTTTTCGAAGGTGACCGAGAGCGCGGTGCGCCAACTGGCGCTGAAAGTGTTCCGCCATCTGCATGCGCTGTCGCTGCGCTTTCATCTCGAACGGCAGACGGGCGGCATGTCGCGTGATATCGAGCGCGGCACGCGCGGCATCACGCAACTGATCTCGTATTCGCTGTACAGCATTCTGCCGACGCTCGTCGAAGTCGGCCTCGTGCTCGGCTTTTTCGTCGTCAAATACGAGGCGTATTACGCGGTGGTCACGTTCATCGCGCTCGCGGTGTACATCGTCTTCACGGTGAAAGTGACGGAGTGGCGCACGCATTTTCGCCGCACCATGAATGATCTCGATTCGAAGGCGAATTCACGCGCGATCGATTCGCTGCTGAACTACGAGACCGTCAAGTACTTCGGCAACGAAGAGTGGGAAGCGAGCCGTTACGACGAAAACCTGAAGCGCTATCGTACGGCGGCGATCAAGTCGCAGCGCTCGCTGTCGGCGCTGAATTTCGGGCAGCAGGCGATCATCGGTACGGGGCTGGTGTTCATTCTGTGGCGCGCCACGCAAGGCGTGATGGCCGGTCGTCTCACGCTCGGCGATCTGGTGTTGATCAACACCTTCATGCTGCAGCTTTATATTCCGCTGAATTTTCTCGGCGTGGTGTACCGCGAGTTGAAGCAGAGTCTCACCGATATGGACCGCATGTTCACGCTGCTCGGCGCGGCGCAGGAAGTGCCGGACGTGGACGGTGCGCCCGCGCTGCGCGTGAACGGCGCGCAGGTGCGCTTCGAACATGTGAATTTCGCGTACGAGCCGGCGCGCCAGATTCTGTACGACGTGAGCTTCACGATTCCGGCGGGGACCACGACGGCGGTGGTCGGCCATAGCGGCTCGGGGAAGTCGACCCTCGCGCGGCTCATGTTCCGCTTCTACGATCTGGACCGCGTGACGGGCGGCGCGATCACCATCGACGGTCAGGATATTCGTGACGTCACGCAGGATTCGCTGCGCGCGTCGATCGGCATCGTGCCGCAGGATACGGTGCTGTTCAACGACTCGATCTACTACAACATCGCTTACGGCCGGCCATCGGCGACGCGCGAGGAAGTGATCGCGGCGGCGCGCGCGGCGCATATTCACGAGTTCATCGAGGGGCTGCCGAAGGGCTATGAGACGCCGGTCGGCGAGCGCGGTCTGAAGTTGTCGGGCGGTGAAAAGCAGCGCGTGGCGATTGCCCGGACCATCCTCAAGAATCCGCCCATTCTGTTGTTCGACGAAGCGACCTCGGCGCTCGATTCACGTTCCGAGCGCGCCATTCAGCACGAGCTCGATCTGATCGCCCGCGAGCGCACCACGCTGATCATCGCGCACCGGCTTTCGACCGTCGTGCATGCACAGCAGATCATCGTGATGGACAAAGGGCGGATCGTCGAGCGCGGCACGCATGCGGAGTTGTTGCGCGCAAACGGCCTCTTCGCGCAGATGTGGGCTTTGCAGCAGCAGCGCGCGAGTGAGGCGCCGGAACAGGTGGAAACGGTCGATGCGGGAGGGCGTGGGCGATAGGCTTGGGTGACGCGTGTTGCGTGGCCGCCTGGCAATTGGCGCGGAGTTAAGGTCGAGAGTTGAGAGCCGAACGCCGAACGCCGAACGCCAAACGCCAAACGCCAAACGCCAAACGCCAAACGCCTAGCGCGCCCCAGCCAGCGCGCGCACACGCTGATCCAGCTCGCCTAACTGCGCGGGCGTGCCGACGTTCTCCCACAGACCCTCGTACAGCTCACCGCTCGCCAGACCGCGTGCAATGGTGTCGCGATAATACGGCGTGAGCGCGCGCCGCGTGCCGTGCGGCAGATCGCGGAACATGCGGGTGTCATATAGCCCGATGTTGCCGAACGTGAAGCGCGGCTCGCCCTCGAGCGACAGCGCGCCGTCGGCCAGGCCGAAGTCGCCGGCCGGATGAAACGCCGGATTTGGCACCATCACGAGATGCATGCCCGGCTCGGGCAAGGCCGCGAGTTGTTCCGCGCGAGCATTCAGCGTGGCGTAGTCGAAGTCGGCGTACACGTCGCCGCTGACCGCGACGAACAATTCGCTTGCGCCGTTATCTTCCAGCAACGGCAACGCCTGCACGATGCCGCCCGCGGTTTCCAGCGCCTCGCGTTCGGCCGAGTAGCGCAACGCCACCTGCCAGCGCGAGCCGTCGCCGAGCGTGGCCTCGATCTGCTCGCCGAGCCACGCGTGATTGATCACGATGGTGCGAAAGCCAGCCTGCGCGAGCCGTTCGATCTGCCATACGATCAGCGGCTTGCCGCCCACTTCGAGCAAAGGCTTGGGACGCGTGTCGGTCAACGGACGCATGCGCTCGCCGCGGCCGGCGGCGAAAATCATCGCTTTCTTCAGGGACATCGTCATCGGTCAGAAGGTGTAGCCGACTTCATTCGCGCGGCCTTCGAGATCGTCGAGCAGCTTCGCGAACGGACGCAGCGGTGCATAACGATCGGCCACCTTGCGCGCATAGCCGATGAAACGCGGCAGGTCTTTCATGTAATGCGGTTTGCCGTCGCGGTAGTTGATCCGGCAGAAGAGGCCCAGCACCTTGATGTGCCGTTGCAGACCCATCCACTCGACCTGGCGGTAGAACTCGCCGAAATCGGCATCCACCGGCAGGCCAGCTTTTTTCGCCCGCTCCCAGTAGTACACGAAGCAATCCAGCTCGAATTCCTCGTCCCAGCTCAGGAACGCGTCGCGCAACAGCGAGGCGACGTCGTAGGTGATCGGGCCGTACACCGCGTCCTGGAAGTCCAGCACGCCGGGGTTGACCGCGGGGTGTCCAGGCTCCGGCTCGGTTGCGATCATCAGATTGCGCGGCATGAAGTCGCGCAGCATGAACATCTGCGGCTGCGCGCGGGCGCTCGCGATCAGCAGCGCGAAGGTGCGATCCAGCACGCCGCGGGTCTTTTCGTCGGCATCACGGCCCAGATGCCGGCCGAGGAACCATTCCGGCATCAACTCCATCTCGCGGCGCAGGAACGCTTCGTCGAAGGGCGGCAGCACGTCTTCGCGCGACGTGAGCTGCCAGCGGATCAACGCGTCGAGCGCGTCACGCATCAGCGTGCGGGCGCGGCGCGAGTCGCCTGCGCTTTGCGCTTCGGTCAGCGCGCCGAGGTACGACGCGGTGCCCAGATCCGTGACCAGCATGAGGCCGGCCTCGAAATCGACCTCCAGCACGCGCGGCACGTACACGCCGGCGGCCTCGAGCAACTGCGCGACCTGCACAAATTCGCGGCACTTTTCGGGCGGCGGAGCGTCGACGGCGATCAGGGTGGCGCGGCTTTCGCCTTCCGCCGCCTTACCGGCGAGCCGGAAATAACGCCGGAAACTGGCGTCTGACGAAGCCGGAACGAGGGTGTCGAGCTCGAGCGCATAGCGCGCCGCATGGCCTTTCAGCCAGGCTTTGAGCAGTTCGAGACGGGGATCGGTGGAGTCTTGGAGTGGGGGCAGCGTCATGAAAACCGGCGGCAAATTCAGAGGGGCAACGTCTTGCCATATAATACCCCACGACTTTTTTGACGCGGCTCACGCCGGCTTTCGCGACTTCCGCTTTACCGCCCGCCTCATCGTTCGACAGATTGTAAATATTGATGTGCAGCCGACTGTCACGGTCGGGGTGTGCAGGCGGTAGACCGTGACTGCAGAAGCTGACGGACGAGCCGATTCGCCAAACGATACATGCCGCCTAGACAGCTTTCCCAAACGATTCCCTCTTGTGCCCCAGCGCCGCGCAAAAGGCGGCTCGTCGCGGCGTTGATCGCCGTTCCGGGCCTGATGCCCGCGCTTGCGCACGCCCAGCTGGTGGGGGAAGCTGCGCAGCCGCAACCCATCGACGCGCCCTGGGGCATGCAGCTCGCCCCGCAGCTCGAAGAGCGTCCGTTGCAGCCGGGCCAGAAGCCGGCCACGTTCGTGCTCGGCGATACGACGAGCGGCACGACCGACCAGGACATGGCCGCCAAGGGTTCGGCCGAGGTGCGCCGCAATACGGTCGTGATCAAGGCCGACGCGCTGCACTATGACCAGGACACGGACATGGCCGACGCGTACGGCTCGGTCCACGTGGTCAACAACGGTAATTCCTTCGTCGGGCCGGAAGCGCATATGCGCGTGGATTCGAGCGAAGGCTTCATGACCGCGCCGAAGTACCACTTCAACGTGACGGGCGGCTCGGGCAGCGCGGAGCGCGTCGACCTGCTCGACAACGAGCGCTCGGTTTTCACGAAAGGCACCTACACGGCCTGCGCATGCGCGGACGATCCGGCCTGGTACATCAAGGGCAGCGAGTTCGATTTCGACACCGGCGCGGACGAAGGCGTCGCCCATAACGGCGTGCTGTTCTTCCAGGGCTTTCCGGTGTTCGCCTCGCCGTGGCTGTCGTTCCCGCTTTCGGGCGAACGGCGCAGCGGGATTTTGCCGCCCACGTTCTCGGTGAGTTCGTCGAACGGCTTCGAACTGTCGGTGCCGTATTACTTCAACATCGCGCCGAATCGCGATCTGACGCTCACGCCGCGTCTGATCTCCAAGCGCGGCGTGCAGTTGCAGTCCACGTTCCGTTATCTGTCGCCCACGTATTCCGGCTCGATCACCGGCGAATTCCTGCCTGACGATCACCTGACCAAGACCAACCGCTACGCGCTGTACATCCAGCACAACCAGAACTTCGGCAACGGGTTCGGCGGCTACATCTACTACAACAAGGTTTCGGACAACACGTATCCGGAAGACCTGTCGTCGTCGGTCAATCAGTTCATGAACGGCACCCAGCTCCTGTATCAACAGGAAGCCGGGTTGACCTACAACAACGGCCCGTGGTCGGTGCTCGCGCGCGAACAGCACTGGCAGACGCTCACGCCGTCCGTGGCGCCGTACGGCCGCGAGCCGCAGTTGAACGTGAAGTACGCGAAGTACAACGTCGGCGGCTTCGACTACGGCGCGGAAGCCGACTACACGAATTTCCGCATCACCACCGCGGACATGACCGAAGGTCAGCGGGTGATGTTCAACCCGTACCTGTCGTATTCGGTGGTCGGGCCGGGTTACTTCGTCACGCCGAAGGTGCAATGGCACTTTGCGTCGTACAACCTGAACCACCTGAGCGCCGCTGACGTCGCGGCCGGCACGCCGAAAAACTTTACCGAATCGATCCCGACGCTCTCCTTCGATACGGGACTGATCTTCGACCGCTCGGTGCGGCTCTTCGGTCAGGATTACATCCAGACGCTCGAACCGCGCCTGTACTACGTGTACACGCCGTATCGCAACCAGCAGTCGGCGCCGCTGTTCGACACGGCCGAGTCCGACTTCGGGCTCGCGGAAATCTTCACGCCGAACACCTTCGTCGGCAACGACCGGATCGCCGACGCGAACCGTCTGACGGCCGCCCTCACCACGCGTTTCATCGACGCGGCCACGGGCGACGAACGGGCGCGTTTCGTGATCGCGCAGCAGTATTACTTCCAGGATCAGCGGGTCACGCTGCAGTCGACCCAGACCAGCGCGCAGGCCACGCATTCGGACCTGATCGCGGGTGCGTCCTTCAAGCTCGGCGCGGGTTTCGCTTCGGAAACGGCGTTCCAATATAATGCCGACAACAATCAGCTGGTGAAAACGAGCGTCGGCTTCGGGTTCAGTCCGGCGACCGGCAAGGTGATCAACGTCGCGTATCGCTACACCCGCGCGAACACCACGCTGGACAACACACCGATCAACCAGGTGCTGATTTCGGGGCAATGGCCGCTCGCCCACCGGGTGTACGGGGTGGGCCGTTTCAATTACGACCTCGGCGGACATCGGATCGTCGACGGTCTGGTCGGCCTGCAGTACGACGCCGACTGCTGGACGCTCGGCGCGGGGATTCAACGCTATGCGAACGGCCTGAACACCTCGGGGCAGAATCAGTCCAGCACGCGGTTTCTCGCGCAGTTGACGTTCAAGGGCTTGTCGAGCGTCGACAACGGGCTGATGACCGCATTCCGCAGCAGCGTGGCGGGCTATACGCCGTTGCCGCCGCCGCCGGCGCCGGAATCGCGTTTCACCAACTACGAATGACGCTCACCCGATCATTCATAAAATGCGAAAAGACGGGCCAGGCGCGCCCGACATCATTGGAGTATCTGTGGCAATCATGAAAAAGCTTCGCTTGGCAACGCTTGCGGCCGGTCTTGCCGCCGCGGCGTCTTTCCTGTCGGTTGCGCCGGTGCAGGCGCAGGCGCTCTCCGGCAGTGGCGGCCAGACGGTCGACACCATTGCCGCAGTGGTCAACAACGGTGTCATCACGCGGCGCGAACTCGACGAACGCATGGGCCTGATCACCCGCCGCCTTAACCAGCAGAACGCGCCGGTCCCGCCGATCGATCAGCTGCGCCAGCAGGTGCTCAACCAGATGGTGCTGGAGCGCATCCAGTTGCAGAAGGCGAAAGAAGACGGCATCAATATCGACGACGCCACCGTGCAAAGAACGCTCGAACGGCTTGCCGCGGCGAACAACCTGACGCTCGACGTGTACCGCTCGCGGATCGAGGCGCAAGGCGTGCCCTGGAGCACCTTCACCGGCGACGCGCGGACCGAGCTCACGCTCTCGCGCCTGCGCGAGAAGGAAGTGGACAGCAAGGTCACGGTCTCGGACGCCGAGGTCGCGAACTACATCGCCAGCCAGCGCGGCCCGAACGCCGGCCAGACGAGCGACCTGCATCTGCAGCACATTTTCATCAAGGCGCCGCTGAACGCGTCGGAGACCGATATCGAGGCGGCGCAGAAAAAGGCGCAGGCCCTGCTTGCCGAAGCCAAGGGCGGGGCCAACTTCGAAAAGCTGGCGAAGTCGAATTCGCAGGCACCGGATGCATCGAAAGGCGGCGATACGGGTTTCCTTTCGCCGGCCAAGTTGCCGCCTGAATTCGTCACGGCTGCCGCGACATTGCGCCCCGGCCAGATCAATCCGGATCTGATCCGCACCAACGACGGTTTCGAAATCGTGCGTCTGGTCGATCGCCGCGCCGGGCAGGGCACCAGTTCGGATGCGCCGAAGCTCGTGCAAACGCACGTGCGCCACATTCTGCTGCGCGTCGGCGACGGCATGTCGGAGCCGCAAGCGCGTCAGAAGCTGCTCGAAATCAAGAACCAGATCGCCGCGGGCGGGGACTTCGCCAAGTTCGCGCACACCTACTCGCAAGACGGTTCTTCGTCGCAAGGCGGTGACCTCGGCTGGATCAGCCCGGGCGAGACGGTGCCGGAATTCGAGCGCGCCATGAACAGCCTGCAGGACGGCCAGATCAGCGACCCCGTTCGCAGCGAATACGGCTACCATCTGATTCAGGTGCTGGGCCGCCGCGAATCCGAAGGCTCGGTTTCGCAGCAGATGGATCTGGCGCGCCAGGCCATCGGTCAGCGCAAAGCGGAACAGGCCTACGCCGACTGGTTGCGCGCACTGCGCGACACTGCGTATGTGGAAGTGAAGCCCACGCTGTCGAGCACGCAATAACCGTTATGACAACCGCCGCCCAGTCCGCCCGCCCACCGTTGCAGATCGCGATCACGACCGGCGAGCCCGCCGGCGTCGGCCCCGAGCTGACGGCGCAGGCGCTCGCCGGCGCGGCGGCGCACTGGCCCCACGCACAGTTCACCGTGCTCGGCGACGCGGACCTGCTCGCCGAACGCGCGCGCGCCGTGGGCGTCGATTGGAGCGCGCTGGTGGCGGATGGCAAGCGCGTGCGTCTGCAACACCGGCCGCTTGCGGCGCCTGCTGTCGCGGGCAAGCTGGACGCGGCCAACGGCCGCTACGTGCTCGATCTGCTCGACAGCGCAATACACGGAGCGCTGGCCGGCACGTTCGACGCGATCGTTACCGCGCCGCTGCAAAAGAGCACCATCAACGACGCCGGCGTGCCGTTCACCGGCCACACGGAGTATCTGGCCGAGCGCACGCACACGCCGCGCGTGGTGATGATGCTGGCCGGCACCGGCAAGCGCCCGTTGCGCGTCGCGTTGGCCACCACGCATCTGCCGCTCAAGGATGTCTCCGCGGCGTTGTCGATCGAAGGCATTCTGGAGACGCTGCGCATCATCGATCACGATTTGCGGCATCACTTCGGTTTGCCGGCGCCGCGCATTCTCGTGACCGGGCTGAATCCGCACGCGGGCGAAAACGGCTATCTTGGCCGCGAGGAAATCGAGGTCATTTCACCGGCGCTGAAGCTCGCGAACGAGCAGGGCATCGACGCGCGCGGTCCCTACCCGGCTGACACGCTGTTCCAGCCGCGTTACCTTGAGCAGGCCGACTGCGTGCTGGCCATGTTCCACGACCAGGGCCTGCCGGTGTTGAAGTACGCCACGTTCGGCGAAGGCATCAATATCACGCTCGGTTTGCCGATCATCCGCACCTCGGTCGATCACGGCACCGCGCTCGATCTGGCCGGCACGGGGCGTGCCGACGCGGGCAGCCTGATTGCCGCGATCGAGACAGCGGTGTCGATGGCGCAGCACCGCCGCGCGGGCTGATCTGGCGCCACCGCACGGGCTTCTTGCGCGCGCCTGGCGCGTTTTTTACCATGTGCGCTGCCGCCGGCAGCGGGCGCGGCATGGCGGGCGCCGGCGAGAAAGCGCGTCGGGCAGCAGGTTCCTTTTCTTAAGCAGTTCTCTTTCTTAGCGTTTCTTCGATGTCCACCAGCAGACAGCAACAGGGCCGGCACCAAGGTCATATCGCGCGCAAGCGTTTCGGTCAGAATTTTCTGGTCGACATGGGCGTGATCGATTCGATCGTCGACGTCATCCGGCCGCAGCGCGGCGAGCGCATGGTCGAGATCGGACCGGGCCTCGGTGCGCTCACCGAACCGCTGATCGAGCGTCTGGCGACGCCGGAAGCGCCCTTGCACGCGGTCGAACTGGACCGCGATCTGATCGGCCGCCTGAAGACGAAATTCGGCGACCTGCTCGAACTGCATGCGGGCGACGCGCTCGCGTTCGACTTCGGCTCGCTGGCCGCGCCGGGCGACAAGGCGTCGCTGCGCATTGTCGGCAATCTGCCGTACAACATTTCGAGCCCGCTGCTGTTTCATCTGACCTCCTTCGCGCATCGCGTGATCGATCAGCATTTCATGTTGCAGAACGAGGTGGTCGAGCGGATGGTGGCGGAGCCAGGCACCAAGGCGTTCAGCCGTCTCTCGGTGATGCTGCAATACCGTTACGTGATCGACAAGCAACTCGACGTGCCGCCCGACGCATTCAACCCGCCGCCCAAAGTCGATTCGGCGATCGTGCGCATGATCCCGTACGAGCTGCATGAACTGCCGCCCGTCGACGAGCGTGTGCTCGGCGAAGTGGTGACGGCCGCGTTCTCGCAGCGCCGCAAGATGCTGCGCAACACGCTCGCTGCGTATCGCGATTCGGTGGATTTCGAAGCGCTCGGCTTCGACCTGCAGCGCCGCGCCGAAGACGTGCCGGTGGCCGAATATGTGCGTGTCGCGCAGATCGTGGCGGGCAAGGCCTGAGCGCCGAGCCCGAGGCCAAAGCCAAGCGTTGGTGAACGCGAACGCTAGGCCGTCACACGCTTTGCCGGTGCATTGACCAGCGCGATGCCGGTCAGCACCAGCACTGCGGCCATCAGAAAGCGCACGCTGAATGACTCGCCGAGCAGCAGCACGCCGAAGCTCACGCCGAACAGCGGCGTGAGAAACGAGAATACCGACAGGCGTGACGCGATATAGCGCGTCAGCAACCAGAACCACACCAGATAGCTGACGAACGCCACAATCACGGCCTGATACGCGAGGCTCACCACCGCCAGCGGCGTGACGGTTTCCACGCGCGCCTGGCCAAGCCCGAGGGCAAGCGCGAGCAGGACTACCGCCGACACCGTCAGTTGATAGAACAGCGTCTTGCTAGCGCTCGATTGAGCGAGGCGCGAGGCGCGCACCACCACGGTCGTCGCGGCCCACGCGATACCGGCCAGCACGCCGAGCGCGTCGCCGGCGACGCCCTTCAGCACCGAACCTTGCGCGGCGTGGCCATGCAGGAAGCCGTCCGCGAAAGCGAGCGCCATGCCCGTGAACGCGACGAAGATACCGAGCCACTGAATGCGCCGCATGCGCTCGCCGTCGACGAACCAGTGCAGGCCGAGCGCCGTGAAGCACGGCGCGGTGTAAAGAAAGACCGCCATGCGCGACGCACTGGTCAGCGTCAGGCCGAGAAAAATGCACACGAACTCACTGGCGAACAGCACGCCCGCGAGCACGCCGGCGCCCAGGGTGCCGTCGTCGCGAAAGAGCGGCGTGCCGCGTGAGCGCGCCCAGCCCCAGACGAGCACGGCCGCGATCGCCGAGCGCACGCCGGCCTGAAAGACCGGCGGCAGCGCGATGTTGGTGCTCTTGATCGCGACTTGCTGAAGCCCCCATATCGCGCACAGGCCGATCATCAAGAGGATGGCGAAGCTATCCGGGGCGCGACGTGCGGGCAGGGCGGAGGTGCTCATGGGCTGAGTGGAGGCGGGGACAGGTCGTACGATAGCAAACCCGTCCGCTCAGCCGCCCGATGACCCCACTGCCTACGCGTGCTTCTTACAGGCCGCAAGTTTTTTGCCGATTTCACGACACCCGCGCAACACCCAGGTCAGACTAATTTCGCACTATTGCCGTTTCGCGCTAAGGTTCAGCCACTACCGTTTCGTCAGGACATTCGCGCCGGCTGTATGCGGTGCGGCGCAAGGCTTCTCAGTACGAAGAATGCGAAGAACAGGCGGACAGCGTAACGGACTGATTCGTTGCTCCGCCGAAGCAGACTGACCCTCTCCGCGCAACGCGGAACCTGTACGAGGAAAAGCGATGAAGAACGTAGGCAGGTGGGCAGCGGGCGCAGTGCCCGCGGCGTTGGCGTCGTTGGCGTGCCAGATGGCGCACGCGCAATCCAGCGTGACGCTGTACGGCGTGGTCGATGAGAGCGTGCGCTATCTGACTCACGTCAACGCGGCCGGCGATTCGTCGATCGGACTCGGCAACGGTGGCATGACGCAAAGCCGTTGGGGCCTGAAAGGCGTCGAAGATCTGGGCGGCGGCTGGTCTACTTTCTTCAAGCTCGAAAACCGCATCTATATCAACAGCGGGCAAAGCGATCCCACGCTGCCGTTCTTCAACGAAGCGCAGGTCGGCGTGCGTTCGGACTCCTACGGCCAGATCATCCTCGGCCGTCAATACAACGTGGTGATCGAAGGCGTCACGGTGGCCGGCTACGGCAGCAACTCCTGGATCCCGTACGACTTCAGCTTTCAACCTGAAGTGACAATGACGGGCGGCATCTGGACCAGCAACCAGGTGCAATATCAGGCGAGATATGACGGCTTTACGTTCGCGGCCGGTTACGCATTCGGCGGCAACGCGGGCAATTCCTACGGCAGCCAGATCGGCGCGGCCGCGGCTTATAAGCCGGAAGGCGGGCCGTTCAGCGTGGGCGGCGCGTACGAAGAGTCGAAGGACTCCGTCAACGGCGCGGCCGCGAAGACATGGACATTCGGCGGCGCGTACACCTGGAATCTCACGCGCTTTTCCGCCGGCTACATCGTCAACCAGAACGATGCGGGCTTTTCGAATTTCGCCAACGGGCCGTTCACCGCACCGGTGCTGGCAGCGCTCAAGTACACGGACTTTGCGCGGCGCCGCATGATCCTGGGCGGCATCACGCAGCAGGTCAGCAACAAGTGGCACTTCGCCGCGAATGTCTGGCGCACGCTGCAGGACGGCAAGACCGCCGCGCAGGACGGCTCAGCCTGGCAGTACCAACTGGTCGCCGACTACAACCTCTCCAGACGCACCGACATCTATCTGGAAGGCGACTATGCGATCTATCGGGGCGGTCTGATCGGAGCGCAACTGCAAGGCGTCAACGGCGTCGGGCTCGCGCAGAAGGGCACGCAGATCGGCTTGATGGCAGGCGTGCGGCATCAGTTCTGAGCATCGGTTCACGAGCGGCGCGCTCTGCAGCGGTGCGTGATTCCGGGTACATTGACGGTCTCGCTATCATGCAACAGGGAGTGCACCATGCGCCTGCTTCACACCATGCTCCGGGTCGGCGACCTGGATCGTTCCATTGCCTTCTACACCGAACTGCTCGGCATGAAACTGCTGCGCCGCGAAGATTATCCGGACGGCAAATTCACGCTGGCATTCGTCGGTTACGAAGACGAGCGCGACGGCACCGTGCTCGAACTCACGCACAACTGGGACACACCCTCTTACGATCTCGGTACCGGTTTCGGTCACCTCGCCGTCGAAGTGGACGATGCCTACGCCGCATGTGACAAGATCAAGGCGCAAGGCGGCACGGTCGTGCGCGAGGCGGGCCCGATGAAACACGGCACGACCGTGATCGCTTTCGTTACCGACCCGGACGGCTACAAGATCGAGTTCATCCAGAAGAAGAAATAATAGAGCAGGCCGTGGGGCGAGGTTAGACGATGAATAACAGCAATCCCTACTTCAACGAACTCGACGAGATCCACGTCGAAATCGAGGCCTTGTTCGACGGTTCCGCGGATGAAGGCGCGCTGCAAAGAATCATGGCGCGCTTCGCTCCGCAGTTCACGCTGGTCATGACTTCGGGTGCCGCACTCGATCACGCCGGTTTGCGCGAGACATTTTCGAAGCTGCGCGGCGCGCGCCCAGGCGCGCACATCACCATTCGCGACAAGGAGATCGTCGCCGAATACCCGTCAGGGGCGGTGGTGAAATATCGCGAGTATCAGCGCGACAACACCGGCAACGCGAACGTGCGGCGCTCCACGGCGGTGATGGATCTCGACGCGCACGGCAAGGTGACGTGGCGTCATTTGCAGGAAACTTTCTGCTCGGAGTGAGCGGAAGAATGTGACAAGCCGGTGCTTCAGTTTGAAACTGAAGCGCCGGTTTCAACGCGCAAGGAAGGGGCTAAAGCGTCGGCAGCAATTCCGGCGGATGCGACTTCAACGTCTGCCGCGCCTCGCGGAATTCCGGAAAAATCGATTCGACTGTTTGCCAGAAACGCGGGCTGTGATTCATTTCACGCAGATGCGCGAGTTCGTGAGCGACGACGTAATCGATGATGGAAAGCGGAAAGTGAATGAGCCGCCAGTTCAGGCGAATCTTGCCGTCACTCGAACAACTGCCCCAACGCGTGGCCGCTGAAGAAAGCGCATACGCGCGATAGTTCACGCCCAGCTTATCCGCGTAGATCGCGAGGCGCTCGCCGAACAGGCGCTTCGCTTCGCCTTGCAGCCACCCTTGCACGCGGTCCTTGATCTGCTGCGGATCCGCTTGCAACGGCAGCGGCACTTGCAGCGCCGCGTCGTTCGCGCTGAACGCGAGCGTGCCTTGCGGCGAGCCGAGCTTCACGCGCACGGGCTGTCCCAGATAAGGCACCTCGGCGCCATCTTTCCAGTCGACCTTCGGCAACGCGCGTTGCTCGACGCGAGTTTGCCATTCGATCAGCTTCGTGAAAATCCAGCGCTGTTTTTCGGTGATCGCGGTTTCGATATCGGCGAGCGTAACCCAACGCGGTGCCGTGATCGTGAGACCCGTGCTGTCGATCGCAAAGCCGATCGAGCGTCGCGCCGAACGCTTGAGCACGTAATGCAGCGTGCGTGAGCCGATCGCGAGGCTGCGCAGCTTGCTGCCATCCGGCGCGAACAACACGGCCGGTTGCTGGCTCCCCGGCGAGCCCTGCAAAGAGCCAGACGACGGTGCGGAAGGTGAAGGGGACGACGACGTCGACCCCGGCTCGGCAAAGAGCGGGAGATCGAGCTGCCGGTTATCGAGCGCCGCAGCGTGCTGCGGCGTAGGAGACTTCTGCATCGGATTCGGCTTCGCGCTAATACGCCTTCTAGGGCGTGGGCGCGTCAGATTGGTGCGGCGGCGGAACTGCTTTCCGCCGCGCGGTACGCGGTAGGATCGATGCGACGCATTTCAGCTTCGATCCACCGTTCGACGCGCGTGTTCACTTCATCGGGCGTGAGCCCCGTCGTGTCGATCGGCTTGCCGATCGACACTGTGACTATACCCGCATATTTGAGAAACGAGTTGCGCGGCCACACGCGTCCTGCGTTGTGCGCGATCGGTACGACCGGCGCGCCGGTTGCCGTCGCGAAGCGCGCGCCCCCGGTTTTGTACTTGCCTTGCTTGCCGGTCGGCGTGCGCGTGCCTTCCGGAAACATGATGACCCAAGCGCCTTCCGCCATGCGTGCCTTGCCCTGTTTGATGACCGATTCGAACGCGTACTTGCCTTCCTTGCGATCGATGTGAACCATCTTCAGCATGCCGAGCGCCCAGCCGAAGAACGGTACATACAGCAGTTCGCGCTTGAACACATAGCACAGCGGCCGGGGCATGAGCGCCGGAAACGCCAGCGTTTCCCATGCCGACTGATGCTTGGACAGCAGCACGGCGGGACCGTTGGGCAGGTTCTCCATGCCCTCGATCCGGTAGCGGATGCCGTTGAGCCAACGCACCGTATGCAGCGTCGCGCGGCACCAGCCGGCCGCCATCCAGTAGCGCTTGTCGGCGCGCATGAACGGAAACGCGATGAAGCATGCCGTCGCGTACGGCACCGTGAAGAGAACGAAGTAGATCAGCAGAAGCAAAGAACGGATGAAGCGCATCGGCGTGGTCAGTGAGGGATGGGGACGCGCGTGGCGCGCGTCACTCTTGAGCGTCGGCGAGGAAGTCGAGCGCGAAGGCACGCAGATCGTCGTGCACGATCGTGCCTTCAGGCAAGTTGCCGGCCGCGAGCGCTTTGCGACCCTTGCCGGTCAGCACCAGATGAGTCGGATGGCCGAGCGAAGCGCCCGCTTGCAGATCGCGTTTGGAGTCGCCGACCACCGGCGTATGTTCCGGATCGACTTCGAAACGTTCGGCGATCATCTTCAGCATGCCGGGCTTCGGCTTGCGGCACTCGCAGTGGTCTTCCGCCGTGTGCGGGCAGAAGAACACCGCGTCGATGCGCCCGCCGACCGCGGCCGCCATGCGGTGCATCTTCAGATGCATCGCATTGAGCGCGTTCATGTCGAACAGGCCGCGGCCGATGCCCGACTGGTTGGTCGCGATCGCCACGCGATAGCCCGCCTGATTCAGACGCGCGATGGCTTCCAGCGAACCGGGCAGGGCAACCCATTCGTCCGGCGACTTGATGAACGCGTCGGAGTCGACGTTGATCACGCCGTCGCGGTCGAGGATCACCACTTTTTTGGTCGGCATGGCGCGGTGCTCAGGCGGCGAGTCGGGAAATGTCGGCGACGCAGTTCATCTGCTGATGCAGTGCGCCGAGCAGGGCCAGACGGTTGGCGCGCAACGCCGGATCTTCGGCGTTGACCATCACGTCGTTGAAGAACGTGTCGACCGGTTCGCGCAACGCGGCGAGCGCGGTGAGCGCACCCGTGTAGTCGCGTGCGGCCAGTTGCGATTGCACGCGCGGCGCGACCTGTTCGAGTTGCGCATGCAAGGCTTTTTCCGCCGCTTCGACGAGCAGCGTGACTTGCACACCGCCGGTCGCCGCGCCTTCCGACTTCTTCAGGATGTTCGAGATGCGCTTGTTGGCCGCCGCGAGCGAAGCCGCTTCAGCCAGCGACGCGAATTCGCGCACGGCATCCAGACGCGCGACGATGTCGTCCAGACGCGTGGGATTCAGCGCCAGCACCGCGTCGATCTCGCCGACTGCATAGCCGCGCTCGCGCAGCAGACCGCGCAGGCGGTCCATGCTGAACTCGTAGATCGCTTGCGTCGAATCGGCGACGTTCGGCACCGCGGCGAATTGCGCGTGAGCCGTGCGCAGCAGTTCGACCAGATCGACCGGCAGTTGCTTCTCGACGAGAATGCGCAGCACGCCGAGCGCGTGACGGCGCAGCGCGAACGGGTCTTTCTCGCCGGTGGGTTGCAGGCCGATACCCCATATGCCGACCAGCGTTTCGAGCTTGTCGGCGAGCGCGACGACGGTGCCGGTTGCGGTGGTGGGCAACGCGTCGCCGGAGAAACGCGGCTGATAATGTTCCGAGCAAGCGAGCGCGACTTCTTCCGGCTCGCCGTCGTGGCGCGCGTAGTACGTGCCCATCGTGCCTTGCAGCTCGGGGAATTCGCCCACCATGTCGGTGATCAGGTCGGCCTTGGCCAGACGCGCGGCGCGCTTTGCAAGCGCCACGTCCGCGCCGATCAGTTCGGCAATCGCGCCGGCCAGCGCTTCAACGCGCTCCACGCGTTGCAGCGCCGAGCCCAGCTTGTTGTGATACACCACGTTCGCGAGCAGCGGCACGCGATCGGCGAGCGTCTTTTTCTTGTCCTGCTCGAAGAAGAACTTCGCGTCGGCCAGACGCGGACGCACCACGCGCTCATTGCCTTCGACGATATCGCCCGGCGTGGCCGTTTCGATATTCGACACGATCAGGAAGCGCGAACGCAGCTTGCCGTTCGCATCGGTCAGCGCGAAGTATTTCTGGTTGGTCTGCATGGTGAGGATCAGGCATTCCTGCGGCACTTGCAGGAATTCGTCCTCGAAACGGCACGCGTAGACCACCGGCCATTCAACCAGCGAGGTCACTTCGTCCAGCAGCGATTCCGGCATCACTACCTGGTCGCCGTTGGCTTGCGCGAGCAGATGCGTGCGGATGGCGGCCTTGCGGTCGGCGAAATTCGCGACCACGCGGCCTTTGTGCAGCAGCGTCTCGGCGTACGAATCCGCGTGCTGGATCTGCACGAAGCCTTCGGATAGGAAGCGATGGCCGAGCGTGGTGTCGTCGGCGTCGATGCCGAGCGCGCTCACCGGCACGACCTGTTCGCCATGCAGCGCGGTCAGGCGATGCGCCGGACGCACGAACTGCACATTGGTGCCGTCCGGGCGCTGATAGGTCATGACCTTCGGAATGGGCAGCTTGGCGAGCGTTTCGTCGAGCGCGCCTTGCAGGCCTTCGGCGAGCGTGGCGCCGGGCGCGGCGTAACGCAGGAAGAAGGCTTCGGCCTTGCCGTCCTGCGCGCGCTCCAGGTCGTTCACCGAGAAATCGGGGAAGCCGAGCGCGGCCAGTTTCTTGGCGAGCGGCGCGGTGGGCTGGCCGTCTTTATCCAGCGCGACAGAAACCGGCAGCACTTTTTCGCGCACGTGTTTTTCCGGCGCGACCGCGCGCACGTTTTTGATCGTGACTGCGAGGCGGCGCGGCGTGGCATAACGTTCGAACGACAGTTCGCCTTCGACCAGGTCGCGCGCCGCGAGGCGCTGCGCAATGCCTTCGGCGAAGGCGTCGCCGAGACGCGCGAGCGCTTTGGGCGGCAGTTCTTCGGTCAGCAGCTCGACGAGCAGGGTAGCTTGATGGGGTTGAGTCATTTCCTGGTGTTCTCGTCTCGTCAGTCTTGGTCGATCTTGCGTTCGACTTTCAGCGGCGGCGCCCATGCGGGCATCGCGGCGTCCTGTTCGTCAGTCGTGAGGCCGGGCACGCCGTGCACCGGATTGCCGAGCATCGGGAAGCCGAGCTTTTCGCGCGAGTCGTAATAAGCCTGGGCGACCAGCTTCGACAGTGCGCGAATGCGGCCGATATACGCCGCGCGTTCCGTGACCGAAATGGCGCCGCGTGCGTCGAGCAGGTTGAACGTGTGGCCGGCCTTCAGCACGAGTTCATACGCCGGCAGCGCGATCTGCGCTTCGATCATGCGCTTGGCTTCGGCTTCGTAGCTGTTGAAGATCGAGAACAGCAACTCGACGTTCGCGTATTCGAAGTTGTAGGTGGACTGCTCGACTTCGTTCTGATGGTAGACATCGCCATAAGTGAGGCGACGCAGTTCCGGGCCGTTCGGGCCTTGCTCTTCCCACTCCGTCCAGACGAGGTCGTAGACGTTCTCGACCTTCTGCAAATACATGGCGAGGCGCTCGAGGCCGTACGTGATTTCGCCGAGCACTGGCTTGCAGTCGAGACCGCCGACCTGCTGGAAGTAGGTGAACTGGGTCACTTCCATGCCGTTCAGCCACACTTCCCAGCCGAGGCCCCAGGCGCCGAGCGTGGGATTTTCCCAGTCGTCTTCGACAAAGCGCACGTCGTTCTGCTTCAGGTCGAAGCCGAGGGCTTCGAGCGAGCCGAGGTACAGGTCGAGGATATTTTCCGGCGCCGGCTTGAGCACCACCTGGTACTGGTAGTAATGCTGCAGACGGTTCGGGTTCTCGCCGTAGCGGCCGTCTTTCGGGCGGCGCGACGGTTGCACGTATGCCGCGCGCCACGGCTCGGGACCGACCGCGCGCAGGAAAGTGTGGACGTGGGAGGTGCCCGCGCCGACTTCCATGTCGATCGGCTGGAGCAATGCGCAACCCTGCTTGTCCCAGTAGGACTGCATTGTCAGGATGATTTGCTGAAACGTGAGCATGAAGTGCCTTTCGGGCATGGGGCCGCGCCGTGAGCGCCGAAGCGCGCCGGGCTGGCCGTGGAGCGAAGTGCTAAACCAGAGATTTTAACGGAAAGGGAGGGGGGTGTCCGTTTTGCGGGGTCGGACGGGAGTTCAACGGTTCTCTGAATGACGAAGGGCCGCGTGGTGCGGCCCTTCGTCAATAGTGTCGCGTCATAGCGCGCGCATCGGCAGGCCGGTCACGTCGCCGCCAGCTCCACCTTCGGCGAGAACGAATCGCTTTGCGCCACCGGCCAGTACTTTTCGAACAGCGAGTAACGGTAATTGCCGTTGAGCAGGTCGTTCGGATCGAGATACTTCAGCAAGTCCGACATGAGGCGCACCTCATGCGACGACACGCGCCGCACGATGTGATGCGCGCGCAGTTCCGCCGGATGCTTCAGGCCCGCGGCCTGAATGATTTCCTTCAGCGCATGCAGCGTGTTGTGATGGAAATTGAAAACACGGTCGGCCTTGTCCGGCACCACCAACGCGCGCTGGCGCACCGGGTCTTGCGTCGCGACGCCGGTCGGGCAACGCCCCGTGTGGCAGGTCTGCGCCTGAATGCAGCCCACCGCGAACATGAAGCCGCGCGCCGCATTGACCCAATCGGCGCCGATGGCGAGCGTCTTGGTGATATCGAATGCGGTGATCATCTTGCCGCTCGCGCCGATGCGGATGCGCTGGCGCAAGCCGATGCCCACCAGCGTGTTATGCACCAGCAGCAGGCCCTCTTGTAACGGCACGCCGACGTGGTCGGTGAATTCCAGTGGCGCCGCGCCGGTGCCGCCTTCAGCGCCGTCCACCACGATGAAGTCCGGCAGGATGCCCGTTTCCAGCATCGCCTTCGCAATGCCGAAAAATTCCCATGGGTGCCCGATGCACAGCTTGAACCCGGTCGGCTTGCCGCCCGACAGCGTGCGCAGACGGTCGACAAATTCGAGCAGACCGCGCGGTGTGGAGAACTCCGAGTGCGTGGCCGGCGAGATGCAGTCGCGGCCCATCGGCACGCCGCGCGTTTCGGCGATTTCCGGCGTGATCTTGGCCGCCGGCAGCACGCCGCCGTGACCCGGCTTCGCGCCTTGCGAGAGCTTCACCTCGATCATCTTCACTTGCGGCTCGGCGGCCTGTTTCGCGAACTTCTCCGCGCTGAAAGTGCCGTCGTCGTTGCGGCAGCCGAAGTAGCCCGAAGCGATTTCCCAGATGATGTCGCCGCCATGCTCGCGGTGATACTTCGACATCGAACCTTCGCCGGTGTCGTGCGCGAAGTTGCCTTTCTTCGCGCCGAGGTTCAGCGCCATGATCGCGTTCGCCGACAGTGAGCCGAAGCTCATTGCCGAGACGTTGAAGATCGACATCGAATAAGGCTGTGCGCGGTCCGGTCCGACGACGACGCGAAAGTCGTGGTGATCGAGCACGGTCGGCGCGAGCGAGTGGCTGATCCATTCGTGCGAGACGGCCTTGACGTCGAGCTCGGTGCCGTACGGTCGGCTGTCGACGTCGTTCTTCGCACGCTGGTAGACGATGCTGCGCTGAGCGCGCGAGAACGGCTTTTCGTCGGTATCGCCTTCAACGAAATACTGACGGATTTCCGGCCGGATGAATTCGAACAGGAAACGGAAGTGCCCCCACAGCGGATAGTTGCGCAGGATCGCGTGACGCTGCTGCGTCAGGTCGAACAGGCCGAGCGCCACGAGCGCGAGCGGCACGATGATCCAGAACCACGAAATGTGATGCGTGGCGGCGAGCGCCGCGCAGACCGCGAGTAGCGCGGCTGCGCACCACATGGCGAGATAACGTCGAGAAAACATGGGGACTCCGTTGCGGTGAGGATCGTCACGGCGGGATCGCCAACGCCGTTGGCGCAGGCGGAATCCGTCGTGAAGGAAAACGGGCGACTGCTTGTCGTGGCGAAGCGGGCTGCCGTTTGAAGTGCGAACGCATGAATGCCGCGACCGGGTTCAGACGTGAACGTGCGGCGCGTACGGCGACGCGCAGCATGGTTCATCGATTGAAAGCATGGATCAGCGGGTGGTCAGCAATGCCGCTTGTTGCGGCTGGCGTGAGACCGGCTGGCCGGTTACCGCATGTTCGATGATGCCGCCGCCCAGGCACACGTCGCCATCGTAGAGCACGGCGGATTGCCCCGGTGTGACAGCCCATTGCGCCGTGTCGAAATTCAGCTCGAAGAGGCCTTCGCCGGCCCCCGCCGAACTGAACGTGCACGGCGCGTCCGCTTGCCGGTAGCGGGTCTTCGCGCCGCACGCAAAGCCGTCCGCCGGCGGCTCGCCCGCCACCCAGCTCGTGTTGCCCGCGGACAGCGTATGGCTCAGCAGCCACGGATGATCGTGGCCCTGCGCAACGTAGAGCGTGTTCGACGGGATGTCCTTTCCGGCCACGAACCACGGCTCGCCGCTGCCGTCCTTGCTGCCGCCGAGGCCGATGCCCTTGCGCTGGCCGAACGTGTAGAACGCGAGGCCGATGTGTTCGCCGACCACTTTGCCTTCGGTGGTTTTCATCGGGCCGGGCTTGGTCGGCAGATAGCGGTTCAGGAAGTCGCGGAACGGCCGTTCGCCGATAAAGCAGATGCCGGTCGAGTCTTTCTTCTTCGCATTGGGCAGCGCGATCTGTTCGGCGATTTCGCGCACCTTGGTTTTCGGAATCTCGCCGAGCGGAAACAGCGTTTTCGACAACTGCGCCTGATTCAACCTGTGCAGGAAGTAGGACTGATCTTTCGTATGGTCGAATGCCTTCAGCAGTTCGAAGCGGCCATTGTTCTTGCGCACGCGCGCATAGTGGCCGGTCGCGATGGTTTCCGCGCCGAGCGACATGGCGTGATCGAGGAACGCCTTGAACTTGATTTCGGCGTTGCACAGCACGTCCGGATTCGGCGTGCGGCCGGCCGAGTATTCGCGCAGGAATTCGGCGAACACGCGGTCCTTGTATTCGGAGGCGAAGTTGACCGCTTCGACGTCGATGCCGATCAGGTCCGCCACCGAAACCACGTCGATCCAGTCCTGCCGCGTCGAGCAGTACTCGCTGTCGTCGTCGTCTTCCCAGTTTTTCATGAACAGGCCGACCACGTCGTAGCCCTGTTCCTTCAGCAGCCACGCGGTAACCGACGAATCGACGCCGCCCGACATGCCTACTACGACTTTCTGCTTGCTCATAAGGTGCTCACTGGGTGCTGCGTGACTTCATGGATCGTGGGTGGGCCGCTCGTGACGGCTGCCGCGATATGTACTGTTTTTACTGTTTGGGCCCGACCGAATGCGTGTGCACGAAGTCGAGCGGGAAACGCCGCCCCGCGAGGTAGTCGTCCAGACATTGCATGACGAGCGGCGTGCGGTGCCGTTCGGGACAGGCGCGCAATTCGTCGGCGCTCATCCACAATGTGCGGACGATGTCGGGGTCGAGCGCGCGCTCCGTGTCCGGTTCGCCGCCCGGGCCGCAATAGGTGAAGCGCAGGTAGGTCACCCCGCCTGCCGCGCCCTCGCTGCCGGGACGCTCGAAGTGGGTCATATACATGCCCACCAGTGCCACGGGCACGAACGGATGGGCGGTTTCCTCGAGCGTTTCGCGGATCACGGCTTCAAGCAGCGTTTCGCCCGCTTCCAGATGGCCCGCGGGCTGATTCAGGCGCAGGCCCTCGGCGGTATGTTCCTCGACCACGAGGAAGCGCCCGTCACGTTCGACGATGGCCGCGACGGTGACGTGCGGCAGCCAGGTTTCCGGTTTCATGGGTGCGCATTTTACCGTTTATGGGCTTCGCTTGCCGGGAAGCTGGCGGCGCGCGGCGCCCGGTCTTGGCCATTCGTGGCCCGCCACGACGCAGCCTGCATCCGCCAAGGCCCCCCGCATTGTCCCCGATTTCGGCGCGGCGTCCGTTTCGGTTAAAGTGAGGCGTTAGCCGTTGCACTTGCAAGCCGGCGTGCCTCGTCGGCGGATCTGTCGTAAAACAGGAAGTCGAGGAGGAACAACGATGCACATCGGAGTGCCAGCC
>NZ_JARESR010000045.1:0-58680 GCF_046028015.1 Paraburkholderia sp. RL17-383-BIF-A | reverse complement strand
CAGCTTGACGACAAGCACAATGGCGATATCCCGCCTGAAAGTTGGTCTCGACACCCAGGCGGCGAGTCGCGCGCGCAGGACGGGGCGAGGCGGATTCCTGTCGTTCAGCGTGATGGTCATGATCGGTCGATGGACGACTTCGGTTGAATTTATTCAGTCTGTTCAAAACGCGTGCGCAAATCGGCAAGCGCATGACACAGACAGCACAGCCGATGAATGGACGGGTCTGGTCCCATGTCACCGGTCGCGGTAACTCAAATCTTCACGAAAGAAGGGTGGCTCACGTTTGAGCGAAGTCAACAAACTCAGCGCTAGAACGCAGCGACGGCGATAGTTCGCCGATCTTGCGTTTTTTGTGTCTGTCAGCCATGGCTGTTTTTCAACGTTCGCGATTTGTTGTGACACGTCAAGTGGGCTGGGGAAAATGTGCGTAGTCTCAACACGGAGAACGCACCGACCTTGAGGCCTCGGGCGACAAGTGCAGCAGGCACATGTCCGGTATTGCAGTCCGTCGGGCCTCGCGGACAGCGGCTCGCTGCATGATCCCTTCATCGCTTTCGAAGCGATGACCGGGCGAATGAAGATTTGGGAGCATGGGTATGTCGCATCATTATCGAATTCTGGAGAAGATTGCCTTTTCAATGGTTGTATTGTCGGCCTTGGTCTGCTCGGTATTTATCGCTTACGAGAGATGTCCCGAATTCAGATTCGCCATGCAGTTTGAAAAAGAAATTCTGACCTGCAATCGCGGCTACTCGGCTATTTGTGCGGGCGTGGGTATCGGCTTGCTGGGAGAAGCGCTGGCTTACTGAATGCAGCAGATATCCGCCGGGGCCGAATCGCCAAATCGCCAATGCGCCAAATGAGCACCCCCCCGAGCCGAAAACACCGCGATTCAATCGAGCGATTTGCGAAAGCGCAATACGCTTAGCGTCAGCATGACTGCACCGAGCGCTGCCATTGCCGCGAACTGCGGCCATAGCACGGCGAATCCAGTGCCTTTCAGAAAAACCGAGCGCAGCACGACGAGAAAGTAACGCAATGGGTTGATCAACGTAATCCATTGCAGGACTTTGGGCATCGCGGCGATAGGAAACGCAAACCCCGACAGAATGAAAAGCGGATTGATCAGAAAGAAATTGAGCGCGAACGCCTGTTGCTGCGTGCGCGAGAAGGTGGACAGCAGCAAGCCGAGACCCAATGCGGCGAGCAGAAATAGCGATGCGCCGACCAGCATGACGAGCGGGTTGCCGACGAACGGAACCCTAAACCACCCTATGCCTACCGCCGTCACGAGAGCAACGTCGACAAGACCGATCAGAAAGAACGGCACGGTTTTGCCGAGGATGAACTCGACCGGCCTGATCGGGCTGACCATGATCTGCTCCAACGTGCCGATCTCGCGTTCGCGAACCACGGCAAACGCCGTGAGGCTGACCACCTGCATCAGCGTGAGCGTGCCGACCACGCCTGGAATGAAGAACCAGCGATCGTCGATCGTGTCGTTGTACCAGGGGCGCTCACGCAGCGTCACGGCGACCTCGGTGCGGGCGGGGCCCGAATAGTCCGACCATTGGTTGCTCATCTGATCGTTCTGGAACTGCGTGACGATCTGGCTGACGTAGCCCAGCGCGATGAGCGCGGTGTTGGAGTTGGTGCCGTCCACGACGACCTGCAGCGGCGCGCTCTGGCCGTTGCCGAGATGCTGCGCGAATCCGGCATGGATGACGAGCGCCATCGTCGCCTTGTCGCTATCGATGTCATGCGTGATATCGCGCTGCGTGCCGGCGTTATCGACCACGTCGAATTTACCGGTGGCGACGAAGTGCGAGACGAGGTTGCGGCTCGCCTGGCTGCGGTCCAGGTCGAGCACGGCAAGGCTCACATGATTGACGGTGAAAGTCGCGGCGTAGCCGTAGATGATCACCTGCAGCAACAGCGGCACGACCAGCCGGAACATCGCCCACCGGTCGCGCTTGAGTTCGAGAAACTCCTTCATCAACATGACCTGCAGACGGTCGAACATGATGGGCTAGTCCAGATGTTTGCGGAACGCCCGGGCGGCGATCCAGATGATGGCGAGCGCATACACGGCCAGAGCGAGAATCGGCACGGCGAGATCGGAAAGGGTGCTGCCTTTGAGGAATACGGCCCGCAGGATGGTGATGTAATAGCGGGCGTAGACGAGCAGCGTGGCAAGGCGAATGGGCGCGGGCATCTGGTCGATGGCGAAGGTGTAGCCTGACAGCATGCTGGTCGGCAGCATCGTCAGCAGCAGCGCAACCTGGCTTGCGCCGAGCTGGCTGCGAATGTGAACCGACACCAGATAGCCGATGCCAAGCACGACCAGCGTAAACAGCGCGGTCGTGACGATCAGGGTGCCGACGCTGCCGCGCAACGGCACGTGAAACCAGTAAACCGTGCTGAGCAGACAGAATGCGGCATTGACGAGTCCGATCACGAAGTACGGAAGCAGTTTGCCGAGCATGACTTCGAGCGCGGTGACCGGCGTGGAGATGAGTTGCTCCATCGTGCCGCGCTCCCACTCGCGCGAGATGGTCAACGACGTCAGCTGCGCGCCGACCAGCGCGAGAATGACCGCGACGACGCCCGGGATAATGAAGTTACGGCTGTCGAGCGTCTCGTTGAACCAGACCCGCGGTTCGAGATCGACCACGCCGACGGTTTGCGGCCGTATGCCGTGGTTTTGCCGCCAGCGCAACTGGAATTCGGCCGTAATACGCGCAATAACGTTCTGGGCGTAGCCGATTGCAATGTTGGTCGTATTGGCGTCGGTCGCATCGAACACGGTTTGCACCGTGGCGGTACCCGTCGTGGTGAACACGCGCGAGAAGTCGACGGGAATCGTGACGACGCCGGCACACGTGCCGCGATCCATCGCATCGCGCAATGCGCGCTCGTTGGTCACGTTCCGAACCGCGAGGAACCAGTGCGACGACACGAAGTCCTGCACCAGTTCACGGCTTAGCTGGCTGTGTTCCTCGTCGTTGATACATAGCGGCACCTGCCGGATATCGAGGCTGACGCCGTAGCCGAGCAGCACCATCTGCAACAGCGGCATCAGCAGCGCAATGGCGAGACTGCGCGGATCGCGCCAGATCTGCAGCGTTTCCTTGAAGGCCATCGCCAGCAGCCGCCGCAGGCTCATGGTGAGTGCACTCCCTTATCCGCGTGCGTGACCAGTTGAACGAACACATCTTCGAGGCTGGGCCGGATGGCGCGTACGGCGATAAACTCGATATGCCGTCCTGCAAGAAACGGCTGAAGCACGGTTTCAGGCACGCCCGGGTGCATCAGCACGTGCAGCCGGTCGCCAAAGATCGCGGCGTCGATCACTTCGGGCGCCTCGCGCAGCGCGGCGAGAGCCGCGCCAGGCGGCGCGCACACCAGTTCGAACAGATTGCCGCCGAGATTGTGTTCGCGCAGCTCATTCGGGCTGCCGATCGCCACCAGATGGCCCGCGTCGATCAGTGCGATGCGGTGGCAGTATTCCGCCTCGTCCATGTAGTGCGTGGAGACCAGCACCGTCACGCCGCCCGCGGCGAGGCCGTGAATCAGATCCCAGAACCGGCGGCGCGCCTCGGGCTCGACGCCGGACGTCGGTTCGTCGAGAAACAGCACGGGCGGACGGTGCAGATTCGCACAGCCGAGTGCGAGCCGCTGCTTCCAGCCGCCCGCGAGCGTTCGCACGAGAATATTTTCACGCCCTTCGAGTCCCGCGGTCGAAATGGCGAGCCGGATACGCTCGGCGATGTCGTGTCGCGGAACCCGGTAGATGCCACAGAAAAAGCGCAGGTTCTCGTAGCAGGTCAGGTCGCCGTACAGCGAGAACTTCTGCGACATATAGCCAATGTGCGAGCGCAGCGCCTCGGCCTGGGTGCCAATGTCGTAGCCCGCCACCGAAGCGCGCCCGGCGCTGGGCGAAAGCAGCCCGCACAGCATGCGGATGGTGGTCGACTTGCCCGCGCCGTTCGGCCCGATGAAGCCGACGACTTCGCCCCTGGCGATGGACAGGTCGAGCCGGTCGACCGCCGTGAACTTGCCAAAGCGCTTGGTCAGGCCGATTGCCTCGACGACGGGAGCCTCGGCGCTCATGTCGGGCTTCCCGACCCGACGAGCGCGACGAACACGTCTTCGATGCCCGGCTCGATGGAAGTGATGGTTGCGTTTGCAATGGCGCGTGTGGCAAGCCGCTCCTGCAATTCCGGCAGACGGCGCGCGGCGTCGTCAACGCGCACGTGCACGCGGTCGCCCATCAGCAACGCGCTCAGCACGCCGGGCGCATCCACGAGGGCGTCGTGAACCGCGCGCGGGTCTGCCGCGGCGATGGCGAACAGGGCGCCCGGCATGGCCTGCTTCAGCCGCGCCGGCGTGTCGCACTGGCGGATCTGCCCGGTATGCAGCAGCGCGAGCCGCGAGCAGCGTTCGGCTTCGTCCATATATGCGGTGGACAGCACGATCGTGACACCGCTTTCGCGCAGGTTGTACAGGATCGCCCAGAAATCGCGCCGCGACACCGGGTCCACGCCCGTGGTCGGCTCATCCAGCAGCAGCACGCGGGGCGTGTGAATCAACGCGCACACCAGCCCGAGTTTCTGCTTCATGCCGCCCGACAGTTGACCGGCGAGACGATCGCGGAATGGCACGAGGCCGGCGGCCTCGAGAAGTTCGCCGCTGCGGGTCCGATTGGCTTTGCGCGACACCCCGAAGAGTTCGCCGTAGAAGAAAATGTTCTCGGCGACGGTCAGGTCCTCGTACAGGCCGAAACGCTGGGGCATATAGCTGAGGGCAGCCTTTGCGCGTTCCGGCGCCGCTATCACGTCGATATTTTCCAGCGAGATCTGGCCGGCGTCGGGCCGCAGCACGCCAGCCAGCATGCGCATGATGGTGGTCTTGCCCGCACCGTCCGGCCCGACCAGACCGAAGATTTCCCCGCGTTCGATGTCGAAGCTGACACCCCGCACCGCCTGCACGGCGCCGAAACTGCGCGCCAGGTCGTGCGCGCGAATGGCCGCCGCTGCCGGGTCGGTGCTCATTTGCCCGCTGCCAGCAAAGCGATGGACGCATCGGCCGGCATGCCCGGCAGCAGTTCGTGCGTCGGGTTGTCGATGTCGATACGGATCCGGTAGACGAGCGTCACGCGCTCGGCGTGCGTCTCGACGGTTTTGGGCGTGAACTCGGCCTGCGGGGAAATGAAACTGATGCGCCCTTGGTAGCGCTTGCCGGGGTAGGTGTCGGTCGTCACGGTGGCGGCTTCGTTGAGGCGAACTTTGCCGATATCGGGCTCGTTCACATACGCGCGCAGCCAGACGTGATCGAGTTCATCGAGCGTAACGATCGCGACGCCCGATCCCGCGAGCTGCCCGAGTTCCGCTTCGCGTACTGCGATGACGCCGTCGAACGGCGCGCTCAGCTCGGTGTAGGAGAGCATCACTTCGTCGAGCTTGAGCTTCGCCGCGGCGGCGGCCTGATTGGCGCGCGCGAGCGTGATGTTGTTGCCGGCGACTTCCACCAGCGCCTTGTCGTGCGCGAGGGCCGCGGCGGATTGCCGTTCGGCGGTGAAGGCGAGGTCACGTGCCTGACGCGGAATCGCGTTGCCTTTCACCAGGATTTCCGCTCGCCCCAGGTCGAGCTGTTTTTCGCTGAGATCGAATTGATCGCTGACGACGTTGTGACGTGCCGCCGCCAAGGTGCTCTCATTGGCGCTGATCTGCGCCGTGGCAACTTGCAGGTTGGTCTGGTCGATTTCCGTCTGCCGTCGATACAGGCGATCGTCCACGCGCGCGAGCACGGTGCCGCGCTTGACGTAAGCGCCTTCGTCGAATGGCAGGTAGACAATCGGCGCCTGGACCTGCGTGAAGCTCAGGACACTCTCGTGAGCCTCGATGTTGCCGGACACGATGATATGGGTCGTATCATGATGGGAGCCGAACAGCACCGGCCAACGCCACACCACTACGCCGGCCGCGGCAAGAGCGACTAGCGCGAGCAGGGCCTGCATCCGGTGTTTCGATATGGCCATGGTTTTTGGTTCGGTTCAAACGCTTCCGGATGAAGAGATGCAAAACCGGAGATCGCCAGCCTGTGTATGGTGCGTCTGCTGAAGATAGAGCCGCTATCGCTCCGGCCAATTGACTCAAGTCAAGTTGGAACCCGGTAGGGGCCAGGTCGCGGCTGGTTTGCCGCTCCACGGCATGGTTGATGCATTGCGCCGGTCGCGTCATGTGCTGTCGGCGCGGCATCCGATACGTTCAAATCTGGTCTAGTGTTGTAGTCGTCATGCGGGCGCTACCGTCTGGAGCGTCGCGCGTGGCCGGCATGTGGCCGGGTTGCCCGATAACGTGACTCGCATCTGCGGCATCTGCCCGATTGCCTACCAGATGCGTTCGGTGCATACGATTGAAAATGCCTTTGGGATCGAGGTCGGCGGGCAGCTTCGCGCACTGCGCCGCCTCGTCTAGCGCGGCGAATGGATCGGCAGTCATGCGCTGCATGTCGTGATGCTGCACGCACTGGACTTCCTCGATTTCCCGGACGTGATCCAGATGGCGCGTGAGCATGGTGAAAAGGTGCGTCAGGGGCTGGCTTTGAAGAAGGCCGGCAACGAGTTGGTGCAAGTGCTTGGCTGGCGCGATATACATCCCGCGCTGAACTTGCGCCCAACGGCGGCGCAGCGCCGTTCATACGCTTGAGAGTGAGGCTGAATCATTCGACGATGCCGCTCGAGTTGCGTTTGGGCGAGCCCCGCATACGCCGACGCACGCCGTTTCACCCTCCGCCGCGCTGGCGAATACTTGCCACTTTTTGTCCAGTCCCCCGTTGCCGTTCATACTGTATGGATGTACAGTCTTGTGCGTGGGCCCGTCACGGCGAGCAATTCTTGAGTGGGAAGCGAAAGCGCTTCAACGGCAATGGCGTGCGCGCCGGGTGGCGACGCTTTCGCCTGCGGCCCAGCCATACCTTGCGAGTTCCGGGGCTTGCCTTAGCAAGGCGATCGTGCGACCTCGCATAGTCGAGTGGTCTGAGTCGATCAGGCGCTCAGGCAAGCCCGCACAATGAACGGAGATTCATCTACATGCCGGCTTTATCTGGTCAGAAATCCCATGCCTGAACAACTCTGGCTGCCTGGCCTCGAGGCGCCGCCAACACCGACAGACGGCCTGTTTTTCGCTGTCTTTCCTGACGCCAATACGGCGGCGAGTATTTCGAAGCTCGCACAACAGCTTTGCGGGGAGAGCCGCGCGCGCAGCAAACCGCTCGCGGCGGCCCGTCTGCACGTTACCTTGCAGCACCTCGGAAATTTCGCGGGCGGTTTGCCTCAGGCGCGGGTCGAGGCGGCCATGAAAGCTGCCTCGTTGGTCAGGATGGAGCCGTTCAGCGTCGAATTCGATACGGTGGTGAGCTTTGCATCCAAGCCACGACCGGGGCCGTTAGTGTTGGGCGGGGGCGAGGGCGTGAACGGTCTGCATCGGCTGCACGACGCTTTATGCCGCGCGTTGCAAGACGCAGGGTGCGGGGAGCATGCCATGTCAGCCGCGGTGGACTATACGCCGCACGTCACACTGGCGTATGGCATGCCTTGGGCCGCTGCGCGTCCGGTTGAACCGCTGTGCTGGAACGTGCGCGAATTCGCGTTGATGCACAGTTTGCTCGGGCGTACGCGGCACGTCATGCTGGCTCGATGGCCATTGGCGGATGCACGCCCATAATGCACGGCGCCGCAGTTGATGCCGACGTGTCCAGGCGCGACGGCTCAGAAACGCATGCCGGTCGTGCAGCCACCGGCGAAGCCGCCGCTGCCGCCTGCGCCACCGCAGAACACGCCGCAGCCGGATAGCACGAGCGATATCATCACGGCGGCCAGCGCTGCGCGCAGGGGTGCCCGGGATATGCGTTTGCACAGGGGGAGAGGGTGTGCGGCTATGGCAGTCTCGAACGTGATGGCGGCGTGGTTTCGGCTTGGGTAAGTCATTCCGGATTGCATATCGGCGGTGGTTTTGAGAGGCCACGAGCAAAGGCGCGAACTGCGCGGTCCGTTGAAAGTTTTCTGTCAGGTTTTAGCGCGGGAGCGGGCGGCACGCGGCGTGGCGGCGAACCCTTGAGCCTAGCGTCCGGCCGTGTGCTCTCGAATGACGAAAAATCTGAAAACGTAGGGGGTTTCGTCGGTTGCGGAGCCGGAACGAGCGTGCGCTGCCTGATAGAATGCTTGGGCCGCAACGTAGTGGATCGCAGATGAGATTGCTTGATGCATTAGTCGAACAGCGTATTGCCGCCGCCGCCGCGCGCGGGGAGTTCGACGAGTCACCCGGCGCGGGTGCGCCGCTATCCTTGGGCGACGACGCTCTGGTTCCTGAAGAGGTACGCGTCGCCAACCGGATTTTGAAGAATGCGGGCTTTGTGCCGCCCGCTGTCGAGCAGTTGCGCGCGTTGCGCGACCTGCAAGCGGAGTTGAATGCCGTGAGCGACCAGGCTACCCGCTGCCGTCTGCAGGCGCGCATGCTTGCGCTCGACATGGCGCTTGAATCGCTGCGCGGCGGCCCGCTGGTTTTGCCGCGCGAATACTGCCGGCGTATTGCCGAACGGCTGTCCGAACGCGTCGGCAGCCTGAATGCGGCAGATGCGGGTTCGCCGTGAGCGAGCCGCTAGCTCATTCCATCGTGCCGGATGCGGATTCTTTCCATTCTCACGAAGTGCCGAATACGATGAGTTCTCAAGCCTTGGCGGGTGGTGTCGCCGGATCGGCCGCGACGGATTCTGGCTCTGCCGCCGTATTGCCGGATGCTGAGCTCTCGCCCGGCGATTCACCCGCAACTCCCGTTGTCTCCGAGCGCGATCGCCGCTTCATGGCGCTCGCCCAGGCTGCCGCCGAAGAGGCGCGTGCTGCCGGTGAAGTGCCCGTCGGCGCAGTGCTCGTGCGAGGCGACGAAGTCATCGCCAAAGGTTTCAATCACCCAATCGGTGCGCACGACCCGTCGGCGCATGCGGAAATGGCCGCGCTGCGTGCGGCGGCGCAGGCCGTCGAAAACTACCGTCTGCCGGGTTGCGAGCTTTACGTGACGCTCGAACCTTGCCTGATGTGCGCCGGCGCGATCATGCACGCGCGCATCGCTCGTGTCGTCTTCGGCGCGCGCGATCCGAAAACCGGCGCGTGCGGTAGTGTCGTGGATGCTTTCGCTAATCCGCAGTTGAATCATCACACCACGGTGACCGGCGGCGTGCTCGAAAGCGAATGCGGCGCCGCGCTCAAATCGTTCTTTGCCGAGCGGCGGCGCGCCAGCCGCGAAGCGCGCGCTTCGGCACGTGGCGAAGCGGGCAATGAATCGGACAGCAAATCGGGCAACTCATCGGGCCACGAAGCGGGCAACGAAGCGGGCAACGAAGCGGGCAACGAAGCGGGCAACGAAGCGGGCAACGAAGCGGGCCCGGCCGAGGCGCTCTGAAACTACAACGTCAAACAAGGTCTTGCTCATGAGCGTCCATCGCACCATCGAACTGATCGCGCCGTCCGGGTATCCGCATGATCCGGAGGTGCTGCATCGCGCGCTGCAGCGTTTTCATGCCCAGGGCCATCGCATCGAGGGCGCGGAAGCGGCGCGGCGTCGCTACCTGCGCTTCGCCGGCACCGACGGCCAGCGCGCTGCCGATCTGAACCGGCTCGCCGACCCGTCGCGTGAGTTGCCGGATATCGTGCTGGCCGTGCGCGGCGGCTACGGTGCGGTGCGCATTCTGCACGGACTCGACTACGAAGGGCTGCAACGGCGGCTGACCGATCAGCCGGTTGCCCTCGTGGGGCATAGCGATTTCACCGCGATCCAGCTTGCGTTGCTGGCGCGTGCAGGAGTGAAAACTTTCGGCGGTCCGATGGTGATGAGTGATTTCGGGGCGGAGGAACTCAGCGAGTTCACCATGCAGCACTTCTGGTCCGCGTTGACGAAGCCGACCATGACGGTCTCGAGCAACACGCCGCAGGCACAGCCAGTAGATGTCTCGGGCATGTTGTGGGGCGGCAACCTGGCGGTGCTCGTGTCGCTGATCGGCACGCCGTACATGCCGCCGGTGAGTGGCGGAATCCTGTTTATCGAAGACGTCAACGAACAACCGTTCCGGGTCGAGCGGATGATTTATCAGTTGCACCTGTCCGGCATCCTCGCGCAGCAGCAGGCACTCGTGCTTGGCGATTTCTCCGGCGCCAAATCCTACGACTACGACAATGGTTACGACTTGCACTCGGTGATCGAGCAGGCGAGGTCGGTGATCGGCATTCCGATCGTGACAGGGCTGCAATTCGGCCATGTTCGCAACATGCTGACGCTGCCGGTGGGCGCGGACGCGCATCTCGTTGCCAACGCACAGGGATTCGAACTGAGCTTGTCGGGCTATCCGTATCTCGCGTGAGCGGACGTGCGAGCGAAGCGGGCCATTGCCCGCTTTATTTCTACTCCAGTAACGCAACTAACGGCCTGTGTTTTGGAATCGACCACGAGCGGAACGACCCGTGAAGGTCCATCGGTTTTGTTGACAAAACCCGCCCTCAACAGACGGCGTCCTTTCAGTCTAATTAAACTTATACATAGCCTGTATCAAGGCTTTTGCACCGACCCGGAAGCCCGTCAGCCTTCCCTTGCCGTGAAAATTGTCAAAATTAAAATCAAAAATTGTTGACAATCTTTATGTCCATCCTAAGATGACCAACATACCGAGACGCACATCATGTCCGACGCAGACCCTACCGCCGCCAATAGTTCGAAACCTGAAGTGATCGCCGAGCGCATCCGCGCCGCGATCCTCGAGCATCGGCTTGCGCCGGGCGCCAAGCTGACCGAAGCGCAGTTGTGCGAAGTATTCGGCGTGAAGCGCGGCCCGATCCGGCAGGCGCTGACGCAACTCGCGACGGACCACCTCGTCGATCTCGAACCGAATCGCGGCGCGTTCGTGGCGAGCCCCTCGCTACAGGAAGTGCATGAGGTGTTCGAGATGCGCCGCATCATCGAACTGGCGGTGGTGGAAAAGATTTGCAGCGGTCACGGCATGCGGCGCTTGAAGAGCATTGGCAGCATGATCGGCCGGGAACGCAAAGCGTTCGAAACACGTGATTTTCCGGCGTGGATTCGCCTGTCGGGCGAGTTTCACACCGAATTGGCAGGACTGACCGGCAACACGGTGTTGTGCGATTGCCTGAACGGGCTGGTGGCGCGCTCCACGCTGATTTCCGCGTTGTATGAGTCGCTCGGACGCAGCCCATGCTCGTTCGAGGACCACGAAGCCATACTCGCCGCGCTCGACGCCGGCGATGCAAAAGAGGCGGCGGCACTCATGTCGCGCCATTTGCAAAGCGTCGAACTGAAGATGCTGGACCGCCCGGCGCGTGGTGCGGCCGATCTGCGGGAAGTGTTCGGCGCCCTCAACGGTGCGCCCAGAGAATGACCCGCGACAATGTCCGCGCCATGCTGAGGCAGGCGGCCGGCGTGCGCGCCTGACTGGTGCGCGCCGCACTGAATTGAACTGAACGAATCAAGTGTTGCAAGGCGGCTCGACGTGAGCGCTGCCGGCTTGCGCACGCGTGTCCGTCGGGCGACGGACATCGAGTAGCAGCAACGCAACGCCGGCGCTCCGCGGCTGCTGACGGTGCGATAACCACAAGTACTTCAGTACGGAGATATCCGCGGCACGGCAAACCAGGCGGCTCGCCTGTGCTCTGTCCCAAACGGGCAAAGCGCGCGCGACTGGCATGGCCGATGCATCGTCCTTCGATTCGCTATCGATGGTCCCTATCCCAAGGAGGAATCATGGCTCAGTTCAGTGCAGCGCCCGGCAATCCCGCAATTCCCACTTACGCAGACGGCGGCGCAACCGGCGATCCGTCAATGCCCGCAGGCTACAGCGAACGGCTCTATAACGAAGACCTCGCGCCGTTGCGCCACCAAACCTGGGGCGCGTACAACATTTTTGCGTTCTGGATGTCCGACGTGCACAGCGTCGGCGGCTATGTGTTCGCGGGCAGCCTGTTCGCGCTCGGGCTGACGAGCTGGCAGGTGCTGATCGCGTTGCTGGTCGGCATTACGATCGTGAACCTGTTGTGCAACCTGATCGCCAAGCCTAGCCAGGCGAACGGCGTGCCTTATCCGGTCGCGTGCCGTGCGACCTTCGGCGTGCTCGGCGCGAATATTCCCGCGGTGATTCGCGGCCTGATCGCGGTCGCGTGGTACGGCATTCAGACTTATCTGGCGTCGAGCGCGCTGGTGATCGTGGTGTTGAAGTTCGTTCCCCAATTGCTGCCGTATGCCGATGTCCATCATCACGGCTTCATGGGCCTGTCGACGCTCGGCTGGGCCGGTTTCATGCTGCTGTGGGTCCTGCAGGCACTCGTGTTCTGGCACGGCATGGAGACCATCAAGAAGTTCATCGACTTCGCCGGCCCGGCCGTCTACGTGGTGATGTTCATTCTCGCGGGCTACATGGTGTATCGCGCGGGATGGCGCAACATCGGCATCAACCTGGGCGGCGTCAAATATCACGGCATGGAAGTCGTGCCGGTGATGATCACGGCGACTTCGCTGGTGGTGTCGTACTTCTCCGGACCGATGCTTAACTTCGGCGACTTTTCGCGCTACGGCAAGAGCTTTCGCAGCGTGCAGCGTGGCAACTTCTGGGGGCTGCCGGTCAACTTTCTGGCCTTCTCGCTGGTGACGGTGATCACGACCGCTGCCACGCTGCCGGTATTCGGCCAGCTGATCACGGACCCGGTTGAAACCGTGGGCCGCATCGATTATCCGACCGCGGTGATTCTCGGCGCGCTGACCTTCACGATCGCGACGATCGGCATCAACATCGTCGCCAATTTCGTCTCGCCGGCATTCGACTTCTCCAACGTCGCGCCGCGGCTGATCAGCTGGCGCGCGGGCGGCATGCTCGCAGCGGTGGCGTCGATTTTCATTACGCCGTGGAATCTGTTCAACAACCCCGCCGTGATCCACTACACCCTCGATGTTCTCGGCAGCTTCATCGGACCTTTGTACGGTGTCCTGATCGTCGATTACTATCTCGTGAAGCGTCAGAAAATCGTGCTCGACGATCTGTACACGGTTGCGCCCACCGGTTCGTACTGGTATCGCAACGGCGTGAACTATCGGGCAGTCGCTGCGTTGCTGCCGGCTGCCGTGATCGCCGTGATCTGTGTGATGGTGCCCGCGCTCGACGGCATGGCGAATTTCTCGTGGTTCATTGGCGCCGGCCTCGCCGCGCTGTTCTATCGCGTGATTGCACGCTGAATCGCACGCTGAATTGTGCAGATGCAACAGGAGTGGATATGCGCATCAAACTGATCAACCCGAATACGACCCAGCGCATGACGGAAGCAATGGGCCGCTGCGCGCGCGAAGTCGCCGCGCCGGGCACTGAAGTCATCGCGGTGAATCCGACCATGGGGCCGCCGTCGATCGAAGGCTATTACGACGAAGCGCTGGCGACGCCAGGCCTGCTGGCCGAGGTTGCGGCCGGCGAGCGCGAAGGCTGCGACGGTTACGTGATTGCCTGCTTCGGCGATCCGGGTCTCTACGCGGCACGCGAGTTGGCGCGGGGTCCGGTGATCGGCATCGCCGAGGCGGCGATGCACGCGGCCAGCGTGCTGGCGCCTGGCTTCTCCGTGGTGACCACGCTGGCGCGCACCTGCGGCATGGCGTGGCACCTCGCCGAGCGCTACGGCATGAAGCGGTTTTGCCGCAACGTTCGCGCCACCGACGTCGCCGTCCTCGACCTCGACAAGCCTGGCTCGGCGGCGCGCCGCATCATTCTCGACGAATGCCGGCGCGCGCTTGCCGAGGACGGCTCGGACGCGATCGTGCTCGGCTGCGCGGGTATGGCCGAACTGTGCGCGGAGATCGAGGACGCGCTCGGCGCGCCGGTGATCGAAGGCGTGACAGCAGCGGTGAAATGGACCGAGGCGCTGGTCTCGCTGCGTCTTTCGACCGCCAAACGCGGCGACTATGCGCGGCCGCTGGCCAAGCGCTACGACGGCGCGCTGGCATCGTTCAGTCCGGTCGACTCCGATCCGAACCCGCGTGCGCCGCGCGGATCTACCGAAGTTTCCTTGGCAAATGCGCCGGAAAATGCAGGAACGTCCGATTTGGTGCGGGTAAACACTACGGAACCGGGCCGGCACATACATTCAGTGTGACACGCACTATCTGCCCCGGTGTATGGGCGCACCGGGGCGTTTTCGCTACACTGGTCCAACTCGGCGCGGGGTGCCTGAAAGGTTTTTTGTGTTGCTTCAGGCGCTGTTTCCGGTGTTTATTCGGCCGCGCCCACCCCACGTGCATACACGTGAGTTCCACGCGAATTTTACGTAACGTCACCACGCATTCGTCAAACCATGCCACTCGACCCGAACTACCCACGCGATCTGATCGGCTACGGCCGCCACCCGGTGCAGGCCAACTGGCCGGGGCGAGCGCGTGTCGCGGTGCAATTCGTTCTGAATTACGAAGAGGGCGGTGAAAACTGCGTGCTGCACGGCGATCCTGGCTCGGAGCAGTTCCTGTCGGAAATCGTCGGCGCCGCGGCTTATCCGGCTCGCCACATGAGCATGGAGTCGATCTACGAATACGGCTCGCGCGCGGGCGTCTGGCGCATTCTGCGCGAATTCGAAAAGCGCGGCCTGCCGCTCACGGTGTTCGGCGTTGGCATGGCGATCGAACGGCATCCGGAACTGGCGCGCGCGTTCGTGGAACTCGGTCATGAGATTGCCTGCCACGGCTATCGCTGGATTCACTATCAGGACGTGTCGCCGGAGAAAGAAGCGGAGCACATGCGTCTCGGCATGGAAGCGATCGAACGCGTGACGGGCGAGCGTCCGCTTGGCTGGTACACCGGCCGTGACAGTCCCAATACGCATCGTCTGGTCGCCGAATACGGCGGATTCCTGTACGACTCCGATTACTATGGCGACGACCTGCCGTTCTGGATGGACGTGGACGTTACCGGTGGCACGACAGTGCCGCAATTGATCGTGCCGTACACGCTCGACACCAACGACATGCGCTTTGCAAGCCCGCAAGGCTTCAACACCGCAGACCACTTCTTCACGTACCTGCGCGATGCATTCGACGTGCTCTACGAAGAGGGCGACGAAGCGCCGAAGATGCTTTCCATCGGCATGCATTGCCGTCTGCTCGGGCGCCCTGGGCGTTTTCGCGCGCTGCAACGTTTTCTCGACCATATCGAACAGCACGATCGCGTGTGGGTGACGCGGCGCGTCGATATTGCGCGCCACTGGCGCGAACATCACCCTTACCAACAAGACAACCGCGGGGCAGCGGCATGAAGGCGATGCAATACACTCTGGACCAACTCAACAGCATCTCGACCGAAGCGTTCGTGGCAACGCTGTCGGGTATTTTCGAGCACTCGCCGTGGGTCGCGGAAATCGCCGCGCAGCAACGGCCTTTCGCCAGTATCGACGAGTTGCATCGCAAGATGTCGAACATCGTCGAAACGGCCGGTGAAGAGAAGCAACTGGCGCTGATCAATGCTCACCCGGAACTCGCCGGCAAGGCCGCGGTGCGCGGCGAACTGACCGCCGAATCCACGCGCGAGCAGAGCGGCGCCGGCCTCGCGCAATGCACGCAGGAAGAGTTCGACAAGCTGCTCGCGCTGAACGCCGCTTATCGCGAGAAGTTCGGTTTTCCATTCATCCTCGCCGTGCGCGGTTATGACCGTCACGGCATCATCGCGAACTTCGAAGCGCGCGTGAACAATAGCCGCGCCGAAGAACTGCGCGCGAGCCTCGATCAGATCTACCGCATCGCACGTTTCAGGCTCGACGACCTGATCGACGCATAAGGCTTAACCACGCGTCGCGGACCTCGAACCGAAACGTTTTTTCAGCACTGGCAAATATCAAGGAAGACAAAAATGGCACTCCCGATTCTCGACCCCAACGCACCGGAATTCACGCGCCGCTATGTGAACCTGGCGGACCCGCGTCTGGGCGCGCAGGCGCTCGAGGCCAGCGACGATTTCTTCGCACCGAAGGAGCGCATGCTGAATCCGGAGCCGGCCGTTTTCATTCCGGGCAAATACGACGACAACGGCAAGTGGATGGACGGCTGGGAAACCCGCCGCAAGCGCGCCAACGGCTATGACTGGTGCGTCGTGAAGCTGGCTCGTCCGGGCGTGATCAAGGGGTTGGATCTCGACACCAGCCACTTCACGGGTAATTTCCCGCCGGCGGCGTCGGTGGAAGCCGCGCGCGTGGTGGACGGCGCGCCGAACCAGTCGACGCAATGGACCGAAATCGTGCCGTCGACCACGTTGCAAGGCAATAGCCATCACTATCACGAAGTCAGCGACACGAACGCTTACACCCACCTGCGCGTGAACATTTATCCGGACGGCGGCATTGCGCGTCTGCGGGTGTATGGTCAGCCGCAAGTCGATTGGGCCGGCGCGAGCCGCACGGAGCAGTTCGATCTGGCGGCGATGGAGAATGGCGCCTATCTCGTCGCGGCGAACAACCAGCACTTCGGCGCAGCGTCGACGATCCTGATGCCGGGCCGTGGCGTGAACATGGGTGACGGCTGGGAAACGCGCCGCCGTCGTGAGCCGGGTAACGACTGGGCGATCGTCGCGCTGGCGCAACCGGGCGTGATCAGGAAAATCGAAGTCGATACGGCGCACTTCAAGGGTAACTTTCCGGACCGCTGCTCGATTCAAGCCGCGTATGTCACGGGTGGCACGGACAGCTCGCTGATCACGCAAGCCATGTTCTGGCCGGTGCTGCTCGGCGAACAGAAACTGAAGATGGACAACCAGCACTATTTCGAAAGCGAGATCGCGGCACTGGGTCCGGTGACGCACGTGCGCTTCAATATCATTCCGGACGGTGGCGTGTCGCGCCTGCGCCTGTGGGGCACGCTCGCATCATGAAAACGCTCGCGATCGAACCGTTGACGAAAGAAGCGTTCGCCGCATTCGGCGACGTGATTGAACTCGAAGGCGCGAAGCAGATCCCGATCAACCTCGGCACGACGATCCGCTATCACGATCTCGCGAAAGTGGATGTCGCCGACGAGAACGGCCGTACGCTCGTGAACCTGTTTCGCGGGCAACCGCGCACGCTGCCGTTCGAAGTGAAGATGCTCGAGCGGCACCCGCTCGGCAGCCAGGCGTTCGTCCCGCTAAACGACAAAGCGTATCTGGTGGTCGTGGCGCCGGCAGGTGAGCTGGACGTGTCGAAGATTCGTGCTTTCGTGACGAGCGGCTGGCAGGGCGTGAACTATGCGAAGGGCGTGTGGCATCATCCGCTGATCGCGTTGGGTGAGGTGAGCGACTTTATCGTCGTCGATCGCGGCGGGGATGGACTCAATCTCAATGAGCAGGATCTCTCGGAGTCGTTGTGGCTCACGGAAGATGCGTTGAGCGCGGTGGCGGTTTGAGGTTTACCGCTACGGCGTAGCGAGCAGGTTGATTTGAAAGAACCCACAGCATTACCAGTGCTGTGGGTTTTTTGTTTTTGTGGCGAACTACAACACTAGCGCGACGCCGTCGTTGCGCGTTTAGCTACGTTTGGCGAGAAGCGGCGAATACCCGATTACTTGGCGCACGCATTGCGCCGGGGCAGGCGCGCAAAATTCTGCGGCGCCTATAGCCGGTTTAAGCCGCTCGAATTGCAGGCTCTTCTTCGGCGAGCGCAAAGACGCCATGCCATCGACTCAGGCGTGAAGCTTCTGCTTCCCGGCGGTGTGCCATTGCAACCCAATAAACAACATATATCCTCGACGCCGTACGCCGGCACTCCCAGTGCGTCGATGTCGAAGCGTTCGATGCGCGACGCCGAGCCGCTCCAGCACGCGCATGGAATAGAACTCGTTGAAGCCGCGAACCGGCGTGTTGTCGTCCGAGCCCGTGACGATGCGGCTCGTCACGGAGAAACCGACACCAGCCGGCCAATGAAAAGCGGGCTTTCCGCTCACGCGAAAAGCCCGCTTCAAGGTCGCTCGATTCTTCGTGACGCCGGGCAGCATGCCCGGCCAGTGGTTACTTCACCGCACCACCTTCAAACCACGCGGCGATCTTCATCCGCTCGTCGTCGGTCATATGCGTCACGTTGCCAAGCGGCATGGCCTTCAACGTCACGGCTTGCTGATAGATCCGTTGCGCGTTCTGCGAGATCTCATCCGGCGTATCCAGCAGCACGCCGGCAGGAGCGCTCCCCATCATCGTCGGATGCGCGGAGTGGCAAGCCACGCAGCGCTGTTGCAGAACCGGTGCGATATCGGCCACCTTCACCGTCGGCGCGTTGGCGGCTTGCGCTTGCGGCACGATCGGCTTCGGCATGGTCCAGAAGAGCGCGCCGAACATCAACGCGATACCCACCAGCGGCAGATACCACAGCACCTGGCCACGGTGGCGCATCACGAAGAACTGACGAATCAGCGCGCCAGCCAGCATGATGACCAGCAGCACAGCCCAGTTGTACGGATGCGTGTAGGTCATCGCGTAGTGGTTCGACAGCATCGCGAACACCACCGGCAACGTGAAATACGTGTTGTGCACCGAGCGCTGCTTGCCGCGCTTGCCGTAGATCGGGTTCGGCGTGTCGCCCTTGAGCATGGCGTCGACCATCTTGCGCTGGCCCGGAATGATCACGAAGAACACGTTCGCCGACATGATGGTCGCCAGCATCGCGCCCATGATCAGGTAAGCCGCGCGGCCCGCGAAAATATGGCACGCGAGCCATGCCGCGATCAGCACATACACGCCGACGCAGATGCCCAGCACCTTATCCCTGTTACCGAGGATGCGGCACAGCGAGTCGTACACGATCCAGCCGGCGGCGAGGAAGCCGAGCGCCGCGGCCACAGCGACCACCGGGCCCATATCCAGCACGTTCTTGTCGATCAGGTAAGTGCTCGGCGAGAACAGATACAGCACGGTGAAAAGACCAAAGCCCGACAGCCACGTGGTGTACGAGGGCCACTTCGACCAGTGCAGATCGTCGGGCATTTCCGGCGGCGCGACGGTGTACTTCTGCATGTTGTAGAAGCCGCCGCCGTGCACGTGCCACAACTCGCCGAACACGCCGCGTTTGCGCTGGTTCGGGTCCGTTGGCGGTTTCAGGCTGTTGTCGAGCGCGACGAAATAGAACGATTCGCCGATCCATGCAATCGCGGCGATGACGTGGAACCAGCGAATCGCCAGATTCAACCAGTCTGTGATAAAGCCTTCCATGAAACTCCTCCACTTCTGATTCGTTGTACACGCAACGACGTTGGGTGCCTTTCTGAACCCGGCGAGCGGGTTGTCGGCAGACAAAACGTCGCTGCGCAGACTGCGGGGTGCCCACAAGGGGCCATCTTTCGGTGCCAGGCCCTGAGGACGAAAGACGCGGTGCGCTCAGTTCGCACGCGCCGTTTTTTATTGGCTCGTCGGGTCGGATCGGGTTCGCTGGAACCGCATGTGTTCGATTGCGTTTCGCGGGTACTCGCGTGAGTCTGTGCGAGCATCTGCGCAATGCAATCGAGCGCGATCGGCAGGTGGCGCGAACTCGACCTCGATTTCCCAACACCTCGTGGCAGATATCTCCTTAGCTGCCGCGATAGGTGCTGTACGACCACGGCGACACCAGCAACGGCACGTGATAGTGCGCGCCGGCATCGGCCACGCCGAAGCGCAGCACGACACGATCGACGAAACGCGGCTCCGGAACCTTCGTGCCGATCGACGCGAAGTAGTCGCCGGCGCCGAACACGAGTTCGTATTCGCCCGCGACTAGCGCGTCGCCTTCGAGCAGCGGCTGGTCGCAACGACCGTCGTCATTGGTGGTGGTGGTTTTGAGCGCGCGGCGCGTATCGCCTGAGAGCGCGAAGAGTTCGACCTTGATGCCCGCGCCGGGACGGCCGTTCGCGGTGTCGAGCACATGGGTAGTGAGCTTTCCCATTCGCAATTTTCCTTATGTGAATGCGAGGTTTCGGCGGCAGCCCGATCCAGATACGTTTGCGGCGGATCGAGGCTCCACGTCAGTGGCTACATACCCGTCGGCGAATTGAAGCGAGCGCCGTGGCAGCCATTGTAAAAAGGTTGTTCCGTTCAGCGCGCGCGAGATAGGAAAGATAATAGCTGGCGCATGACAGACAGCCTGCTGAAAGCCATAACGAGCGGGTTTTCCCGACCTTTACGCTGCATTTGTCTTACCGGCGGATCGTACCGGCGCCAAAAAAGGCCCACTATATCGGCAGCGTGAGGTTGGGTATCGCATTGGCGTGAGTTGTCAGCATTATTTTGGCCGTCGAAGGTTACGTCTGTGCGTTGCAGCAAACAGGAATCGATGACGAACCAGCCGCAACGCACCCCGAAGACGGCGGAAACACGCTGGGTAACCGGGCCAACGGCGTTCGACGGGACGCGGCGGCACGGTGGCGTGCCGTCACATCGCGTTCGAACGGCTTTGCACGGAAGCAATGAAGCGGAGAAACGAATGACGATGGAACAGACGGCCAATCAAACGAATAAGCCGAAGAAAACGATGCTGGTCAAGCACGCAGACGTGCTGGTTACGATGGACGGCGACCGGCGCGAACTGCGCGACGGCGGCCTGTATATCGAAGACAACCGCATCGTCGCGGTCGGCCCGACGGCGGAACTGCCGCAAGCCGCCGACGAAGTGCTGGATATGCGCGGGCATCTGGTGATTCCGGGTCTGGTGAACACGCACCACCACATGTATCAAAGTCTGACGCGCGCGATTCCTGCCGCGCAGAACGCCGAGTTGTTCGGCTGGCTGACCAACCTCTACAAGGTGTGGGCGAACCTCACGCCGGAGATGATCGAAGTCTCGACGCTCACAGCCATGGCCGAGCTGTTGCTGTCCGGTTGCACGACTTCGAGCGACCATTTGTATATCTATCCGAACGGCAGCCGGCTCGACGACAGCATCGCCGCAGCGCGCCGGATCGGTATGCGTTTTCACGCGGCGCGCGGCAGCATGAGCGTGGGGCAGAAAGACGGCGGACTGCCGCCGGATTCGGTGGTGGAACGTGAAGCGGACATTCTGAAGGATACGCAGCGTCTGATCGAGACGTACCACGACGAAGGCCGTTACGCGATGTTGCGTGTGGTGGTCGCGCCGTGCTCGCCGTTCTCGGTGAGCCGCGATCTGATGCGCGAATCGGCGGTCATGGCGCGGCAGTACGGCGTGTCGATGCATACGCACCTGGCGGAGAACGTCAACGACATCGCGTATAGCCGCGAGAAGTTCGGTATGACGCCGGCGGAGTATGCGGAAGACCTCGGCTGGGTCGGTCACGATGTGTGGCACGCGCACTGCGTGCAACTCGACGACGCGGGCATCGAACTGTTCGCGCGCACCGGCACTGGCGTCGCGCATTGTCCGTGTTCGAACATGCGGCTCGCGTCGGGCATCGCGCCGGTCAAGCGCATGCGTTTGGCGGGCGTGCCGGTGGGCCTGGGTGTCGACGGTTCAGCGTCGAACGACGGTGCGCAGATGGTCGCCGAAGTGCGTCAGGCGCTGCTGCTGCAGCGGGTCGGCTTCGGGCCGGATGCGATGACCGCGCGTGAAGCCTTGGAGATTGCGACGCTCGGCGGCGCGAAGGTGCTCAACCGCGACGATATCGGCGCGCTGGCGCCAGGCATGGCGGCGGACTTCGTATCGTTCGACCTGCGCCAGCCGCTCTTTGCGGGCGCGTTGCATGACCCGGTCGCGGCGCTGGTGTTCTGCGCGCCGTCGCAGGTGAGCTACAGCGTGATCGGCGGCAAGGTGGTCGTGAAGGAAGGGCAATTGACGACGCTGGAACTCGGGCCGGTCATCGAGCAGCACAACCGGTTGGCGAAGACGCTTTACGAAGCGGCGGCGTAACGAGAAGAGAGAACGAAGAAGCAAGCACCATGAAGGCAAGGCTGCCGGCGGCGACACACGCGGCCGCCGGTAACCGGCAAAACAACTGATTAAGGCTTGTCGATCAACGTCTTGGTCGCTTCGGCGACCAGACTGCGCAGCCAGCGCACTTCGTCGGAGTAATGCACGCGCTCGTGCCACAGCTGGTAATACTGCATCGGCGGGAAATCGAGCGGTGCGGGCACGACGGTGAGCGGCAGGAACTTGGCGTAGTAATCGGCAAAGAGGCGCGTCGTCGTAAAGATCAGGTCGGACTTGATCAGCACGTACGGCGCCAGATTGAAGTACGGCAAGGTCACGACCACATGACGCTTTAACCGCTCGCGCGCGAGGTGCACGTCGATCGCGCCGCGCTGGCCCACCGAATAAGGAGTAGGCGCGAGATGCGGAGCGTTCAGGTACTGGTCGAGCGTGAGCCCGCCGCGTTTGGCGAAGGGATGCGTGTTGCTCATCAGGCAGACGATCTGATCGACGAACAGGTTCGACAGGTGCAACTGCTCCGGCGGCTCCGGCCAGTTGCCGACCACGATGTCGAGCTTGCCGTCTTCGAGCGCGAGTTCGTAGTCGAAGGCCGGCCCGAGCGAATGAAACTCGAGCGTCGCGTTCGGCGCGGCCTGGCGAAAGCGTTCGACCACCGTGGGCACGAACAGCACGTTCAGGTAGTCCGGGCAGCCGATCCGGTAGCAGCGGATGGAAGTGGCCGGATCGAAGTTGTGCTGCTGGAACTTGATGCGTTCGATCTCGCGCAGCGCGTTCTGCACCGGTTCGAGCAGGCGCAGACCGTATTCCGTCGGCACCATGCCGGATTTGCCGCGTACCAGCAGCGGGTCGCCGGTGATGTCGCGCAAACGGCGCAGCGCCGCGCTGATGGCGGGTTGCGATTGATTCAGTTTGACGGCCGCGCGCGTGACGCTGCGTTCCATCAACAGGGTATGCAAGACGCGTAATAGATATGTATCGATCGCCTCGCGTTGCTGACTCATGACTTCTCCGAAATATATGTTCTGGCTGATCGAGCTGGCGTGGGGGTATATGACTTTTAATATGAACACAAAGCCGCGTCAAGAGTGGGATACCCGCAGAGCACGCTGCGGCGCGGGTTTGCGGGAATTTTGATGGCTCGACTGACTGGGTCGAATTAGGTATTGTCATCCGGTTGTGGTGACGGATCGTCTGCCGGCACGGTGGGCGGATGCGCTGAAACCGGCAGTCACTGACGTACTACGGAATCACATGAGCGACTCTTCTTATAGCGACGGCGCCGCCGCGCAGCCGGCACACAGGCCGGAACAGACGGCGCCCCGGTTGGTGCTCCAGGGCATCACCAAACAATATCCGGCCGTGCGAGCCAACGACGACGTCACGTTGATCGTCGCGCCGGGCGAAATCCATGCTGTGCTCGGCGAGAATGGCGCCGGCAAAAGCACGCTGATGAAAATCATCTACGGCGCGGTGCGGCCCGACGCCGGCGAGATCCGCTGGGAAGGCCAGGTGGTGGAGATTGGCAGTCCGGCAGCGGCGCGCAAGCTGGGTGTCGGCATGGTGTTCCAGCACTTTTCGCTGTTCGAGACGCTCACGGTCGGCGAAAACATCGCGCTCGCACTCGACGAACCCTTCGATCTGAAGACGCTCTCGAAGCGTATCCGCGAAGTCTCCGCCGACTACGGCCTCGATATCGACCCGCAGCGTCACGTGCATAGCCTGACCGTGGGCGAGCGGCAACGCGTCGAGATCGTGCGCTGCCTGCTGCAGAACCCGCGTCTGCTGATCATGGACGAACCGACTTCGGTGCTGACACCGCAAGCGGTCCGCAAGCTGTTCGAGACGCTGCGACGCCTCGCCGCCGAAGGCTGCAGCATCCTGTACATCAGCCACAAGCTCGACGAAATCCAGGAACTGTGCGACACCGCGACGGTGATGCGCGGCGGCCGCGTGACCGGTCATGTGAAGCCGAAGGGCGAAACCCACGCGTCGCTCGCGCAATTGATGGTCGGTCATTCGCTGCCGGATTACACGCGTCGCGAGCACAATCCGGGCGCGGTGCTGCTCGACGTGAAGCAGCTCTCGGTGGAAAGCGACGACCCGTTCGGCACCTCGCTGCGTGAGGTGTCGTTCAGCGTGCATGCGGGCGAAATATTCGGCATCGCCGGCGTCTCGGGCAACGGACAGGCGGAATTGCTATCGGCCCTGTCGGGCGAAAAGCGGGGCGTGCGCGCCGACGCCGTCACGATTTGCGGCAAGGCGGCAGGGCGCCTCGGCGCGGGCGGGCGGCGCGCGCTCGGCTTCGGCTTCGTGCCGGAAGAGCGCCTCGGCCGCGGCGCGGTGCCGGCCATGACGCTGTCGGAAAACGCGCTGCTCACCGCGCATCGTCAGCAGATGGTGAGCTCGGGCTGGATCAAGGCGGGCGCGATGCGGGCGTTTGCGAAACGCTGCATCGAGGCGTTCGACGTGCGCTGCGGCGGCTCCGAAGCGCTCGCGCAAAGTCTTTCTGGCGGCAACCTGCAGAAGTACATCATGGGCCGCGAGATTCTGCAGGCGCCCAAGGTGCTAGTGGTCGCGCAACCGACGTGGGGCGTCGACGTCGGCGCGGCGGCGTTCATTCGCCAGCAACTGCTCGACCTGTCGGCGCGCGGCGTGGCGATCCTGGTGATCTCGGAGGAGTTGGAAGAGTTGTTCGACATCTGCGATCGCATTGCGGTGCTCGCCGGCGGCAGACTCTCGCCGGTGCGCGCCACGGGGGCGACCAATGCCGAGGAAATCGGCCGCTGGATGGCGGGCCTGTTCGGCGACCGCGAAGGCGCGGCGCCATCCGCGGAACAGCCGGCGCACGCCTGATCCGACGTCTGCCGCGCACGCGCGGCAGGTCGCCTGGCATGAGAACCAGAACCATAAGCAGAACCCAGATAAGCACACGCTACCCATGATCCTTCCGTATCGACTCGAAGCACGCACGACGCCCTCGCGCACCATGCAGCTCGCCGTGCCGCTGATCGCCGCGTTGCTCACGCTCGCGATCGGCTTTCTGATCTTCAGCCTCGTCGGCCGTGATCCGTTGCAGGCCATGCACGCGTTTTTCATCGAGCCGCTCTCCAGCGTGAACGGCTGGTCCGAGCTGCTGCTCAAGGCGTCGCCGCTGTGCCTGATCGGCCTCGGGCTTGCCATCGGCTATCGCGCCAATGTGTGGAACATCGGCGCCGAAGGGCAGATGTTGCTCGGCGGCATCGCCGCGAGCGGCGTCGCAATCTATTTCGATCAGGCCACCGGCTGGTGGATTTTGCCGACGATGATGATCGCCGGCGTGCTCGGCGGCATGGCGTGGGCGGCGATTCCGGCGCTGCTCAAGAGCCGCTTCAACACCAACGAGATTCTCGTCAGCCTGATGCTCACCTATGTGGCCACGCAACTGCTGATCTATCTGGTGAGCGGCCCGTGGCGCGACCCGCAAGGCATGAACTTCCCGCTCTCGGAGATGTTCAGCGGCGACGCGCTCTATCCGACTTTCTCCGGCGACTGGCACATCAAATGGCTGCGCGGCACGCGCCTGAACGCCTCGGTATTCGTCACGCTGATCGCGATTCCGCTCGTGTGGGTCTTCATGCGCAAAAGCTTCGCGGGCTACCGCATGAACGTCGGCGGTCTCGCGCCGCTCGCCGCGCGCTACGCCGGCTTCTCCGACAAGAAAACCATCTGGACTTCGCTGCTGATCAGCGGCGGCCTCGCGGGCCTCGCCGGCATGGGGGAGATCGCCGGCCCGATCGGACAATTGCAGGCCACGTGGTCGCCGGGTTACGGCTTCACGGCGATCATCGTCGTGTTCGTGGGACGGTTGCATCCGCTCGGCATCGTGCTCGCGAGCCTGCTGATGGCGTTGCTGTATCTCGGCGGCGAAGCGGTGCAGACCTCGATGCAACTGCCGCAGGCGCTTTCCGGCGTGTTCCAAGGGCTGTTGCTGTTCTGCCTGCTGGGTGCCGACCTGTTCGTGAACTACCGTGTGCGCCGCCGCTCCCTGGCCGCCCAGGTTCACTGACCGGTTCGCCAATATTCGCTCATTGCTCACTGATTTTTGCGCCGGATCTCCATGGACATTCAACAAGCCAGCTCGCTCACTTCGAGCGCCGTCACCGCCGCGATTCCGCTGATGTTCGCGGGCGCGGGCGAACTCGTCACCGAAAAATCGGGCGTCCTCAACCTCGGCGTCGAAGGCATGATGCTGATGGGCGCGGTGACCGGCTACGCGGTCACCGCGATCACCGGCAACCCGTGGCTCGGCGTGCTCGCCGCGATCGGCGCCGGTCTCGCGATGTCGCTGCTGTTCGCCTTTCTCACGCTCACCATGCTCGCCAACCAGGTCGCCACCGGCCTCTCGCTGACCATCTTCGGCATTGGTCTTTCGGCGTATGTCGGTAAGCCCTACACGTCGGCCGCGGTGCGCGCGACCATCGACACGTGGACCATTCCCGGCCTCTCGAAGATTCCGGTGCTCGGGCCCGCGTTCTTCAGCCTCACGCCGCTCGATTACCTCGCGTTCCTGATGTTCGCGGTGATCGGCTGGTTCCTGTACCGTACCCGCGCGGGTCTCGTGCTGCGCTCGGTCGGCGAGTCGCCGCAAGTTGCGCACTCGGTGGGCTTTCCAGTGGTCGGCGTGCGCTACGGCGCGGTGGCTTTCGGCGGCGGCATGGCCGGGCTCGCGGGCGGCTATTATTCGATCGTCAATCTGCACCTGTGGCAGGAGCAGCTCACTTCGGGCCGCGGCTGGATCGCGCTCGCATTGGTCGTGTTCGCGACGTGGCGCCCGGGGCGCCTGCTGATCGGCGCGCTGTTGTTCGGCGCCGTGACCGGCCTGCAGTTCTACGCCCAGGCGATCGGCGTGCCGGTGCCGACGCAATTCCTCGCGATGCTGCCTTACGTCGCGACGGTCGTCGTGCTGGTGCTGATCTCGCGCAATCCGAACACGATTCGTCTGAATGCGCCCGCATCGCTGGGCAAACCGTTTTTCTCGGCGGGCTGACCGACCATCGACCCGACGTTTCACATCATTCGACAAACACGACAGGAGAAAACATGAAGAGAAGAAATCTGCTGACCGCTTTCGCATGGGGCGCGGCCTCGCTCGCGCTCGCCGCGCCGCTCGCGCAAAGCGCGCAGGCCACCGATGCGCCGGGCGTCGCGTTCGTCTACCTCGGCAATCCGGGCGATGCCGGCTGGACCTTCGCGCACGACCAGGGCTCGAAGGAAGCGGAAGCGAAGTTCGGCAGCAAGGTCAAGATCACGCGCATTGAAAACGTGCCTGAGTCGGCCGACTCCGAGCGCGTGTTCCGCGATCTGGCGAATAAGGGCAACAAGATCATCATCGGTTCGAGCTTCGGCTATCAGGACTTTGAACTGAAGGTCGCGAAGGACTTTCCGGACACCGTTTTCCTGCACGCAACCGGCTACAAGAAGGCGCCGAACTTCGGCACCTATGACGTGCGCATGTACCAGGGCGCTTACCTCGCGGGCGTCGCCGCGGGTTACGTGACGAAGACCAACACGCTCGGCTTCGTGGCTTCGGTGCCGATTCCGGAAGTGATCCGCAACATCAACGCGTACACGCTCGGCGCGCGTTCGGTGAACCCGAAGGTGCATACCAAGGTCATCTGGATCAACAGCTGGTTCGATCCGGGCAAGGAAAAGCAGGCGGCTGAAACGCTGATCGGCCAGGGCGCCGACGTGCTGCTGCAAAACACCGATTCGAGCGCCACGCTCGCCACGGCGTCGGCCAAGCACGTGCACGCGTTCGGCTGGGATTCGGATATGAAGAAGTTCGGTCCCGACGCGCACCTCGGTTCGGTGGTCGCGCACTGGGGCGTGTACTACAACGCGGCGATCCAGCAGGTGCTGGACGGCAAGTGGAAGAACGATCCAGTATGGTGGGGCATTCCGCAGAAGGCCGTCAACCTCGAAGATCTGAACACGTCCGCGATTCCGGCTGACGCGCAGAAGCAGGTTTCGGCCAAGCGCGACGAACTGGCGGGCGGCAAGTGGGACGTGTTCACCGGCCCGATCAAGGACCAGTCCGGCGCGGTGAAGGTGCCGGCCGGCAAGACGCTGACCGATCCGGAACTGCAACGCCTGAACTGGTACGTCGAAGGCGTGGACGGGTCGCTGCCGAAGTAACTGCGTTCGTGGCGTAGCGGCGTCAGCAAGCGGCGCCAGAAGGTCGACCAGGCGGCGGTCTCAGCAACCGCTGCTCTAGAGCGCTGCGTCCGGTTCGGACGCAGCTTTTTTTTACTTCGGATTTTTCCCGCCGGACATTGCCGGCTCTCGCCGGCCTTACGTCAGTCGATGCGCAAGCCGACCTTGATCGTCACCTGCCAGTAAGCCACCTTGTCGTTTTCGATCTGGCCCCGAGTCTCCGTCACTTCGAACCAGTGCAGATTGCGCAGCGTTTTCGACGCTTTGGCAATGGCTGTGCTGATGGCGTCGTCGATCGATTTGGTCGACGAGCCGGTCAGTTCGATCTGTTTGTAGACGTGTTCTGACATGAACTTCCTCCTTTGATCTTCGTTGGTGTTCAAAAAGTATAGGCAACGCCAGCGCCGCGAACGGCCCTCGCTCGAGCAAGTCAATCCGCACATGCCGTGCCCGCTATACCGCGGCCAGACGCGGCCGTTATCATGTCCGCGCAACTCAATCTGAAATCCGACGAGGTTCGAAAGTGGAAATTGGTTTTTGCGGTCCCGGTTTGATGGGCGCGCCGATGATCCGGCATCTGCTGCGCGCGGGGCATACCGTGCATGTCTGGAATCGCACGCGTGCCAAGGCGGAAGCGCTGCTGGCGGACGGCGCTCGGGTGGTCGACACGCCGCGCGAACTCGCGGCACGGTGTGAGGCGGTGCTGCTGTGTGTCGCTGACGCGGCCGCGGTCGAAGAAACCGTTTTCGGCGCGTCGGGCCTTTTGAGCGGGGATGCGCCGGTAGCGGGCCGTTTGCGCTGGATCGTCGATCACTCCAGCATTCCGCCGGCCGCGACGCGCGCTCTCGCGCAGCGTGCGGCGGCGCTGACGGCGGTTCGCACGGCCGGAAGTGTGGACGGGGGCGCAGGTATGGGCGAGGACGCGGGTGTGGGCGACGGCGCACGTGGAGCAAGGGACGCCGGTACAGGCGCACGTGCAGGTGCAGACCCACGCACAGGCGCTCGCGAGAACACCGGCGCCGGCGCGAACCCGAACGCGGTCGAAAGTGCGGCGGCCGGCAGCATCGGCTGGATCGACGCGCCGGTTTCAGGCGGCGTGGCCGGCGCCACCGCCGGCACGCTGGCCATCATGGCAGGCGGCGCCGCGGCGGACATCGAGGCCGTCAAACCGCTGCTCGGCGCCTACGCGTCGCGTGTCACGCATATGGGCGAAGTCGGCGCCGGCCAGACCGCCAAACTGTGCAATCAGACCATCGTCACGGCAACGCTGGCGGCGATCGCCGAGGCGGTCAGCCTCGCGCAGCGCAGCGGGCTCGACGCCTCCCGGCTGACCGAAGGTCTCGCCGGCGGCTGGGCCGATTCGGTGCTGCTGCAGATTTTCGTGCCGCGCATGACGCAAAGCGGCCTCGCACCGATCGGCGCGTTCCGGACCTTTCAAAAGGACATCGACACGGTGGCGGCGACCGCGTACGAGACTGGCACGCCGATGCCGGTCTCGTCGACGGTCCAGCAATTGCTGCGGCTGGGAGCGGCGATGGGTCTCGGCGAGGCCGACCTGTCGGCCTTCATCGACGTTTTGCAGACGCCGCGCGGTATCCAAAGCCAGTAGCGCGACACGCGCGCGGGTTGAAATCGCGATAACCTGCTAAAATATTGGGTTTTTCGCCGATATCACATTCAAAGGGACGCGCCGTGCTGTCTACCGCCAATATCACCATGCAATTCGGGCCAAAGCCCCTCTTCGAGAATATCTCGGTCAAATTCGGGGGAGGGAACCGCTATGGCCTGATTGGTGCGAACGGCTGCGGCAAGTCCACGTTCATGAAGATTCTGGGCAGCGACCTGGAGCCGAGTTCGGGCAACGTCATGCTCGAACCGAACATCCGCCTCGGTAAATTGCGCCAGGATCAGTTCGCGTACGAAGACGTGCGCGTGCTCGACGTGGTGATGATGGGCCACGCCGAAATGTGGGCCGCCATGACCGAGCGCGACGCGATCTACGCGAACCCCGACGCGACGGACGACGACTACATGCACGCCGCCGAACTCGAAGCGAAGTTCGCCGAGTACGACGGCTACACCGCCGAAGCGCGCGCGGGCGAATTGCTGCTGGGCATCGGCATCGCGATCGAGGACCACAACGGCCCGATGAGCAACGTGGCGCCGGGTTGGAAACTGCGCGTGCTGCTCGCACAGGCGCTGTTCTCGAAGCCGGACGTGCTGCTGCTGGACGAGCCGACCAACAACCTGGACATCAACTCGATCCGTTGGCTGGAAGACGTGCTCAACCAGTACAACTCGACGATGATCATCATCTCGCACGATCGCCACTTCCTGAACCAGGTCTGCACGCACATGGCCGACATGGACTTCGGCACGCTGAAGGTTTATCCGGGCAATTACGACGACTACATGCTGGCGAGCACGCAGGCGCGCGAGCGTCAGCAGAATGCCAACGCGAAGGCGAAGGAACGTGTCGCCGACCTGCAGGACTTCGTGCGCCGCTTCTCGGCGAACAAGTCGAAGGCGCGTCAGGCCACCAGCCGTTTGAAGATGATCGACAAGATCAAGATCGAGGAATTCAAGCCGTCGTCGCGGCAGAATCCGTTCATTCGCTTCGAGTACGAGAAGAAGCTGCATAACATCGCGGTGGTGGCCGAGAAGATCTCGAAGAAGTACGAGCGCACCATCTTCAACGACTTCAGCATCAGCGTGCAGCCGGGCGAGCGTATCGCGATCATCGGCGAGAACGGCGCGGGCAAGACCACGCTGCTGCGTTCGCTGCTCGGCAAGCTGCAACTCGATCACGGCACGGTGAAGTGGGCGGAGAATGCGAACATCGGCTACATGCCGCAGGACACGTACGAAGAATTTCCGGACGACATCACGTTGATGGAGTGGATCGACGGCTATCGCCAGGAAGGCGACGACGAACAGATGGTGCGCGGCACGCTCGGCCGGCTGTTGTTCAATGCCGACGACATCCGCAAGTCGGTCAAGGTGCTCTCCGGCGGTGAGAAGGGCCGCATGATCTGGGGCAAGCTCATGTTGGGCCGCCACAACGTGCTGCTGATGGACGAGCCGACCAACCACATGGACATGGAGTCGATCGAGTCGCTGCAGATCGCGCTCGACAAGTTCGAAGGCACGCTGATTTTCGTCTCGCACGACCGTGAGTTCGTGAGCGGCCTCGCGAACCGGATCATCGAGGTGAAGACGGATGGCACGCTGAACGACTTTGGCGGTAATTACGAAGACTTTTTGTTGAGCCAGGGCGTGCAGTAAGCGCTGTCTTTGTGGCCATTGCTGATGTACTCGGCCATACCCATCGGTTTTCCCGGTGGGTATGACCGGTCGCAAGTTCTAAAGATCACCTATTACCACAACGATAGGAACCGGGCCGCCAGGATCGGGAGCGCGATAAACGCTGCGGCTTGGGCAAATGGATTCCAGGTCAGCCGCCTAAGTGGGCCTGCGTTGCGCCTGCGTTCTGTTTCAGCGTATCGCCGCTCCGTCTCCTCTCGAAGAATCGCCGCCGTAGCCGCGTTGGCGCGCACCAAATTCTCAAGCGTGCTCTGATAAAGGTCGTGCCTCTCTGCTGGCGTCATCGTTCTCCCCGTTATCGTTCGTAGACCGGTAGATCGTAGTGAGGATTCAGTGTAAATCATCAACCGGAGCGGGGCTATCAGACTAAGCGCGCTTACGCTCAAGAATCGACGCGAGAGTATGACTAAGTAGCCTGATAGCCGGGCGGAACCGCTTCTATTCCGCCAGCGCGCTACTCGATCTCGTGGCGTTAGCTGGAAGATTTTGAATGACCCGGCGCCCGAGGTTAATGCCACCTCGCTCGATCACATAATAAGTCGCAATCGAGACGGCGATGATGCAGGCGTATGTCAGCAATGTGACGAGCCAGAATCTTTGGGTGGTGAAGACGAGATTGGCGTTGTAGCGGGGGAATTGCATCAGCAGATTGATAATCAGCCCGTGCAACAGGTAGATGCTGTAGCTGATATTGCCGAGCCGTTTCGTGCCTGCCGCGGTCAATATGCCAAAGGCCGAAGCGCCTGAAGCCACGCAAAAGAAGGCTATGCCGAGAAGGACGGTTGCCTGATTCGTATAGGGACCTCCCGATACCTGGATCGCCAATGCACCCGCAACAATCGCAATACACGAACGAATGACGCCATTCCCCTTCAGTTTGGGGTATGACCGAAGCAGGCTCGCCGTGAGCATGCCGATCAGGAAGTGTTCAATGAAGACCACAGTCAGATCGGTGATCACACTGTTAGCGAACAGCATAAACATCAAGGCTGAACCCGTGATCGCAACCGTAGCCTTCTCGCGCGCGAAGCTGGCTAGCAGCGGAAGCGCCATGTAGAAGAGCCACTCATAATGAAGGCTCCAGGTTTGCCCGACCAGCCCCAGATACTCGGGACGATTCAGGAACGGCGTGGGCTGGTTGACGATTCCGAAAAAAAGCCATTGCGACAGTTGCGCGACCGTTTGACCCATCGTCTGAGTTGCCGGAAGGCCGACATGACGAATGACAAATATGAAGTACGCGATGATAAGAAACAGGTAGAGCGGGTAAATCCGGAATACGCGGTTGACATACAACTCAAGCCATTTGATATCGCCCTGCCGATCGATCAGGCGACCCCAAAATAAATATCCCGTGATCATGAAGAATACGGCCACCGCGCCTGGCCCGATAAACGAATAAAAGGGCGATGGCGGCAACCCGGATGTCCCATTCTTCAAGTTGTAGGCGGTCATTACAAAATGATGGAATACAACCGCTGAAGCAAGGATGCCACGCAATCCGTCAATTGAATCCAGTCGATGTTGATGTGCAACAGGAGCGGTATCGAGACACGAAAAAACCCGTTTCGCCGACAGGACGAGGATGGTGATGCCGAGAATGACCAAGGTCGGCCATATCGAAAGTATATTCATAATAATTGTTCCCCTGGATGGGGCTTCCGAGCGGACACTTCGCATTGTCAATGCCGAATCGTACTACATCCGGTCTCGGTTATTTCCTGGCGAACGCGCCGCGCATCAGCCTTCCCTAGGCCTGCTAGTTAGAATAGAAGACCATTCCGGAGACAAAGACAGGGACCGACCACCATGAAGACCTACAACCAACTCTATATCGGCGGCAAGTGGATCGCGCCGTGCGGCACCGGCACGATCGACGTGATCGACTCGGGGACGGAAGAGATCATGGGCCGTATCCCCGAAGGCATCGAGGCCGATGCCGAAAGCGCGATCGCCGCCGCGCGCGTGGCCTTCGACGCCTGGGCCGCGACGCCTGCCGCCGAGCGCGGCGAGTATCTGTACAAGATCGCGGCGAACCTGAAAGCGCGCACCGACGAACTGGCCGGACTGATCGCCGGCGAAGTCGGCATGCCGCTAAAGCTGGCTCGCGCGATTCAGGTGGGCGGCCCCGTCTACAACTGGGGCGCGTATGCGAAGCTCGCGAGCGAGTTCCAATATGAAGAGCGTGTCGGCAATTCGCTCGTGGTGCGCGAGCCGGTCGGCGTGGTGGCCGCGATCACGCCGTGGAACTATCCACTCAATCAGGTCACGCTGAAGGTCGCGGCCGCGCTCGCCGCTGGTTGCACAGTCGTGCTGAAACCTTCGGAGATCGCGCCGCTGAACGCGTTCGTGCTTGCCGAGGCGATTCACGAGGCCGGGCTGCCGGCCGGCGTGTTCAACCTGGTGAGCGGTTATGGGCCGGTGGTGGGCGAAGTGCTGGCGAGCCATCCGTCGGTCGACATGGTGTCGTTTACCGGCTCGACCCGCGCCGGCAAGCGGGTGTCCGAGCTGGCCGCGGCGACGGTCAAGCGCGTGGCGCTCGAACTCGGCGGCAAGTCGGCCTCGGTCATTCTCGACGACGCGGATTTCGCCGCGGCGGTCAAGGGCACGGTCAGCGCGTGCTTTCTGAATTCCGGACAAACATGCTCCGCTCACACGCGCATGCTGGTGCCCGAGGCCCGCTACGACGAAGCGCGCACGCTGGCGAAGCAGGCTGCCGAGAAATATGTTGCCGGTGATCCGCGCAACGAGACGACCCGCTTGGGCCCGCTGGCGTCGGCGGCGCAGCAGGCACGCGTACAGCAATACATCGCGAAGGGGATCGAGGAGGGCGCCGAGCTGGTGACAGGCGGTGCGGGCTTGCCTGACGGGGTGTCGACGGGCTTCTTCGTCAAGCCTACCGTGTTTGGCCGCGTGCACCCCAAGGCGACGATCGCTCAGGAGGAGATCTTCGGCCCGGTCCTGTCGATTCTGACCTATAAGGACGAAGAAGAAGCCGTTCGGATTGCCAACGATTCGCCATACGGTCTCGGCGGCGCGGTCTGGGCCGGCAGCGACGAGCGTGCCGCGGGCATTGCGCGGCGGATTCGAACCGGCCAGGTGGATATCAATGGCGGAACATGGAATATGGCCGCGCCGTTCGGCGGTTTCAAGCAATCGGGATTCGGGCGCGAAAACGGGGTCTATGGACTCGAAGAGTATCTCGAACTCAAGTCCATGCAATTCAAGGCGTGATTCGATTCAGATGACCGGCATCAACAGAGCGGCACATACGATTCAGTCTTGTGCCGACTCATTGACCTGAAACAACGCAGGCTGCGCCCGACCGACGATTATCACCGCTTCGATAATCCGTCATTGGGCCAGTCATGCTCAACTCTCATTCTTTCCCGCCGCTCGTCATCCGCGGCCGCTCGTTACTGCCGATCGTGCAAGGCGGCATGGGCGTCGGCATCTCGGCGCACCGGCTCGCCGGCAGCGTCGCCCGCGAAGGCGCAGTGGGCACGGTCGCCAGCATCGACCTGCGGCATCATCATCGCGACCTGGTCGAACGCTGCCGCGAGTCGCCCGAGCGCGCCACGCTCGAACAGGCCAACCTCACCGCGCTGGCCCGCGAGATCCATTCAGCGAGGGCATTGAGCGAAGGCCGCGGCATGATTGCCGTGAACGTGATGAAAGCGGTCAGCGCGCAAGCCGACTACGTGCGCGTCGCATGCGAGAACGGTGCCGATGCGATCGTCATGGGCGCAGGGCTGCCGCTCGATTTGCCGGACATGACTCAAGGTCACGACATCGCGCTGATTCCGATTCTGTCGGACAGCCGCGGCGTCGCACTCGTGTTGAAGAAGTGGATGAAAAAAGGCCGGCTGCCCGACGCCGTCGTGATCGAACATCCGGCGCACGCTGGGGGTCATCTCGGTGTCAACAACCTGGCCGATCAACACGATCAACGCTTCGATTTCTTCCGCATTCTCGAAGAACTCGACACGGTCTTCACTTCGCTCGGCCTGAACCGCCAGGCTGTACCGCTGATTGTCGCGGGTGGCATCAATAGTCACGAAGCGGTGCGCGCGCTGCTGAACGCGGGCGCAAGCGGCGTGCAACTCGGTACGCCGTTCGCCGTCACCGAAGAAGGCGACGCGCATCCGAACTTCAAGCGCGTGCTGGCCGAAGCGACGCCCGAGGACATCGTCGAATTCGTCAGCGTGACGGGATTGCCGGCGCGTGCCGTAAAGACGCCGTGGCTGGCGCGTTATCTGCGCCACGAAACGAAAATCCGCGAGAAAGTCGGCGCGCTCAAACACGCTTGCCCAACCGCGCTCGAATGTCTCAGCGCGTGCGGCTGGCGCGACGGTATCGAGAAGTTCGGCCACTTCTGCATCGATACGCGGCTCGCGGCGGCTTTGCGCGGGGACGTGGCGAACGGTCTGTTCTTCCGCGGCCGCGAAGCATTGCCGTTCGGCACGGCCATTCGCAGCGTGCACGATCTGCTCGAACTGCTGCTCACGGGCGCGGCGCGACCGGCTGTCGCAGGGCGATTGGCATTCTCGCTGGCTTGATACGAGTCAACATGTCGCGCGCCGAGAGCTTCGACAATCCCCACACGCAAACAACTACTTGGGGAAACACATGAACTACTCGTTGAGGAACCGACTCAAGGCCGCCGCGATCGCTTCGAGCCTGCTATGTGCAAGCGCTTTCGCGCCGCAGGTGCATGCCGCGGGCGACGACACGATGAGCGGCATTCACGCCGGCGACGTACTGGTGCGTCTGCGCGCCATCAGCATCATGCCGAACTCGAGCACGACCGGAACGCTGTCGGCGCTCAACGTGGGTGTGAACAACGCCATCGTGCCCGAGCTGGACTTCACGTACATGATTCGCGATTACCTCGGCGTCGAGCTGATTCTTGCCACGTCGCGGCATCAACTGACCTCGAGCCTAGGCAATCTCGGTGGCGTGAACGTGTTGCCGCCCACGCTGCTGCTGCAGTATCACTTCAATCACGCGGGACGCATTCGTCCGTATGTCGGCGCGGGTGTGAACTACACGCTGTTCTATAACAACGGCCTGAACGCGGGCGGTCAGTCGATCGGAGTCACCAACCACAGTTGGGGCCCGGCGTTGCAAGCCGGCGTCGATGTTCAGGTGACCAAGTCGCTGTTCGTCAACGCGGACATCAAGAAGATCTGGATGCACACGGATGCGACGCTCGGCGGTCAGGCGCTCGGCCGCTTGAGCATCGATCCGGTGGTGGTCGGGCTGGGTGTCGGGATGCGGTTCTGACGCGCGCTCGCGGCCCGTCCGCGAAGCGTCGAGCGCAAGCGCCATGCAAAAAAACGCCGGGATATCCCGGCGTTTTCATTGGGGCTTCGAGCTGGACGCGACTTTGCCGCAGGCTAGCGGCGGGAAGCGTCCGACCAGCCTATAGCTTGTCGTTCGCGAACCGCATGGCCGTGCCTTCCTGCTCGATGCGGACCCACACGGCGCGCTTTTCCTCGTCGCTCAGGAAAACCCAGTTCGACACTTCGGTGGCGGTGCGGCCGCAGCCTTTGCATACCTCGTCGAACAGCGTGGAACAGACGCCGATGCACGGGCTGTCGGGAAGATCGTGGAGATTCGAAGCCATCGGAAACCTTGGGGCGAAGAAGCGAAGTTCCGCTATGTTAATCGATGCGCGACCTACGCCGGGCCGTGCGCGAACGGCGTGGCCGCCATTCCCGCACGGTTGGCCGCTTGCGCCGCATGTTTCGTTGCATGTTCCGCAGCGATACGGCTCGCTCGTCTCAGCGCGCAATGCTGTAGCCGATCCGCGCCATCCAGTGTTGACGGTTGTTGTAGTCGAGCAGGTCCTCGCCATAGCCGTTGAAGTAGCCCACCCAGATATAGCCGCCCCACGCGCTGCCCAGCACTTTGGCGAGCGGGTAGGTGAATTGCGTATCCACGCTGCCGTACCAGTGCTTGGTGCCTTTGCGCAGCGTGGTCGCCAGTTGCCAGCCGTCCGGGCTGCCGTATTTGACCAGCAGATCGACGTAGCCCCGATAGTCGGCGATATCGGGGTTGCTGCTCGTGCCGACGTAGTAATAGATTTTCGGCGACACGGTCAGATGGTTAGCCGTCAGATCGCCGAACTCCCAGGTCGGCCGGATAAACGGCATGTTGATGCTGCGCGACGCGTCGCCGGCTCTGCCGTTCGATTCGTGCGCGATGCCCGCCGCAAAACCCATGCGGGTGAAGAATGGGCTCGTCCAGCCGGTGTCCGGCACGTAGTAGAACAGTTGCGGCGAGTAGGTCGTGTCGCGGAACGGGCGCGAATCGGCGGACAGATCCCAGATGGAGGTCTGCGTATACGCGAAGTACAGGTTGTCGAGAAAAGCCTTCGAACGCAGATCGTCCGGTATCCGGATGCGGTATTTGAAGCTCAACTGCAGGCGGGCGTTCGTGTCGCCGTTGTGGCCGGCGCCGATGTACATCGGTTCGTAAAAGGAAAGGTGAGAGAACACGCCGCGCCCCGTCGTCGCGAGCGAGTCGCCGGGCGGCGAGATGGCGTCGCCGGTCGGGCCGCCGACCACGGCCGCCGTCGCCGCGGCCTGAGCAGGCGTGGTCGCCTGGCTTTCCGCGCGTTCCGCCTGCGCAATCGCGTCCTGCTGCGGCCCGCGATTGATCACGACGAGCGCGGGCGAGGCGTCGAATCCCACCGGGTCGATGCGTACCTCGCCGCGCGCCGACTCCGGCCAGGGCGCCGAGAAACGCACCTTGCGGAATTGGCCTGGCCGCAGATGCAGCGTGTTGGGCACGCCTGGCTCGCGCTGTAAATCGAGTGGCTGCGGCGACTGCTCGCCTGCACTCAAACTCACGCGAATGGTCGGCGGGACGGTGAGGGTCAAGGACTTGGCGTCGTCGGCGGAGTAGAGCATTGTGATCTGCAGCGGCTCGTTGGCCGCGGCCACGCGAGGCGGCTGCAGCATCGCGACCGTCGCGCGGGCTTCGCCGGACACGACAGCGCCGGTGAGGAAGGCAGCGACTAGCGCCGTGCGGGAAAGGCGCGCAATGGGTTGGCGCGCGTGAGAGAGGGCATTGCGGGCAACGCGGTCGATTGAAGCGTCAAAGCGCATAGGCTGTCGTCCAGGAGCAGGGCAGCGAGCGAAACGGGTGCAGCAGGCGTCAGACGGCGACACATGCAACGCGCATCCGGTCGATCGCGCGGAAGCGCCAAAGCGGCGCAAAAAATGGGCAAAAAAACGGCCGCCGCAAGAAACCCGGCAGCCGAGGTGAAACGGGCCGCACGGCCGGCGCGCCGTACTAATGGGCAGCGTCGCCGGTCATGTTGAGATGCTCAGAAAAATACTTACAAAATCACTTCATCTTCTGCCTGGTCAAGAAAACGTTCTTCAGCCCCCGAACGCCAGTTGCCACAACAACGCGCCGTTGAGCAGGACAATGAACGCGGCGGACAGCCACGCGAGTGCGAGCGGCAGGCCGCGCACGCGCCAGCCGCGCATCAGCCCGGCGTCCGACGTGTAGCGGATCAACGGCACGACGGCGAGCGGCAACTGCAGGCTCAGCACCACCTGACTTGCCACCAGCAATTGATTGGAACCGTGCTGCCCGAACAGCGCGACCGCGAAGAGCGCGGGGCCGATCGCCAGTGCGCGGGTCAGCAGGGCGCGCTGCCAGCGCGGCAGGCGGATGCGCAGAAAGCCCTCCATGACCGCCTGGCCGGCCAGTGTGCCGGTCACAGTCGCACTCAGTCCGCAGGCGAGCAGCGCCGCCGCGAACAGAATGCCGGCCCAGTGCGTGCCGACGAGCGGCGCGATCAGCCGGTGGGCGTCCGCGAGATCGGTCACGTCACGATGGCCGCTCACATAGAACACCGCCGCGGCCACGATCAGCAGGGCCGCGTTGATCACGAACGCAAACGAAAGCGAGCCGAAGGTATCGAGATTGACGACGTGCAGCGCGGCCTTGATCTGCGCGTCGCTGCCGTCCGGCGCGTGGTGCTTGACGAGCGCCGAGTGCAGATAGAGGTTGTGCGGCATCACCGTCGCGCCCACGATGCCCGCCGCGAGCCACACCATGCCCGCATTGCGCAGCAATTCGACGCTCGGCACGGTGCCGGCGAGCGCCGCGTGCCAGTCCGGCCGCGCCAGCGCCAGCTGGACCACGAAGCATAGGCCGACGAAGCCGATCAGCGCGGCGATCACCGCTTCGAGCCTGCGCCCGCCTTTGTGCTGGAGCGCGAGCAGCGCGAAGGTGCACACCGCCGACATCAACACGCCTACCGTGAGCGACACGCCGAGTAGCAATTGCAATGCGACGGCGCTGCCGACCACCTCGGCGACGTCGCACGCGATGATCGCGACCTCGCTCGTCAGCCACAGGAAGAGGGTGCCGCGGCGGCCCGTGCGTTCGCGGCAGATCTGCGCGAGGTCACGCCCGGTCACTACGCCAAGGCGCGACGACAGCCATTGCAGCAACATTGCCATCAGGCTTGCCAGCAGCACGATGCCGAGCAGGCGGTAGCCGTAGCCCGCGCCGGCGCCGAGTGCGGTCGCCCAGTTGCCCGGATCGATATAGCCGACCGCGATGAGCGCCCCCGCGCCGACGAATGAAAACCAGTGCGCCGGACGTGCAGGTCCACTGCCCGGCAGACGCCGGCGGCGGTGGGGTCGCAATGCGGACGGATTGGTGTTCATCGATGCCTGAGGTTCAAGACTGCATCCTTTTGCAAGCCGCGTGCCCGGCGGGCGTGGGGTGGTGACATCGCCGCGCGATTGGCGGCGCGCTGTCACCGGCCATTGAGGACTATTGTGCTCCGTCGAACGCCAGTCGGCTCGCGCTTGCCGCAGCCTGGGCGACGCGTATTCGGGCCATGCCAGGCCGCCATGGGCCGCGCCCCGTTGCGCGGGCGCGGCGCGCCATCACGGCGGCGAATCGATGGCGGGATGACAGCGGAATGGCAACCCGCTCAGAGCGCGGCCGATACAGGTGTTTTTTTCGGGTAGACACGCGCCCATAACCCGCTAAAATTGCGGCCAATTTAGAGCGGTGCGGCTTACGCTGTGCCGTTTGCGCGACAGCCCGGTATTTTTTTTGAAGCGCGCAATAATTGATGGTACTTTTCGGGTTTTTCAGGGGAGCGGCGCGCTGTGCCGCGGCGTAGGTGAAGACGGTCGGCTCGGCCGGTCAGGATCGGAGAACGGGATGAAAAGACGGGTAGTGGTGCAAGCGGCGGCGCTGGTCTTATGCGCGACGCCTTGGTTGACGGCCGCTGCGAAAGACACGCAGCTGAACGTGTATAACTGGTCCGATTACATCGCCAAGGACACCATTCCCAACTTCACCAAGCAGACCGGTGTCCAGGTCAAATACGACAACTACGACAGCGACGACACGCTGCAAGCCAAGCTCCTCACCGGCAATTCCGGCTACGACATCGTCGTGCCGACCAGCAATTACGCGGGCAAGCAGATCGCCGCCGGCATCTTCGCACCGCTCGACAAATCCAAACTGCCGAACCTGAAGTACCTCGATCCGTCGCTGATGGCGCTCGTCGCCGGCGCCGATCCCGGCAACAAATTCACCGTGCCGTGGGCTTACGGCACGACCGGCCTCGGCTACAACGTCACCAAAGCGCAGCAGATCCTTGGCAAGAGCGTTCCGCTCGACAGCTGGGACGTGCTCTTCAAGCCGGAAAACATTTCGAAGCTGAAGGCCTGTGGCGTGTCCGTGCTCGACGCGCCGGACCAGATGTTCGCCGCCGCGCTGCACTATATCGGCAAGGATCCGATGAGCACGAACCCGGCCGACTATCGCGCCGCGCTCGACATGATGAAGAAGATCCGCCCGTACATCACGCAGTTCAACTCGTCGGGCTACATCAACGACCTGGTGGGTGGCGACGTGTGCTTTGCGTACGGCTGGTCGGGCGACGTCGTGATCGCCAAGCATCGCGCGGTCGAGGCGAAGAAGCCCTATAAGGTCGAGTATTACATTCCGAAGGGCGGCGCGCCGGTGTGGTTCGACGTGATGGCGATTCCGAAAGACGCCAAGAACAAGGACGCCGCGCTCGAGTGGATCAACTACATCGAAACGCCGCAGGTTCACGCCGCGATTACCAACGCCGTCTACTATCCGAGCGCCAACCTCGAAGCGCGCAAGTACGTGGACAAGGACGTGGCGAACGACCCGGCTGTCTATCCGTCGCCTGAAGTCATCAAGACCCTGTTCCTGCTCAAGCCGTTGCCGCCGGAAATCCAGCGGCTGCAAACGCGGCTGTGGACTGAATTCAAGTCCGGCCGCTGACCCGCGGCCAGTGTGAACGGGTAAGCATCATCATGAAGCCCTCGGTGTTCACCGGGGGCTTTGTTCGTCAAACGCCGGAGTAAAGCATTGTGATGAGTAGTGACCAGTCGGGCGCGCTGGCAGGGGCCGCCGCGCCGTCCCCGAGCCTGAACGCCGTTACGGGCGACGCCACGGACAACTTCGTCCAGATCGTCGACGTCGTGAAGAAGTTCGGTGAGACCGTGGCGGTCAAGGGCGTCAACCTGTCGGTAAAGAAGGGCGAACTGTTCGCGCTGCTCGGCAGCTCCGGTTGCGGCAAGTCGACCTTGTTGCGCATGATGGCCGGGCTCGAAAGCGTGACCTCGGGCAAGATCCTGATCGACGGTGAAGACCTCGCGCAATTGCCGCCGTACCGCCGGCCGGTCAACATGATGTTCCAGTCGTATGCGCTGTTTCCGCACATGACCGTGGAGGGCAACGTCGCCTTCGGTCTGAAGCAGGAAGGCGTGCCCAAGGCCGAACTGAAGGAGCGCGTGCAGACCGCGCTCGAACTCGTGCAGATGGGCCGCTTCGCGAAGCGCAAGCCGAATCAGCTTTCCGGCGGCCAGCAGCAGCGCGTGGCGTTGGCGCGTTCGCTGGTCAAGCGGCCCAAGCTGTTGCTGCTCGACGAGCCGATGTCCGCGCTCGACAAGCAGATCCGTCAGCGCACCCAGATCGAACTGGTGAACATTCTCGACAAGGTCGGCGTGACCTGCGTGATGGTCACGCACGATCAGGAAGAGGCGATGACCATGGCGGGCCGCCTCGCGGTGATGAGCGAAGGCGAGATCATTCAGCTCGGCACGCCGCACGAAGTCTACGAGTATCCGAATAGCCGCTTTTCGGCCGAATTCATCGGCTCGACGAATCTGTTCGAAGGCCATACGGTCGAAGACGAGCCCGATCACGTGTTCATCGAAACGCCCGATCTGCCGTGCCGCCTGTATGTGAGCCACGGCATCACCGGTCCGCTCGGCATGCCGGTGACGATTTCGGTGCGCCCCGAGCGCATCGCGCTCACGCGCAAACCGCCGGAGGGTGCGTACAACTGGGGCAAGGGCGTCGTCACGAATATCGCTTACATGGGGGGCTATTCGCTCTATCACGTGAAGCTCGACGCCGGCAAAACGGTAATCGCGAATGTGACGAGCCTCGCGCTGACCGAGATCGATCCGCCTACCTGGGGCGACGAAGTGTACGTGCGCTGGAGCGCCTCGGCCGGTGTGGTGTTGACGTCATGAAGCGCTCGTTCAATTCCTTCGCCACCTGGCCGGTGCGGCGCTTCAACCTGACCGGCCGCACGGCGGTGGTGGCCGGGCCGTTCATCTGGCTGCTGCTGTTTTTCCTCGTGCCGTTCCTGCTGGTCGTCAAGATCAGCTTCGCCGATTTGCAGCTCGGCATTCCGCCGTATACGGAGTTGACCAAATTCGCGGACGGCGCGGTCCACATCACGCTCGACCTGTCGCATTACGCGTTTTTGCTGACCGACAGCCTCTATTTCGCGACCTACGTGAATTCCGTGGTGGTGGCCGCGATTTCGACGCTGCTGTGTCTGCTGATCGGCTATCCGATGGCGTATTACATCGCGCGTTCGAATCCCGCCAGCCGCAATCTGCTGATGATGGCCGTGATGCTGCCGTTCTGGACTTCCTTCCTGATTCGCGTGTATGCGTGGATCGGCATCCTGAAGAACAACGGCTTGCTGAACAACTTCCTGATGTCGGTCGGGTTGATTCACTCGCCGATCGAGCTGTATCACACGAACACTGCCGTTTATATCGGCATGGTCTATTCGTATCTGCCGTTTCTCGTCATGCCGCTGTATGCGCATCTGGTGAAGATGGACATGACGTTACTGGAGGCCGCCTACGACCTCGGCGCGAGGCCGTGGAAGGCGTTCTGGCAGATCACCTTGCCGCTCTCGAAGAACGGCATTATCGCCGGTTGTTTGCTGGTGTTCATTCCGGCGGTGGGCGAGTACGTGATTCCCGAATTGCTCGGCGGCGCGAATACGTTGATGATCGGCCGCGTGATGTGGAATGAGTTCTTCGACAATGCCGATTGGCCGATGGCGTCAGCCGTGACGTGCGCGATGGTGTTGTTGTTATTGGTGCCGATGGCGTTTTTCCAGTACGCGCAGGCGAAGGCGATGGAGGAAAGGCGCTGATGAAGCCGAACCGGATTTTGCAGTTCGTTGCCTTGGGGATTGGGTTTCTGTTTCTTTACATACCGATCGTCAGTCTGATTGTGTATTCGTTCAACGAATCGCAACTGGTCACGGTATGGACGCGCTTTTCGACGCGCTGGTATGCGGCGTTGTTGCAGGATGACGAGCTGATCGCGGCCGCGTGGCTGTCGTTGCGGGTGGCTTTGTTGACGGCGTTTGCGTCGGTGATCATCGGTACGTGGGCGGGGTTCGTGCTTGCGCGCATGGGGCGGTTTCGCGGCTTCACGCTGTATACGGGCATGATCAACGCGCCGTTGGTGATTCCCGAGGTGATTCAGGGGATTTCGTTGCTGCTCCTCTTTATCGAAATGGCCAAGTGGTTGGGATGGCCGGCCGGACGTGGCATTTTCACGATCTGGATCGGGCATGTCATGCTGTGTATTTCCTATGTGGCGATCATCGTGCAGTCGAGGGTGAAGGAGTTGCATCCTTCGCTTGAAGAGGCGGCGTTAGACCTTGGGGCTACGCCGTTGCGGGTGTTTTTCTTCATCACGTTGCCGTTGATTTCCCAGGCGCTTGTGTCCGGTTGGTTGTTGTCGTTCACTTTGTCGATTGACGATCTGGTGCTGTCGGCGTTCCTGTCCGGGCCTGGTTCGACGACCTTGCCACTGGTCGTTTTTTCGCGCGTCCGGTTGGGGCTGAATCCGGAGATGAATGCGTTGGCTACGCTGTTTATTGCGGTGGTGACAGTTGGGGTGGTGCTCGCCAACTATTTCATGCAGCGGGCCGAGAGGAAGCGGGCAGTCATGGCGGTTTAGAGCTTAGGGTGGTGGTTGGGTGTGTGTCCGCAACGGACCGGCCACCCAACCGGTAACCTCAAACCTTATAGCCGATCCGAACCCCGCCCCAATGCCGGCCTCCGACAAAAACCGGCGCGGAGGCGTCCTTCATCAGCACGAACTCCCCGCCGCCCATATCGCGCCGATAGGTTTGCAGCAAGAACGGCTTCGTATGTGAGGCGGCGGCGATCCCGGTTCGATCATCGAACATGCGCCGGTTACGGCAATTCGCCATATTCCAGACCACGTCATCACGCTGCGGCAAAGAGAACTTGAGATTGTGCGTTGGCAGATAACCGCGCAAATCGATCGCCGCACAAAACGCCACTCGCGGATCGAGATCGAGCAAAGGCTCCTGAATAGCCGGCAGCACGCGGTCGGTGAATGCGGTAAACCGCGTTAAAAACTGCGGCGGATTGCTCCCGGCCACCGGCACATAGCGCTGATCGAACAGATCCTCGATCGACACTTCACCGCGCGCCACGGCTGTTTCGAATGCCTTGCTCACGGCGGCCGCCGCCTTCTGCACGACTTCGATAAACCGCGTATCCGCCGTTTCCACACCCGTCGCGGCAGTCAGTTCGATCAAGGTCTCGGATACGCCGAGCAGATTCCCCAAACGGTCCTTCGCCTGCACGAAGTTTTCGCTCGAATCCTCCACGCCGCTCGCGATTTCCAACACCTGCGCCTCGAGCCCGTCGCATTGCGTTTCAATCTCGCCGGTCAACACGGCGATCTGTCCCGCCTCGTTGTTCAGATGCGCGATTGCGTCGCCGGTTGCATGCACGACGTCGCCGATCTTCCGCGTGCCTTCCCGCACGCGGTGTGCTCGCTCGGTGTTGGCGGAACCCTCCGTGATCAACTGCTCGGTCTGCTGCGTGAGTTGGGCGAGCGTCGTCTCGATCTGTCCCGTGGCCTGCGCGGTTTTCGCCGAGAGGTTCTTCACCTCGGCCGCCACCACGGCGAAGCTCTTGCCGGAATCGCCGGCGCGCGCGGCTTCGATCGCGGCATTCAGCGCGAGCAGATGCGTCTGGCGGGCGATCAGCGAAATCTCTTCGGATACGCGGCTCACATGCGCCAGCGCGCTGCGCAGCGCGCCGATCTGGCTTTCGATCACCGTTACGCCTTCCACGAGTCCATGGATGTCGGCCAGCGACGCTTCGAGCGTCTGCTGCGAATCCTGCACGCCGGTCGCGGCTTCGGCGGATACATGGCTCATTTTCCGCGCGGCTTCGGCAATGCGATGATTGCCCGCGAGCGTCTGCGCTGCCGACTCGCGTAGCGCCCGGCATACGTGCGCCTGGCGCTGCACGCGCGCGGCCACTTCGTCGACGTGGCCCGATACGTCGCAGATCTCGATGCCCAGCTTGCCGGCTTGCGCGGCAATATCGCCGACAACCGTCTGCGAACGGGCCGGTCGGCAAAAGCTGAAACGCGTCATGGTCGTCTCCTGGATGGTGTGCTTGGCGCATTCAATCGACACAATCATCCAATACGGATGCAGCGTCTTCCTGATGCATCTACGGCAGACTTTCAGTCGACTTGATACGGGGTATCCCGCAGTCGCTATCATGTGCGGTCAAATCGCGATCCGCAGCTTCACCGCAGATCTTTCTTTCTCTTACCAGCAACCATGATCGACTCCTTCGCGCGCGTTTCGGGCTGGCAACAGCTCTCTCATCTGTGGGAGCTGATCGTCATGCTCTGCAAATTTCTGTGGGGGCTGCTGCTTCTGCTCGGCGGTGGCTGAGCGCGCCGGCGCGGCGCAAGCGAACGGCGTGCGAAAAAGGCGTGCTAAATTCGCGCGCTACGGCCGCGCGCGAATCATCGATTGAAGGAGTCAGCGGGGAAAAACTGCGGAACTGAAAAAGCGTCGGATCATACCGGCGCGCGATACGTGCCTTCGTCAACCGGAAGACCCGCGCGAGGCGTGCCGAGAAACGCGCGCAGATCGGCCATGACGCGCTCCGGCGCTTCTTCCATGGGAATGTGGCCGAGCCCCGCATACATGACCGATTTTGCGCGCGGAATGCGGCTCGCGAATTCAGCCGCATGCGCCGTCGGAATCCAGCGATCCTTCGCACCCCATAGCACCAGCGCCGGCACGTCCAGGGTCTTCAGCACGTCCGTGTCGACTTCCTTGAAGTCGAGCGTGGGCACCATCTTGCCGATTGCTTCGCGCGTGCCTTGGCCGTGGAAGAACTCGACGTAGCGGCGCAGCGTCACCGCGTCGATCTTGCGCGGATCGCCATAGACATTGCGCACCGCGCTTTTGATGATGGCCTCGGGCAGCCACCACGGCGAACTGACCCGCACCAGCGCGCTATTGAACAGGCCGATGTAAATCGGCAGCTTCATCGGGAAGCCGGCCGAGTCGATCAGCACGAGCCGTTCAACGGCTTCGCGATGTCGAACCGCGTAGTCCCACGAGATGAGCCCGCCGAGTGAATTGCCAATGAAGGTCGCGCGCGAGACGCCGAGTGCCTGCAGGAACGTGTCGATAAAGCGACGATAGGTCGGCAGATTCATCGTTTCGATTGCGCCGCTGCTGGAGCGCAACGGTCCTGTCACGCCGAACGGCGGCAGATCAAGGCGGATCACGCGATACTCGCGCTTGAGTTCGTCGGCGACCCGATTCCACGTGTGCAGCGAAGACGCGAAGCCGTGGATCATCACGATGATGTCGCCGCTGCCTTCGTCGACGTAATGCACGTCGGCGCCCATGATCTTCACGAATCTGGAGCCGCTTTGCGTGTAGCGCCGCCGCAGTTCTTCGCGCGGCACGCTGGTGATGCCGAGGCGCTCGGCGAGCGAGCGCGACGGCAACGGGGTGGAGGCGGACGTGCTGGAGTCGATGCTTGCCATGGTTGTTGTCTCCCTTTTGGTTCGATTGGCTTCGAATCGGATTGCATCGGCGGCGTCTCACTCTCCCAGTCCATCAGCCACCGCTCATGTCGTCAGGGCGCGAAGCGATAGTCGCGCGGACGCACGCGCCGCGTGCGTTTGCGAAAGCTGAAAGTGAAGCCGGGCCACAACGCGGTGACCTTGCCGCTTCGGGTCTGATACCAGCTGTGACAGCCGCTCACCCATACGGAGTGCTGCATGTCCTTCTGCAAACGCGCGTTGAACTCGCGCTGCACGTCGGGCCGCAGAGTCATCGTGCGTGCCTTGCGGCGGCGCAGTACGCGCAGGCAATCGGCGATGTACTGCACTTGCGACTCGATCATGTAGATCATCGAGTTGTGGCCGAGCCCGGTATTCGGGCCGACGATCATGAAGAAGTTCGGGAAGTTCGCAATGCTGACGCCGAGGTAGGCCTCCGGTCCGTCGCGCAGCCACAGGGCGCCGAGATCCGCACCGTCGAGGCCGGTCACGTCGAAGGGCGCGCCGACGTCGTTGACCTGAAAGCCCGTGCCGCAGATGAGCGCGTCGGCGCGATGATGCGCGCCATCTTCGGTCACGATACCGTCGGCGACGATCTCGCGAATGCCGCTTGTCACTACGTCCACGTTCGGCTGGCTGAGCGCGGGATAGTAGTCGCTCGAAAGCAGCACGCGCTTGCAGCCGAGGCGGTAGTTCGGCGTGACCTTGGCGCGCAGTGCGGGGTCCTTGACGCGCCGTTCGAGATAGCTCAGGCCGAACTTCATCGGCACTTTCATCAGTTTCGGATTGACCACGAACGCGATAGCGCGCGATTCGAGTTGCCAGTAGATCGCGCTGCGCACGAAGCGCTGCGTGAACGGCAGATGCCGGAACAGCCACTGGGCGCGCGCGTCGATCGGCTTGTCGGGTTTGGGCATGACCCATGGCGCGGTGCGCTGGAACAGATCGAGGTGCGCGACGCGCGGCTGGATTTGCGGCACGAACTGGATCGCGCTTGCGCCGGTGCCGATTACCGCGACGCGTTTGCCGTCGAGCGGATACGCGTGGTCCCAGCGCGCCGAATGAAACAGCTTGCCTTCGAAGCGTTCGAGCCCCGCGATTCGCGGCATGGCCGGGCGCGACAGCGGGCCGCTCGCGGCGATCACGACGTCGGCTTCGATGCTTTCACGCACGCCATTCACATCGAGTTCGACGCACCAGACCTGGCGCGCTTCGTCGAAACGCGCCGCGCTCACGCGCGCGTTGTAGCGCACGTAGCGGTCCACACCGTATTTGCGGGCGCAATGCTTCAGATAAGCGAAGATCTCGACCTGGCCGCCGAACGCACGCGACCACGCCGGATTCGGCTCGAACGAAAACGAATAGAGATGCGAGGGCACGTCGCAGGCCGCGCCGGGATAGGTGTTGTCGCGCCACGTACCACCGATATCGCCGGCAGCCTCGTAAATCGTGAACGAGGTGATGCCCATGCGTTGCAGGCGAATCGCCATGCCGATGCCGGCAAAGCCGCTTCCGACAATCGCGATACGTGGCGCGGCAGGTGGGGCGGCAGGCGGGGCGGATGAGGCAGGCGTCACGGCGGTCTCCGGCATGGGGCGAATTGCAGGCGTATACAGATGTCTACTCCAGCTTATCGCGCAGGGTAGACAACTGTGCACCTCGCGTCAAGATCGTTTAGAGTGTTGCTATTAAACGCGCGTGACGCGCCTCGATTGAATCCACATGACATCCGTACCCGAAGCGGCGTCCATCGCCGAGCATGGCATTGCCGCGGGGCAGGAATTGCCGCCAGGCAAGCGCAAACTGATCGAAGCCGCATTGCGCCTGACCGCGGGCGGCCGCGGTTTTGCGAGCCTGGGTTTGCGCGAACTGGCGCGCGAGGCCGGACTCAACCCCAACACGTTCTATCGCCATTTCAACACGCTCGACGATCTGGCGCGCGAAGCCGTCGAATCGGTGAGCCGCCGTTTGCGGCCGATGCTGCGTCGCGAGCGCTGGCTCGCTGCGCACGACGAACCGCATAGCGTGCCGCGCCGTGCCTGCGTCGCGTTCTTTGCGTTCGCGCTGGAGAACCGCGAGGCGTTTCTAAGCGCGCTGGCCGAATATCATGGCACGTCGAGGGCGTTGCGCGAGGCCGTGCGTGCGAACCTGCACGAGGTGTCGGCGGAAATGGCCGACGACGTCGTGCAACTGGACCTGATGCCGACGCTCTCGCGCGAAACCGTCGACGAGGTCTGCACGCAGACCGTGCTGCAACTGTTCCATCTGTCGGCGGAGTACATTCATGCGGACAGCGCACGCCGCGATGCGCTGGTCGCGTATGCGGAGCGCTTTATCGTGAGGTTGTTCGCGGGTTCGGTGTTGCTGGCGCAGCATGAGGCGGGCAGGGCGCCTTTCTCGATGCGCGCATGAAGGCGGAGGTTTGAAGCCCGAAGCCTGAAATCTGAACCGCAGCGCCATAACGGAAACAGGCTCCATGAAGGAGCCTGTTTTCATCCACGCATGCCTGCGCGACTGATTGAATCTCAGCCGCGACTGGGCTCAGGTGTCGTTCCAGCCGCCGGAGTCGTCGTTGCTGCCCATATCGACGCCGCCGCTGTTGTCGCTCCAGTCGTTCGAGCCCTGGCCAAAGTCGAGGCCACCGCCATTGCCGCCGTCATTGCCACGGCGGCGCGCTTCGTCGTCGACGACCACGTCACGCTCCACCACGCGCTCACGCCCGGAATTCAGCGCTTCACCGAGCAGCACGCCAGTCAGCAGGCCGCCCATGCCGCCGCCAAAACCGCCGCCGCCTTGCTGCACGATGACCTGCGGTTGTTGCTGATACGGTCCTTGCTGCGGATAGGGCGCTTGCGGCGGATTGCCGAAACGTTCGGCTTCCTGCGCATACGGCGACTGTTGCGTGCCGGCGGCCGGCGCGGCATACGGATCGGGCTTGCCATCCACCCGTGCGCGCAGACTGCCGAGGCGTTGTTCGAGTTCGTCGAGTTGATACGGCGGCACCGGACTCTTGCTGTTCGACAGGGATTCGACGAGGCCGCGCAACTGGTCTTCGGTCGCTTCGACTTCCTTCTCCAGCGCCTCATGCCCTTGCACCGTGGAGAGCTTCACGTCGAGCTTGAGCGAACGCACGGTGTTGAGCATTTCAGTGGCGCGCTTGAGTTGCACGCGACGATCGTCGTCGGCGCGCGTATCGCCCTGCGTACGGGCGCGACGCAAGGTCCAGCGCAGCACGAGCGCGATCACGCCGACGAGGACAAGGATGCCGATCCACATGCCCATGCCCGGACCATGCCGTTGCGGCGCTTGCGACATCATGGCCGATTGCTGCTGCACGGCCGGCGCGGTCTGCTGCACGAACGGGTTGGCCGCGTGGCTCGTGGTGTTGCCGGCGGCCGCGCCCGCGCGTTCCGCGTCCTTGCGAATGCGCGCTTCGGTTTGCGCGAAACGGGTCGGGTCGGTGAAGCGGATTTGCGGGTCGAGGGTCTTGGCCTGTTGCACCTGCGCGAGGGCGTCGGCGGAACGGCCTTCACGGTCGAGCACCTGGGCGTACAGATAATGCGCGCGCGCATTGTTCGGATGCGCCTGCAGCACTTCGCTCAGGCCGGCGTCGGCTTGCTGCCAGTTGCCTTGCGACATGGCCGATTCGATCTGCTGAACCGTCGGCACGGCGAACGCCGCAGCCGACACGAACAGCAGTGAGGCAAACGCGGTTGCGAGGAATTTTTTCATTTACGGACCGGGCGCGCTGCGCCCGTCTCCTTCAGTCGTTTCCGGCGGCTCACACAAGGGCCGCCGGTATGTACTGCTGCCGACGCAATTACTGGGCCGGCGTGTTGATCTGCTTCTTCAACGCTTCGAGACGATCTTCGACGGACGGACCGCGGTTCAGATCCGCGAGCTTGTCGTCGAGGGCCTTGCCGCTCTTCACGTCGGCCGAATTCAGGCGCGCGTCCGAACGCGCATTCGACAGCGCAACCTTGTCTTCCAGCTTCTGGAAGTCCTCGGACAGATTCTTGCCGCCGATGCCGCCCAACGCCGTAGCCGCGACATCTTTTGCCTGAGCGATCTGCTGCTTGGCTTGCAAAATGTTCGAGCGTGCGTTCAGGTCGTTGCGACGGGTACGCATGTCTTCGATCTGACTCTTCAGCTGTGCCACCGACGGCTCCAGCGTGGTCAACTCCTTCGCCAGCGCATCGCGTTCGGCTTCGGCCGTGGCTTGCGCGCCGAGGGCTTCACGCGCGAGCGCTTCGTCGCCGGATTGCAGCGCGCGTTTGGCGCCGTCTTCGTACTTCTTCGCCTTGTCCGCTGCAACATCGCGCTTGCTTTGCTGCGTGGCCACTTGTGCCTGAATCTCGATCAGCGAGTTCTCGGCTTTGGCGATGCTCTCGTCGAGTTCGCGCACGATCTGGCGCGAGTCGCGCGACGGATCCTGCACGGAATCGGCTGCGTCGTTCAGGAGACCTTTGAGCGTGCGCGAAATGCTGTCAAAAAGCGACATGAAAACCTCCAAAGAATGTAAACGGCGCTGAATAACCCCGCGCGCCCAACTGCATTCAACTGCTACTTTACGCCGCCGCGCGCGAAGCTGCGCAACGTTCGGACCGGAGTTCGGGGCACCCGCACCGATTGCAATAGCGGCGGCGTAAATTGTCCCGTTCGATTGTCCGATTCGAATATCGAGCGGCGAGTTGTTCAATCGTTAAATCGCGCGGCGCGTCAATCCGACGCTCGCGGATATTACACCACGTGCTCTCTTAAAACCGCCTTAAAGGGAGCGATGACAGATTCGCCAACCTTGGCACATGTGTATTGCCGAAAGGGCTTGCTGAAAGGATTTGCCGAAAGCTCGCGCATTCGAACGAACGGACATGTAACGATATGCAACGGTAACGTGCCGACTGGCATGGCGCGACAGGCATCGCACCAGAGGATCAGGCGAAGCGGCCGCCCTTCGTGCTCGGATCACCGAGCGGATCGTCGTCTTCGTGCGCGCTGTCGAGGCGAGGGCGTTTGAGCACGCTGCACAATTGCGCTTCCGAGTCGGCCGATTCAGGCGCGGAGCCTTGCACCGAAGCCGCCTTGGCCGCTGCCACGCGCGCGACCGCCTCCGCGGTTGCCGCGGCTTCCTCGTCGATTTCGGCGGCGAGGGCGGCGGCGACGCCCGCCGGGAGCAAAGGCGCGGGTTCGCCTTCGCCTGGCGCGGGCGGCAACTCACTCGCGGCCGGCCTTGCCGCAGCGGAGCCTGCGTCGCCATGCGCGGACCCGCCGGTCGCGCCATCGACGCGCGGTTGCAGGGCCGGCGGCAGCGGGGCGCGTGCATGCCGCGGGCCGCGCGCGACCCGTTGCAGCGCGGCGTCGAGCGCGTCCGGCGCGCGTGGCGCGCGCAACCGGTCGACGATGCTCGCCGCCTTCACCTGTTCACTAGTCGCGCCGAAGCTCAGCACCGCGCGCCGCATCAGCTCGCTGACGCTGATGCCCAGATTCTCCGCGGTGGAGGTGATCGCGCGTTTCTGCGCGGTGGTGACGAATACGACGATGCGTTCGCTGGGCTTGTTCATGGTCGGCTCGCATACTTGTTGGCATGGGCGGTTCAAAGCGGGCATTTGGCGGACGCCGCGGCGCGCGCACGTGTTAGCGCGCGCGGAGTCCATCATATGACGAGTTGCTCCGATGCGGAACGGGCGCGACGTGAAAATCCCGTGACATCAACGAGTTGTAGCGTTTGCGGGCGGCTTGTCCACAGGCCTTTCAACATTTTCTGTGAATAACTCCAGCGGGGCGCAAAAGCGCTCATGTCACTGCCCGGAACTACAGACTCCTTTCGCGCGAAGGGAATTCTTACAAAAAAACTAACTTGGAGCGCGCGCGATTTCTTTTAAAATGCGCTGTTACGTTGCGCCGGACAGGGTCCGGGCATGCCGTGCGGCCGGCCGGGGGCAAAGGGCCGCGCGGTGGTTTGCGCCTCAGGCTACGCTGCTCGATCACGAACCATGTGCGCGCCATGAGCGCGTGCAGAAAGGCGTTCAGTCATGCGCCCACTATTCCAGTCATGCCAATCATCAAACGACCGCATTCATCCAATTCTCCGTCTGGTGAAGACCGGGATTTCTACCAACGCACGCCAGGTCGCAATGCCGCTTCGCGCGACGCCGAGGCCGGCCGCCGTTCAATCGGCGCAACCCTCGCCATCTGGTTCGCCGGCCTGATCGCGACTATCGCGGTGGTGGGCGCGCTGATCATCGGCTATGCGCTGGTGGTGATGGGGCCGCAACTGCCGTCGCTCGACGCGCTGACCGACTATCGACCGAAGGTGCCGCTGCGCGTCTACACCGCGGACCATGTGCTGATCGGCGAATTCGGCGAGGAGCGGCGCAGTCTCGTGCGCTTCCAGGACATTCCCGATCAGATGAAGAAAGCGGTGCTCGCGATCGAAGACTACCGCTTCTACGAACACGGCGGCGTCGACTTCATCGGCATTCTGCGGGCAGGTGTGTCCGACCTTTCGCACGGCGGCGCCTCACAGGGCGCGAGCACGATCACCATGCAGGTGGCGCGCAACTTCTTCCTCTCCAGCGAGAAGACCTACACGCGCAAGATCTACGAAATGCTGCTCGCGTACAAGATCGAACGCGCGCTGACCAAGGATCAGATTCTCGAGCTGTACATGAACCAGATTTATCTGGGCGAGCGCGCATACGGTTTTGCCGCTGCCGCGCGCGTGTACTTCGGTAAGGACCTGAAAGACATCACGCTGGCGGAATCGGCGATGCTGGCCGGTTTGCCGAAGGCGCCGTCCGCGTATAACCCGGTGGTCAATCCGAAGCGCGCGAAGATCCGTCAGGAGTACATTCTGCGGCGCATGCTCGAGCTGAAATACATCAGCCAGGAGCAATACGACCAGGCGGTGAAGGAAGAGATCCACACCAAGAATCCGGGCAACGAATATAGCGTGCATGCCGAGTACATCGCCGAAATGGTCCGGCAGATGATGTACGCGCAGTACAAGGACGAAACCTATACGCGCGGCCTGAACGTCACCACCACGATCGACTCCGCCGACCAGGACGCCGCCTATCGCGCGGTGCGCAAGGGCGTGATGGATTACGAGCGGCGCCATGGTTATCGCGGGCCGGAAGGCTTCGTGCAACTGCCCGCGCCGGGTGACGACCGCGATCAGACGATCGACGACGCGCTCACCGATCATCCCGATAACGGCGAGATCATCGCCGCCGTGGTGACGGACGTGAATCCGAAGCAGGTCAAGGCGCAACTGGTGGACGGCACGCAGCTCGCGATCAGCGGCGACGGTCTGCGTTTCGTCGCCGGCGCATTGAGCGCGCGCGCCACGGCCGCCACGAAGATCAAGGTCGGCTCGATCGTGCGCGTGCTCGCCGACGACAAGGGCAACTGGCAGATCACGCAACTGCCGCAAGTGGAGGGCGCGCTGGTGTCGCTCACGCCGCAGGACGGCGCGATTCGCGCGCTGGTGGGCGGCTTCGACTTCAACAAGAACAAGTTCAACCACGTCACGCAGGCGTGGCGTCAGCCGGGTTCGAGCTTCAAGCCGTTCATCTATTCGGCGGCGCTCGACAAGGGTCTCGGACCGGCCACGATCATCAACGACGCGCCGCTCTATTTCCCGTCGAGCACGCCGGGCGGCGACGCGTGGGAGCCGAAGGACGACGACCAGCCCGACGGTCCGATGCCGTTGCGTCTTGCGTTGCAGAAGTCGAAGAACCTGGTGTCGATCCGCATTCTGTCGTTCATCGGCACCAAGTACGCGCAAGACTTCGTCACGCAGCGGTTCGGCTTCGACGCCGACAAGACCCCGCCGTATCTGCCAATGGCGCTCGGTGCGGGCCTCGTCACGCCGTTGCAGTCGGCGGGTGCGTATTCGGTGTTCGCGAACGGTGGCTACCGGATCAATCCGTATCTGATCAACGAGGTGACGGACGCGCGCGGCGAGCCGCTCTCCAAAGCGCAACCGCTCACAGCCGGTCGCGATGCGCCGCGTACGCTCGAACCGCGTAACGCGTACATCATGAACAGCCTGCTGCATTCGGTGGCGACGGCCGGCACGGGTGCCGGCACCAACGCGCTGCATCGTTCGGACTTGCAGGGCAAGACCGGGACGACCAACGACGCGAAAGACGGCTGGTTCGCCGGCTATCAGCAATCGCTCGTGGCGGTGGCGTGGATGGGTTATGACCAGCCGAAGACGCTCGGCAGCCGTGAGTTCGGTGCGCAACTGGCCTTGCCGATCTGGGTGGAGTACATGCAGCGCGCGTTGCGCGGCGTGCCGCAGAGCGAGCCGGCGCAGCCGGACGGCGTGACTTCGGTCGACGGCGAGCTGTTCTATACGGACATGACGCCGGGCAATGGCTTCGTGGCCAGCATCGGTCTCGATTCGGCGAATCCGACCGCGGGCGTGAGCGACGCGGTCGGCGGCGTGGGACCCGCGGGCATGACGCCGCCGGTCGTGCCACCGCCTAGCGTTTCGTCGAACGAGAAGAAGCAGATCATGGATCTGTTCGAGTCCAACAAGCCCTGATGTCCCGCAAGGGGACGTTCAGTGGGGCGCAGCAGGCGTGTGCGGGCCGCATGAGCACGGCGGAGTCCGCGCACGCAAGATTCTGAAAGTGAAGCGAAGCGGCGCCTGGCGCGGCTTTCGCTCGGATTGCCGCGTGGCCCACCCAGCGGATTGTGTGCGCGGCACGCGCAGTGTGTTTTAATCACGCCTGCGGTGTATTTATCAAGGGTCCTAAAGGACGCCTATTCCCTAGACGGTTTCGGCCTCCAGCACCACTGCGTCTCGCCGCGAGCGGGATGTCCATTCTCGAACTCCGCGCCGCGCGAGACCCGGTATGACGCGCGCGCCAGTCACTTCGTCCGTTGGCAATGTTGAGGTTGCGGCGGGCGGCGTGTTTGCCATCCAGCATCCACCGGGTCCCGCCTCGTGAAAAATCGAATTCTGATCTGTCTGATGACAGGTCTGCTGCGCGCGTTTGCGTTTCTGCCGTATAGCGTGGTCGCACGAATCGGCACGGGTATCGGCGCGTTGCTCTACCGCATTCCGAGCACGCGCCGGCGCGTCGTACATACCAACCTGAAGCTGTGTTTTCCGGATATGAGCGACGAGGCGCGCGAACGTCTGGCGCGTGCGCACTTTTGTCACGTTATCCGCAGCTATGTCGAGCGTGGGCCGCAGTGGTTCGGTAATGCGCAGGCGCTCGCACGCCTCGTCGAGGTGGAGAGCGCAATCGATCTCTCGGATATGACGGGTCAGCCGACGATTTTCGTCGGCTTCCATTTCGTCGGCATCGAGGCGGGCTGCATGATGTATTCGACGCGGCATCCGGTCGCCTCGCTCTATACGCCGATGTCGAACCTTCTTTTCGACGCGATGGCCAAGCGCCAGCGCGGTCGTTTCGGCACCGAGATGATTCCGCGCAGCGACAGCGTGCGGCGCGCGTTGCGCACGTTGCGCGAAGGCAAGCCCGTAATGCTGGCCGCCGATATGGATTTCGGCTTGCGCGATTCGGTGTTCGTGCCGTTCTTCGGCGTGCCGGCCTGCACGCTGACCTCCGTCTCGCGGATGGCGCGTGCGGCGAATGCGCGGGTAGTGCCGTTCGTCACGGAGGTGTTGCCGGACTACCGCGGATACAAGCTGAATATCTTCGAAGCGCTGAGCGATTTTCCGTCCGACGACGTAGCGGTCGACGCGCGGCGTCTCACCGCGTTTCTCGAGACGCAGGTTAGACGGATTCCTGATCAATATTATTGGGTGCATAAGCGGTTCAAGAACCGGCCGGCGGGTGAGGCGAGTGTTTATTGATGCTGTTCGGTGACGGGCTGCGGCAATGCGCGCGTCGCTGCGCTCACCCTTGGGTGAGCGCGCGGCGTCGCTAAACGCGTCGGCGGCAGAATGTGGTGCGCGGCCAAGGACTTAGCTGGTATCTCCGGATGTTATCAACAGGTCTGTCAACACAAACTGTGGATAAAGTGTCGTGCGATGCACAAGGTCTTCGATCATGGCCGCACTCGGACGACGGCACCCGCTTCCCCGGCCACGTTCATACTGGTGCGAAGGGAACCAGTGTCCACTTCCGCTACCGTTTCGATGGCGAGTCGCGCGAAATGCCACTTGGTGCATGATCGCGCGTGGCGCTCGTCGCAAGATCAACCGAGCCGTGCGCGGCCCTCGCAGCGGGAACGCTCGACCACAGCACGAACACACTCCTATAGACCGCTTCCTGCGGGCGCAGCACTAGAGTTTGATATCTGCGCTTGATCTCTACGGCGAGAATGCCGAGCTTATTTGCTGAAGTGAAGGCGGCGCGCCAGTTCTGCATCTATCAAAACGTCGTAATCGTCCTCGGGGCTCCAAAAATTTTTCTTCGTTGCCTCGGGGAATATGGCTGAATCGGATGCCTTGGGTTCGCCATTCTTTTGCTTTGGCTCAACGATATCTGACAATTTTTGTTATGGGTTCCTACAGCTTGCGTCGGCATTCCCTGGTCCGGGTTTGTGTGAACGCAAGTCGCGCGTAATTTTAAGAGTTGTCGGATTTTCCGGTCATCTTGGTCCCTATAGGTTGCTTGTGCGTCAAACAAGTACAAAGCAAGCCAATAGGGATAAAAATGAAAAGACAAAGACTGTACGGGGAGGCGGCCGGATTTTCGGGCCGTCTAATGGCTGCGTTCGTGTTGCTGATACTTGCGTTCAGCGCAAATGCAGACGACTGCTTCTCACTGTACGCGAAGTCCGGCGCCACACCGGGCTCCAAGACCTGCAAGCTCGACGTGACGAGCAACACGCCGGGTGGTATGGGCAACTACGCGTGTATTAACGACCTCGCACTAATTGATCAGTGGTGCAACTCAACCGAAACCCCGCCTGACGATACTTGCCCGGTGGCGGACCCGGTGTTTCCCGCCAACGGGATTGTGACTCTCTCTGAAACTGACTTTGCAAGCGGCGATACGTCGCCGCTTGTGTTCAGTCGTAGCTACCTGTCGAAGCCGTTCGACAAA
>NZ_JARESR010000044.1:0-58844 GCF_046028015.1 Paraburkholderia sp. RL17-383-BIF-A | reverse complement strand
ATCCGCGTCCCTCGGCCGCCAGTGCCGCGATGCGCGGCGCCAGTTGCCAGGCATCGCCGTTCGGCTGCGCGGCATAGCGGCGAATCGCGCGCTCGACGTTGTAGAGGCCGACCGTGTCCGCGTACAGCATCGGGCCGCCGCGATAGAGCGGAAAGCCGTAGCCGGTCAGATAGACCATGTCGATGTCCGACGCCTTCGACGCGATACCCTCTTCGAGAATCTTCGCGCCTTCGTTCACGAGCGCGAACACGAGGCGCTCGACGATTTCCTCGTCGCTGATCTTGCGGCGCTCGGCGTTGGCTTCCTTCGAAAACGCAACGATCATCTCGTCGACCACTTTCGACGGATACGCGGTGCGATCACCCGCCTTGTAGTCGTACCACCCGCCGCCCGTCTTCTGACCGAAGCGCCCCGTCTCGCAGAGCCGGTCGGCGATCTTCGAGTAGTGCATCTCAGGCTGTTCCTGATAGCGGCGCTTGCGGATCGCCCAGCCGATGTCGTTGCCGGCCAGATCGCTCATGCGGAACGGACCCATCGCGAAGCCGAACTTCTCGATCGCGCGATCCACCTGCGCGGGCAGCGCGCCTTCTTCGAGCATGAAGAGCGCCTGGCGGATGTACTGCTCGATCATCCGGTTGCCGATAAAGCCGTCGCACACGCCCGAGACAACCGCGGTCTTCCTGATCTTCTTGGCGAGTTTCATGACGGTGGCGAGCACGTCCTTCGCCGTCTCCTTACCGCGCACCACTTCGAGCAGCTTCATCACGTTGGCCGGGCTGAAGAAGTGCATGCCGACGACGTCCTGCGGTCGCTTCGTAAAAGCGGCGATCTTGTCGACGTCGAGCGTCGAGGTGTTCGAGGCGAGGATCGCGCCTTCTTTCGCCACTTCGTCGAGACGCTTGAATACCTGCTCTTTCACGCCGAGTTCTTCGAACACGGCTTCGACGATCAGGTCGGCGTTTTTCAGGTCGTCATAGGAAAGCGTGGGCGTGATCAGCGCCATGCGCTGGTCGAGCGCTTCGGGCTTGAGCTTGCCCTTCTTGACGGTCGCTTCGTAGTTATTGCGGATCGTGGCGAGGCCGCGGTCCAGCGCTTCCTGCTTCGTTTCCAGCAGCGTGACCGGAATGCCCGCGTTGATGAAATTCATCGCGATGCCGCCACCCATCGTGCCCGCGCCGATCACGGCCACCTGCTTGATATCGCGCACCGGCGTATCGGAAGGCACATCGGGAATCTTGCTCGCCGCGCGTTCACCGAAGAACGCGTGACGCAACGCGCGGCTTTCCGGCGTCTGCACGAGTGCGATGAAGCAGTCGCGTTCGAAAGCGAGGCCCTTATCGAAGCCGTTTTGCACGCCCGCTTCCACGGCGTCGATACATTTCTGCGGCGCGGGGAAATTCTTCGCGACCGCCGCGACGCTGTTGCGCGCGAACTGAATGAAGCCGGCGGCGTTCGGATGCTCGATCTTGCGCTCGCGCACCTTCGGATGCGGGCCGGGTTTGGCACCCACCTTGCGGGCGAACGCGAGCGCGGCTTCGGCCAGATCGCCTTGCGCGAGTTCATCGAACAGACCGGAATCGGCGAGCTTCTCCGACATGACGGGCGCGCCGGAGACGATCATGTTGAGCGCGGCTTCGAGACCGATGGCGCGCGGCAAACGCTGCGTGCCGCCCGCGCCCGGCAGAATGCCGAGCTTCACTTCCGGCAGCGCGATCTGCGCACCGGGTGCGGCGATGCGGTAATGCGCGCCGAGCGCGAGTTCCAGACCGCCGCCCATCGCGACGCTGTGAATCGCCGCGACCACCGGCTTCGCGCTGCCTTCCACGGTCTTGATGACGGTGGCGAGCGTCGGCTCCTGCATCGCTTTCGGCGTGTTGAATTCGGTGATGTCGGCGCCGCCCGAGAACGCTTTGCCCGCGCCAGTCAGCACGATCGCCTTGATGGCCGGATCGTTCTGCGCGCGCTCGATCCCGTCGACGATGCCCGCTCGCGTCGACAGGCCGAGGCCGTTGACGGGAGGATTGTTCAGCGTGATGACGGCCACGCCGTCATGGGTTGTGTAGTCCACTGCCATCTGCCTGCCTCCATGCGATCCATGCAATAAGGCGTCGCTCAGGCGCGCCGCCCTTCCGGTTCATCGAGTCGGAGTGTCGATCCGATTCATTGTCTGATTTTCCGGGGTCAGCAGGCAGAATACACAAAAAAGCACGCTCGTTCAATTTGTCAGGAGACGGGGTTTCCCCTGGCAAGCGGCGTGAGCGGGCAGTCCTTTTCGTCTTCGAGCGCGGACGGCAGAACATGGTCGCGGAAGATGTCGCGCAGCTTGAGTTTTTGCAGCTTGCCGGTCGCCGTGTGCGGCAGTTCGTCGACGAAGGCGACGTCGTCGGGAATCCACCATTTTGCGACCTTGCCGTCGTAGAAGGCGATCAGCTCCTCGCGCGTCACGTTGAAGCCACGCCGCTTGACGACCACCAGCAGCGGCCGCTCGGTCCATTTCGGATGCGCGCACGCAATACAGGCCGCTTCGGCCACGGCCGGATGCGCGATCGCGACGTTTTCGATGTCGATCGAACTGATCCATTCGCCGCCGGACTTGATTACGTCTTTCGAGCGGTCCGTGATGTGCAGAAAGCTGTCGCGGTCGATGGTGGCGACGTCGCCGGTCGGAAACCAGCCGTCGATGAGCGGCGAGTCGTCCTTGCGGAAATACCGGTCGATCACCCAGGGCCCGCGCACATGCAGATCGCCGAACGCCACGCCGTCCCACGGCAGATCGCGGCCGTCTTCGCCGACGATTTTCATATCGACGCCATAGAGCACATGTCCCTGCTTCTCCAGCAATTTGCGCTGCTCTTCCAGCGGACGCTGGCTTTGTTCCCACGTCAGCTTCGCGAGCGTGCCGAGCGGCGACATTTCGGTCATGCCCCACGCGTGGATTACCTGCACGCCGTAGTCGTCTTCGAACGTGCGCAGCATGGCCGGCGGACACGCCGAGCCGCCGATCACCGTGCGATTGAGCGACGAAAAGCGCACCTTCGCCTCGCGCAGATAATTGAGCAGGCCGAGCCACACGGTCGGCACGCCGGCTGAATACGTGACGCGTTCGCTTTCCATCAACTCGTACAGTGACTTGCCGTCGAGATCCTTGCCGGGGAACACGAGCTTTGCGCCGGTCAGCGGCGCCGAGTGCGGAATGCCCCACGCGTTCACATGGAACATCGGCACGACGGGCAGCACGCAGTCGCGCGCGGACAGACTCATGGCGTCGGGCAAGGAGGCGCCGAACGCATGCAGCACCGTCGAGCGATGCGAATACAGCGCGCCCTTCGGATTGCCGGTGGTGCCGGACGTATAGCACAGGTACGACGCTTGCCGTTCGTCGAGCGGCGGCCATTCGTAATCGCCGTCCTGCGCGGTGACGAGCGTCTCGTAACTGAGCGCCGGGGTCTGCATGGCGGGCCGATGCGCTTCGTCCGCGAGCGCGATCCAGCCACGCACTCTCGGGCACTGCGGTGCGAGGACATCGACGAGCGGCGCGAACGTGGTGTCGAACAGCACGTAGGCGTCGTCCGCATGATTGATGATGTACGCGATCTGATCGGGAAAGAGACGCGGATTGATCGTGTGACAGACCGCGCCGAAGCCGGTCGTGCCGTAATACGCTTCCAGATGCCGGTAGCCGTTCCATGCGAGCGTGGCGACCCGTTCGCCGGGTTCGACGCCGAGCGCGATCAAAGCCTGCGCGAGCTGCTTCGCGCGCTTTTCGCAATCACGATAGGTATAACGATGCAGGTCGCCTTCGATCCGCCGCGATACGATTTCAGTGCTGCCGAAATGCCGCGCGGCGTGCGCGAGCAACGAAGGCACGGTGAGCGGCACGTCCATCATCTGGCCAAGCAGCGGCGTCGTCATAAAGGGTGGTCTCCTCGGCTTGATTGTTTCAATCGGTTTGCAGCTCGGGGGGCGCGCCTCAGCCTCGACGCGCCGTCAGCAAAATGCAGAGGAAATGCGGCAAACGGCTCCTGCAGGCTCGATGCGGCAGGGATACAGGGCCGGCCAGCAGCTCCGCGGGCGCGGACTTACAATATCGGTTAATCCAGAGGCGCTCAACATGTCGTTTTCCCCAAGCATTGCAGGGTTATCCGGGCCTTTGTCGGCTCTTTCCGACTCGCTCACCAATGTGCCCGAGAGCGCGTTCGCACGGCTCGGCAGCGTCTTTATGACGCGTCTGCCCGCGGCGCCGCTCAGCGCGCCGTACGTGGTCGGGTTCTCCGCTGAAACCGCCGCGCTGCTCGGATTAGAGCCCGGTCTCGAGAACGATCCGGGCTTCGCCGAGCTGTTCTCCGGCAACGCCACGCGTGAATGGCCGGAGCAGGCGCTGCCTTACGCATCGGTGTATTCAGGCCACCAGTTCGGTGTGTGGGCGGGCCAGCTCGGCGACGGCCGCGCGCTTGGCCTCGGCGAGGTCGAACATAACGGCCGGCGCTTCGAGCTGCAGCTCAAAGGCGCGGGGCGTACGCCCTATTCGCGCATGGGCGACGGCCGCGCGGTGTTGCGTTCGTCGATCCGCGAGTATCTATGTTCGGAAGCGATGCACCACCTCGGCATTCCGACCACGCGCGCGCTGTGCGTGATCGGCTCCGATCAGCCGGTGCGGCGCGAGACGGTCGAAACGGCCGCCGTGGTCACGCGCGTGGCGCCGAGCTTCGTGCGCTTCGGCCACTTCGAGCATTTCTATTCCAACGATCGCACCGATGCACTGCGTGCGCTCGCCGATCATGTGATCGAACGCTTCTATCCGCATTGCCGCGAAGCCGACGATCCGTATCTCGCGCTGCTGAACGAAGCGGTGATCTCGACCGCCGACCTGATGGTCGAGTGGCAGGCGGTCGGCTTCTGCCACGGCGTGATGAACACCGACAACATGTCGATCCTCGGTCTCACGATCGACTACGGCCCATTCGGTTTCATGGACGGCTTCGACGCCGGCTACATCTGCAACCACTCCGATTCACAAGGCCGTTACGCGTACAGAATGCAGCCGCAGATCGCTTACTGGAACCTCTTCTGCCTCGCGCAAGGCCTGTTGCCGCTGCTGGGCGAAAAGCATGAGGAAAGCGTGCGCGGCGACAAGGCGATCGAAGACGCGCAGCGCGTGCTCGGCGGCTTCAAGGACCGTTTCGCGCCGGCACTGGAGCGGCGCATGCGCGCGAAACTTGGCCTCGAAACCGAGCGTCCCGGCGACGACGCCCTCGCCAATCGCCTGTTCGAAGTGATGCACGCCAATCGCGCGGATTTCACGCTGACCTTCCGCAATCTGGCGCGCGTATCGAAGCACGACGCGAGCGGCGACGCCGCGGTGCGCGACCTGTTCCTCGACCGCGCCGCCTTCGACGCGTGGGTGAACGACTATCGTGCGCGGCTGTCCGAGGAAACACGCGACGACACCGCCCGCGCCATTGCAATGAACCGCGTGAACCCCAAATTCGTACTTCGCAATCATCTGGCGGAAACGGCAATCCGCCGCGCGAAAGAGAAGGATTTTTCCGAAGTGGAACGACTGGCGGCCGTGCTGCGCCGTCCGTTCGACGAACAGCCCGAGCATGAAGCGTATGCCGGGTTGCCGCCGGACTGGGCGAGTTCGCTGGAAGTGAGCTGCTCGTCGTGACGCGACGCATACCGGCTGATTTCGCGCGATTCCAGCCGATCGCAGCCGATTGTGTGTACACACGCAGCGAGCCGAATCCGCCTGAGCATCTAGCCTCCCCCAAAACAAGCCCGAGACAGGAACCCGACCATGAACAAGCCCGACGAACTCAATACCGACGCCCCCGCCGTGCAGAAAGACGACGCCGAATGGCGCAAGCAGCTCTCCGACATCGAATATCAGGTGACGCGCCACGCGGCCACCGAGCGCCCGTTCACAGGCCGCTATCACGACCACTGGGACCGCGGCATCTATGACTGCGTCTGTTGCGGCACGCCTCTGTTCGAATCGGACACCAAATTCGACGCCGGTTGCGGCTGGCCGAGCTACTTCAAACCGATCGACGGCGAAGTGATCGCCGAGAAAACCGACCGCTCGCACGGCATGCTGCGCATCGAGGTGCAATGCAAGAACTGCGGTGCGCATCTGGGCCATGTATTCGAAGACGGACCTGCGCCGACCGGCCTGCGCTACTGCATCAATTCGGCTGCGTTACAATTCGAGCCCAAGTAACGCAGCGCGGAGTCCGGCGCGTTGCCGGCCGGCGTCTGCTCGATCGCGCGCAAGCCGGCCGCGACACCCTCATCCGGCTTGCGAGCCGGTCGATCCGGTCGACCCGTTCCGCACCGCGTCCCTATTCTCCGACTCGCTCTCCGATTCCCCGACCAGATAATGAAATTCCTGTTCGATCTGTTCCCGATCATCCTGTTTTTCGTCGCCTTCAAGATCTGGGGCATTTTCACGGCGACGGCAGTGGCGATCGTCGCCACGCTGGTGCAGATCGCATGGGTGGCTTTCCGCCACCGTAAGGTCGACCCGATGCTGTGGGTGAGCCTCGGCGTCGTCACCGTGTTCGGCGGCGCCACGCTCGTGCTGCACAACGACACGTTCATCAAATGGAAGCCGACCGTGCTGTACTGGGCTTTCTCGGTCGCGCTGATCGTCTCGCAACTGGCCTTCAACAAGAACCTGATCGAGGCGATGATGGGCAAGCAGATCACGCTGCCGCATGCGATCTGGGGCAAGCTGAATGTGGTGTGGGCGATCTTTTTCGTGCTGCTCGGACTCGTCAATCTCTTCGTCGCGTACAACTACACGACCGACCAGTGGGTCAATTTCAAGCTGTTCGGCGCAACCGGCTGCCTCGTCGTGTTCATCGTCGGACAGAGTTTGTGGCTGTCGAAGTATATGAAGGAAGAATGACATGTCGAGCAACGCCGATGTATTCATGCACGCTACCACCGCCGAGCGCGCCGCGCTGATCGAGGCCCGCCTCGTCGCCGCTCTCGCGCCGGTCACTTCCATCCAGATCACCGACGACAGCGCGCAGCACGCAGGCCATGCCGGCGCGTCGGCCGGCGGTCATTTCAGTGTCACGATCGTGGCTGCCGCATTTGCCGGCAAGGCCCGCGTGGCGCGGCATCGCATGGTGTATGATGCGCTGGCCGATGCCATGCAGCGCGGCATTCACGCCCTTGCAATCACGGCGTACACGCCCGAAGAATTCGCTTTGTTGCCCCGCTAGGAAAATTTTCGATGACCTTGAAGAAAACCCGCCTCTGGGTATTGCTGGCTGCATTTGCGGCCGCACCTGCATTCGCACAGAACATCGCCGTCGTGAACGGCACGCCGATTCCGAAAGCGCGTGCCGATGCGCTGATCGATCAACTGGTCCATCAAGGCCAGCAAAATACGCCGCAACTGCAAACGGCTGTCCGCGAAGAACTGGTGAACCGCGAGATCCTGATGCAGGAAGCGCTGCGCCGTGGCTTGCCGAACCGTCCGGACATCAAGGCGCAAATCGCCGTCGCCCAGCAAACCGTCGTGCTGCGCGCGCTGATCGAAGATTTCGTGAAGAACAACCAGCCGACCGACGCCGAAGTCACCGCACGCTACAACGCGCTGATCAAGGACGCAGGCGGCAAGGAATATCACCTGCACCACATTCTCGTGGACAACGAACAGCAGGCCAAAGACCTGATCGCGAAGATCAAGGCCGGCGCGAGCTTCGAAGACCTGGCCAAGCAATACTCGAAGGATCCGGGATCGGGCAAGAACGGCGGCGATCTGGACTGGTCGGACCCGAAGGCCTACGTACCTGAATTCGCGGACGCAGCCACGCATCTGCATAAAGGCCAGATGACCGACACGCCGGTGCATACGCAATTCGGCTGGCACATCATCCGTGTCGACGACGTGCGCAGCATTACGCCTCCGCCGCTCGAACAGGTGCGCCCGCAGATCGTGCAACAGATCCAGCAGGAAAAACTGCAAGCGTTCGAAGAAGGTCTGCGTAAGAACGCGAAGATTCAGTAAGCGGGGTTGGCCGCTGGATCGACGTGGCGCTTCGGATTAGCGCTTCTGTTGATCAGCCGCATTCGATTCTGCGCAAAGCGCTGTTCGGTCAACGACTGAACAGCGCTTTTTCATTTGGGATTGGGATTGACCCGCCCGGCGTAACCGCCGCACCTATTTGCGCAAGGCTGCACTCATCTCCGCAAGCGGCATCGCCACGATCGAGTCGAGCAGCCGGACTTCGCCGGCATTCGGCCGCGCGATCTCGTCGACGGTGCGCCGTGTGTCGGCCACACGTGCGTCGAGCGTGACGAGCATGTCATCCAGCAACTTTTCCGAGCCCTTTGGCGCGAGACGAAGCGCCTCGCCGAATGCAAGCATGTTCTTTCTGGACATGTCTGCGAACTGCGTGGCGTCTCCCACCGGCATGGTCAGGTCGCAGCGCGGCCAACGGTCCCGCTGTTGCGGCTGGTAGGTCGGCGTATGGTAGACGACCGTGCTCACCAGATCGTAAAACGGAGCCAGCATGTAGCCGCGAGGGCTGACAAAGAACGAGAGGTTCTTCAGATGCGAGTCGGCGTTGCCAATCAGCACGTTGAAGACCGCCCATCGAAAAACGTCGAGACGCGCCATTGCCCGAGTGCTCGTTTTTTCGATGGCATCACTGAGTACCTGCGCCGTTGCGTTCTGATATTTGAAGCTGCGGTCGTAGTTCAACAACTGCATGGCGTCGACGGTATGCAGTCGCCGAGCCGGCTCGCTGGCCGTGTCACGGTCAAAGCGATCGATCACGTAACAGGCCGAAGGCACGCGCAAAAAATGCGTAGGCGGTACGCGCACACCCATTGCGCGGGCGAGACGCATGCAGAAAAATTCGTTGATCGCCGAATGCGGATAGCCCGTGCTTCGCATGTCGGGCTTGAGCAGATGCATGGACGGCTCACTTCCCACAGGCTCGAAGAGCGCGTAATCCGGCGCGTCGCCTCGCAAGGTCAGAAGCAGTTTCTGTTGGGCACCCGCCGCGGACATGCGTTTAGGTGCCGTGGCGGTAAGCGCATGCTGCGGCATGGCCTGGATGCGCGCCTCCAGATTCGCGTATGACAAAGGCTGCAGACCGCTCGATGCCTCCTGTTCACCCTCTGCAAGCAGCGTCAAGGCACCCGCCGATTCACGGCCGTAATAAGCAAGCAGCCCCCACGCATCGCTCGCATCGACTTTGGCTTCGCGAGCGAGCGCAATGCGCATTTCCTCTTCCGGCAACAGGTTGTCGAAGAACCATTGCACAGGCCGCTGGCTCGAGGCGTCTATGAAAGGCTGGGCATTCAGCGGGAATGCGGGTGAAAGCGCAAACGCGTCCTCACGACCCAGCCAGTCCTTGTCGTAGGTAAATGACCAGATACCGTTGTCATCGCTGACGGTGCCCACGCGCAGGCCGTTCGCATAGGCGACGAGCGTTCTAGCGGCCATGCGTAGTCCGCCTGCGATGAAGCGCCTTGGTGGCCGAGTCTGGGGAAATGTCCACGGAAACTTGCGCGCGCAGCCTGATGCCCAGTTCGCTGAGGAGATGCAGCACCTTGCCGATCTGCGCTGTCGGCTTACCGGCCTCGATATGCGTGATGAACTTGGGAGACAAACCCGTCGCAATGGCGACGTCGTCGCGTGTCAGCCCTTGGGCGAGCCTCGATGCCCGGACAAGATCGCCGAGCGCCGTCATGTCGTCAATGAAAACGTCGGATTGCTGCACTGTCACCCCTTTGTACGTTCGTACCCGCTCGGGAACATTATGCCACGGTACAAGGGTGTTGACCTGATTTCGTACCCGAGCGGGTACGAAATGGCGTATTAGCGGCTTATGCGTCGATTTCGTACCCGATCGGGTACGAACAGCAGAAGATTGTGGAGCGCACGCCTTTCACGTACCAGAGCGGATACGCGGCGGGTGTCGCTCGTCTTTCTCACTACTGCGGCAAGACGGGCGGCGCGGGCCCTGACCGGCTTGCTCGCGCCACGGCGGCGCAGCCGCCGCGGCGCGTCACATCATCAACCCAGCCAGCGGCGCGCGTTCTGGAATACGCGCATCCACGGGCTCGCGTCAGTGCCGCCCTCGCCCCAGCCTTCCGGATGCCAGCTCATCTGCACCGCGCGATGGACGCGCTCCGTGTGCGGCATCAGCACCGTGAAGCGACCGTCCGGCGTCGTCACCGACGTGATGCCGTTCGGCGAACCGTTCGGGTTGAACGGATACTGCTCGGTCGCCTGACCACGGTGATCGACATAGCGCATCGCCACCGCGACCTTCGACGCATCGCCTTGCTGCGAGAAGTCCGCGTAGCCTTCGCCGTGCGCGATCGCCACCGGAATGCGCGAGCCTTCCATGCCGTTGAAGAAGATCGACGGGGATGCCTGCACTTCGACCAGCGAGAAGCGCGCTTCGAATTTCTCCGACTTGTTGCGCGTGAACTTAGGCCAGGCTTCAGCGCCCGGAATCATCGAGGCGAGGCTGCTCATCATCTGGCAGCCGTTGCAGATGCCGAGCGCGAATGTGTCTTCGCGGCCGAAGAACGCGGCGAACATGTCGGCCAGTTGCGCGTTGAAGCGGATCGCCTTCGCCCAGCCTTCACCGGCGCCCAGCGTGTCGCCGTACGAGAAGCCGCCGCACGCCACCGCGCCGGCAAAATCCGCCAGACTGGCGCGGCCGGTCAGCAGGTCGCTCATGTGCACGTCGTGCGCGTCGAAGCCGGCGCGGTCGAATGCGTAAGCCGTTTCGAGGTGCGAGTTGACGCCCTGCTCGCGCAGAATCGCCACACGCGGACGCGCGCTCCTGCCGATGAACGGCGCGGCGACGTCTTCCGTCGGATCGAAGCTCAGCACCGGCGTGATGCCCGGATCGGCCGCGTCGGCGAGCGCCTCGTATTCGGCGTCGGCGCAAGCCGGGTTGTCGCGCAGACGCGAAATCCGCCAGCTCACTTCGCTCCACGTGCGATGCAGTTCGGTACGCGGCGCTTCGTAAATCTTCTTGGCGTCCCGATAGATTTCGATCGTGTCGCGCTCGTTGAGCTTGCCGATCACATGCGAGCACGCCGACAGGCCGTGTTCGCGCAGTGCGCCCAACACCGCGTCACGCTCGGACGCGCGCACCTGAACGACCGCGCCGAGTTCCTCGGTGAACAACGCGCGGATCGTGCGGTCTTCGCGGCGGCCGCTGGTCTGCTTCGCCCAGTCCTTGGCGTCGCCGTAATCGGATTCATGGGTCGGATCGAGCACCAGCATGTCGACGTTCAACGACACGCCGACGTGGCCCGCGAACGCCATTTCGCACACCGTCGCCCACAGGCCGCCGTCCGAACGGTCGTGGTAGGCGAGCAGCTTGCCGTCCTGGTTCAGGGCCTGGATCGCGGCGAAGAAACGCTTCAGGTCTTCCGGATCGTCCACGTCCGGCACCGTGTCACCGACCTGCTGCGTGACCTGGGCGAGAATACTGCCGCCCAGGCGATGCTTGCCGCGGCCGAGGTCGATCGCGATCAGCACCGATTCGCCCACGTCGCTCGCGCGGCGCAGTTGCGGCGTGAGATGGCGGCGCACGTCTTCGACCGGCGCGAACGCCGAGATGATCAGCGAGACCGGCGCGACCACTTCCTTCGCGATGCCGCGGTCTTCCCACTTGGTGCGCATGGACAGCGAATCCTTACCGACCGGAATGCTGATGCCGAGCGCCGGGCACAATTCCATGCCGATCGCCTTGACCGTGTCGTACAGCGCGGCGTCTTCGCCCGCTGCGCCGCACGCGGCCATCCAGTTTGCCGACAGCTTGAGCTTGTCGAGCGACGCGATCGGCGCCGCCGCGATGTTGGTCACCGCCTCGCCGACCGCCATGCGGCCCGACGCCGGCGCGTCGATCACGGCAAGCGGCGTGCGCTCGGCCATGGTCATGGCTTCACCACGGAAGCCCGCATAGTCCATGGTGGTGATTGCGACGTCGGCCACCGGGACTTGCCACGGGCCGACCATCTGGTCACGCGCGGTCGTGCCGCCCACCGAGCGGTCGCCGATCGTGATCAGGAACGACTTGCTCGCCACCGTGGGGTGACGCAGCACGCTAGTCGCCACATCCGACAGCGCGAGGCCGGTGACGTCGACCGGTTCGAGCTTCTGCTCGACGCGTTTGACGTCGCGATGCATGCGCGGCGCCTTGCCGAGCAGCACTTCCATCGGCATGTCCACCGGCTGGTGCGCCGCGTCGTCGTTCAGTTCGGAGTCGATCAGCTTGAGTTGACGCTCGGCGGTGGCCGTGCCGATCACGGCAAACGGGCAGCGCTCGCGCTGGCACATGGCTTCGAAGGCCGGCAGATCGGCCGGCGCGATGGCCAGCACGTAGCGTTCTTGCGCCTCGTTCGACCAGATTTCGCGCGGCGATAAACCGCTCTCTTCCAGTTGAATCTTGCGCAGGTCGAAGCGCGCGCCCTTGCCGGCGCCGTCGACCACTTCCGGGAAGGCGTTGGAGAGACCGCCCGCGCCGACGTCGTGAATGCTCAGAATCGGGTTCTTCTCGCCGAGCTGCCAGCACGCATTGATGACTTCCTGCGCGCGGCGTTCGATTTCCGGGTTGCCGCGTTGGACCGAATCGAAGTCGAGTTCAGCGGTGTTCGTGCCGGTCGCCATCGAACTCGCCGCGCCGCCGCCCATGCCGATACGCATGCCCGGACCGCCGATCTGGATCAGCAGCGAGCCTTCCGGCAGATCGTGCTTGTGCGTGTGCTGGTCCGAAATGTTGCCGATACCGCCGGCGATCATGATCGGCTTGTGATAGCCGCGCACCAGACCCGCGACATTCTGCTCGTAAGCGCGGAAATAGCCGCCCAGGTTGGGCCGGCCGAATTCGTTGTTGAACGCGGCGCCGCCGAGCGGGCCGTCGATCATGATCTGCAGCGGCGAAGCAATGCGGTCGGGCCGGCCATACGCTTCGTGCTTGTCGTCCGGATTGCGGTGCGCGAGCGGCTGTGCGGCATCGCGCGCGTTTTCCCACGTCTCGACGCCGTCCGGCAGTTCCAGATTCGACACCGTGAAGCCCGCCAGACCCGCCTTCGGACGCGCGCCGCGGCCGGTCGCGCCTTCGTCGCGGATTTCGCCGCCCGCGCCGGTCGCGGCGCCCGGGAACGGCGAGATCGCGGTCGGGTGGTTGTGCGTCTCCACCTTCATCAAGGTGTGCGTGAGTTCGGTGCTGCGGCGATAGTGCTCCGGCAATTCGCTCGCGCCGAGGTCGGCGGGCGTGCGCGGGAACCAGCGCTCGGCCATGCCGCCCGCCATGATCGCCGAGTTGTCCGAGTAGGCGACGATCGTGCCTTGCGGATTGAGCTTCTCGGTATTGCGGATCATGTTGAACAGCGAGATGTCCTGCTTTTCGCCGTCGATGGTCCAGTCCGCGTTGAAGATCTTGTGGCGGCAGTGTTCGCTGTTGGCCTGCGCGAACATCATCAGTTCCACGTCGGTCGGGTTGCGGCCGAGCTTCGTGAACGCGTCCACCAGGTAGTCGATTTCGTCCTCGGCGAGCGCGAGGCCCAGTTCCGTGTTCGCCGCCACCAGCGCGCCGCGGCCCTGGCCGAGCACGTCGACGGTTTGCAGCGGCTTGGCCGGCAGTTCGTCGAACAGGTGCAGCGCGTGGTCGCGCGACGGCGACACGCTCTCGGTCATGCGGTCGTGCAAGGCTGCCGCGACGGCCGCGCGGGCTTCGTCGGAAAGCGCCTTCTTCCCGCCCAGCAGGCCGCTTTTCAGCGTGACCGTGTACTCGACGCCGCGCTCGATGCGGCGCACCTGCGTGAGGCCGCACAGATGCGCGATATCCGTTGCCTTGCTCGCCCACGGCGACACCGTGCCGAAACGCGGCACCACGAGGAAGGTCTCGGCCGTGCCGCGCTCTTTGGTTTCTTCGAGCGGATCGCCGTAGTGCATCAGCGCTTCGATCTTCGCGTTGTCTTCAGCGGAGAGCGGCGTCTGGGCGTTGACGAAGTGCAGATATTGCCCGCGCACGCCGGTGATGTTCGGATCGATGCGCGTAAGCGTTTCGAGCAGGCGGGTTTGACGGAAATCGGAAAGGGCCGAAGCGCCGGGGAAACACGAGAAGTGGGCCATGGACTTGACGTTGCGTCGCTAATGATGCCGATGAGTGATGCCGATGAATCGCGCGTGAAGGCGACGTGAGGCGGAACGGAAGTCCGAGATTATACCCCGGGAACGGGCTTCCGGCGGCCACGGGGCGTGTCCGGGCGGCCGGCGGCCGCGTGCTTGCGAATGTGTTCTTCCGATACGACATCCCGTCGACATGCCGATGCTTTAATCGACGCGCAAGTGGGGCAATTCTTTCGCCCGGACGCGTCGGCGGGGCTGCGTGATGCGCGAACCCGCCCGCGGCGCGAACCGCAAACTCATCTGAACAGGCATGTCATGAACGTAAACCGCTATGGCAGTACCCATCAGACTTCGCATCCGCTGGCTTCGATGCAGCCGCCGCGGGGCATGGCCGCAGCACCCACGCGGCAGGCGCCTCGCATCCATGCGCCGGACGAGACACTGCGTGCGCCGGTTGGCAATGCGCCGGACTGGACTCCACACGGCAAGACGGACGACCGGGCACCGAGGGTTGGAGGCGGGGCTGAGCCGCTTGAGCGCATCGCCGGCACAGCGGTGCCGTATACGCTGGACGGTTCGGGTGAGCGGGTCCGGGACACCAAGGACGCCAAAGGCAATCCGGTTCGCGACACGTGGGACGCGGATGGCAAGCACACTCGCGACAGCGTGGACGTCAACGGTGCCCCCATTCACGACACGTGTGACTCGGACGGCAAGCACACCCGCGACAGCGTGGACGCCAAAGGTGCCCCTATTCACGACACGTGGGACTCGGACGGCAAGCACACTCGCGACAGCGTAGACGCCAAAGGTGCCCCTATTCACGACACGTGGGACTCGGACGGCAAGCACACCCGCGACAGCGTGGACGCCAACGGCGAACGCATCCGCGAGAGTTGGGACGCAGACGGCGAACACATCCGCGAGAGTTCGAACGAAAGCGGAAAACATGTTCGCGACAAATGGGATTCGAGCGGCAACCATATACGCGACACTTGGGACGCGAACGGCAACCACATCCGTGACGTCTGGGACGTAAACGGCAAGCACAAACGCATCGCCTGGCACGAAAAGCCCGACAACATACCTCCTTCGACAGACGCCGAGGGTCTCACGCCCGAACCTGCGGGCCGCAACGGACGCCCGATGCCTCCACCCGTGGCCGGCGGCGCTCCGGCGTCATCGCCACTCCCGGGTCATGGCGACGGCGGCAGCGAGCTGCCGGCAACTGGCGGCGGCGGCCAGCCCTCAGCGCCAATTGGCAACGGTGGTGGTCAACCCTCCGCGCCCATCGGCGATGGCGGCGGCCAGCCCTCCGCGCCTACCGGCAACGGCGGCGCCCAACTCCCAGCGCCCATCGGCGATGGCAGCGGCCAGCCCTCCGCGCCTATCGGCAACGGCGGCGCCCAACTCCCCGCGCCCACAGGCGATAGTGGCGGCCAGCCCTCCATGCCCACAGGCGGCGATAGTGGCGACATCCAGGCGCCCGACAACAACAACGACCACACCGACTACGATCAACCGGCCCCCGGCTCCGCGCAGACCCCGGCGCTGATCGGATTCACGCCGGCGCAAGGCGGCATAGTGAACCGCGCCTATCAACACGTGAAGCGCATGATCGACAGCGCACTCGACAAGCTCGAATCCGGTCATCCGGACAGCAACTTTGCGCGCTGGTTCGGCAGCCCGACTCAGCGGAACGTGCAGAAAGTCGAACAGGTCTTCACCCGCATGCAGCACGCCATGTCGCACGACCGGTTCACCTTCGTCCTCGGCGCGGCGCACGACAACTCGGAGCTGGCGCACGTGCAATCCAGTTCGCCGCATCAGATCAACCTCAAACCGCATTTCTTCGATCACGCGTTCGGCGCCAACACGCCGGAAGCGACGATCGCCCATGAATTGAGCCATTTCCCGTACATCGGCAACACCAAGGATCACCTGTATGGTCCGGCCGCCGTCGCCGGCCTCGCGGCACGGAACAGCGACATAGCCACCGACAACGCCGAAAACTACGGCATGTTCATTCGCGCGCAGGCAACGGCATGAGCCTCTGAGCAGCACCGGCACTCGCCGCGTCCGCGACGGATCACGAAGGACGACGACGCGTCCCGTACGCTCCAGGGCCCTCGCCGTTCCGCCCGCCGCGGCCGGAGCCCGCGCCGCGCGCGTGGCAGGCGGGCCGGTTTGACTGCTATCATTCGCCCTTTCACCAGATCGGCGCGGACGGCCCGAGCAGGCCGGGCAGCGCGCCGCATGTCACGCTCAATGGGAATACGCCGCTTCGGCGCCCCGTCGGCAAATCGAATCAGAACATGGATGTCATCGTCATTGGCGGCGGGATTGCGGGCGTCGCCACCGCTTATCAACTGCGCGCGGCCGGCCACCGGGTATGCGTCGTCGAGCGCCACGCCACTGTCGCGCAGGGCGCGACCTACGGACACGGCGGCACCGTCCTGCCCACCCCGCTGGACGTCTGGTTCGGCCCGACCTTCATGGCGAGCCGTCAAAACGCCAAGAACGGCGTAGTCAATAAAACCGGTTTCAACGGACCGGCGCGCCAGCTGGTCAAACAACTCGCCGAACTGCAGGACCCCGACGCTTTCGGCCATCAATTCGGACTGCTGCGACCGCTGATCGAGCTGTCGCGCGACACCATGGCCGACATGGAAGCGCGCTTCGGGCTCGAGTTCGAACAGGCAAGCGGCGTGCTCTATCTGGTGCGCTCTGAACAGGAGTGGCAACAGACGCGGCCGGCCCTCGGCCTGCTCCGGCTCTTCGAAGTGCCGCACCACGAGTTGACACCCGAGCAATGCGCCGCGTTCGAGCATTCCGTACGCACGGAGCCGGAATTCGCGGGCGGCGTGCTGTTCGACCAGGAGCGCACGGCCAACTGCCCGCTGTTCACGAAACTGATCAAACAGACGCTGGATACCCAGGGCGACGTCCAGTTCATGCTGGGCTGCGAAGTCTCCTCGATCCGCCTCGAAGGCCAGCGCGCCGCGGTGGAGTTGGCGCCGCGGCCGGGCGCGGCATCCCGCTCGCGCGAAGTGGATGTGATCCACGCCGACGCCGTGGTCGTGGCCGCGGGCCACGGCAGCCTGCCTCTTCTCGAGCGCCTTGGCTTGCGGCTGCCGCTGCATCCGCTGCGCCTGCACACGCTGGTCGCACCGATCGCGCATGAGGAATGCGCGCCGCACGTCGCCATCGTGGACGCGGTGAAGCGGATCGCGATCAGCCGGATGAACCATCGCCTGCGAATCGCGGGCGGCGCGGTTTTGCAAAGCGCCGGCCAGATCGACAAGCCGCTGGGCGAAGCCGTGACGAAAGAAGCGCTCGCCCTGCTCGGCCAGGCCACGCACGACTGGATTCCGGGCGCGGCGCGCATTTCCGCGGCCTTGCCGTGGGAAGGCGCCAAACTGCTGTCGCCGGACGGCTTGCCGGTGATCGGCAATGCGCTGCATCCGCGCCTTTTCGTCAATGTCGGTCACGGCCCTGCGGGCTGGGGCCTCGCCTGCGGGGCCGGCAAACTGGTTGCCGACCTGATTTCGGGCGGCACGCCGGACGTTCCCGCGGACACGCTGGCCGCATTGCGCGCGGACCGCTTCCACTGACCGAGGCAGGCGCGCGCATGAGCGGGCTGCTTCCACTGACTGTGAGGCGGGCGCGCGCATGAGCGCGCCGCAAGAGGCGCCCGCCGGGCGCCTATCGGCACTACCATAGCGATTCCCAAGCTTTCTCACCTGGCTCCAGGTGAACCGCCGAGCCCCGCCATGACAGATGCCGATCACACGCCGCCAACGCTCATCAGCCCGCACAACCGCGCATTGCCGCTACTGACGCTGACTGATCTGCGAATCGCGGAATCCCAGGCGGCGACAGCGTTGCCGCAGCACACGCTGATGTCGCGCGCCGGGAAATCCGCCGCGAGCTTCCTGCAGGAGCAGATCACCCGTGACACCTCGATCGGCAAATCCAGACAGAAGGTGTGGCTCATCGCGGGGCCGGGCAATAACGGCGGTGATGCGCTGATTCTCGCGACGGAACTGCACGAAGCCGGCATTGCCGTCGAACTGTGCATGCCGGTCGAAGTGAAGCCGGACGACGCCCGCTGGGCTCTCGATACGGCGCGCGCGGCGGGCGTCGCGATCACCGTAACAGTGCCCGCCTCGCTCGACGGCTATACGTGGCTCGTGGACGGCATGTTCGGCATCGGTCTGACACGTCCGCTGGAAGGTGTCTTCGCGGACGTCGCGCGCCGCCTCTCGCAACGAACAAAAACGCGCCCCCGCAAAGGCGGCGTGCTGGCGCTCGACGTGCCGAGCGGACTCGACAGCGACACCGGCACGGTCGTAGCCAATGGCGACGGCGCCGCCGTCCATGCCACGCATACGATCACCTTCATCGGCGCCAAGCCGGGACTTTTCACCGCGCAAGGCCGCGACCTCGCGGGCGCGGTCACTGTCGCGCCGATCGGCGTGAACACCAGCGGCCGTACGGCCGTCCAATTGAACGCGCCCGAACTCTTCGCCGCCTATTTGCCGCCGCGTGATTTCGCGACCAACAAAGGCAGCTTCGGCAGCCTTGCCGTGGTCGGCGGCGACACCGGCATGTGCGGCGCGCCGATTCTCGCTTCGCGCGCGGCGCTTTACAGCGGCGCGGGCAAGGTACATGTCGCGCTTCTGGGCGAAGGCGCCCCACCCTACGACCCGCCGCACCCCGAACTCATGCTGCATGGGATCGACGCTCTACCGCTCGATCAGATGGACGCGCTCGCAGTCGGCTGCGGCATGGGTCACCGTGACCGCGCCACCCAGGTCATGCACGACGTGCTGCGCCTCGACGTGCCCAAGCTGTTCGACGCGGACGCGTTGAACCTGATCGCGAAAGATCCCGCGCTCGCCGCCGAAGTCACCGCGCGCGGCGTACAGGGCGACCCGTGCATCCTCACGCCGCACCCGCTCGAAGCCGCGCGCCTGCTCGGCACCGACGCGCCGGGCGTGCAGCGCGACCGCCTCACCGCGGCACGCGCGCTTGCCGCACGCTTTGCCAGCGTCGTGGTCCTGAAAGGCACCGGCACGGTCGTCGCGGCACCGGACGGCCGTCTCGCGATCAATCCGACCGGCAACGCCGCGCTCGCGACGGGCGGCACCGGCGACGTGCTCGGCGGCATCATCGGCGCGCTGCTCGCGCAACATCTGCCGCGCTACGAAGCAGCGCTTGCGGGCGTCTATCTGCACGGCCTCGCCGCCGACACGCTGAGCGCACAAGGCCACGGTCCCGCCGGCCTGACCGCGGGCGAACTGGCGCCGATGGTGCGCACCTTGCTGAACCGTCTGTTCTATCCGGCAGCGGAGGCCTGAAAGCGTTCGTCCCAACCTATGGGCGCACCGTCCAAAGCGCTGCCGCCCGTCACGCAACGCCGTTATACTGACTGACTGCGCCGCGCGTCGGAGCCAGCACGGGTAACGGCGAAGTTTCTCCCGAGATTTCGGCCGAAGCTTCGCCGCCACCCGCGGCGAACCCGGCCGCGCGGCATCGCTCTAACAGCATCGTTGCATCATCCTCGGCAGCGCTTCACGCGCGCGCCTTTCTTCGTGCCCCTTGGTTAGACGGACGCTATGACCCAGAACTCGCTCCCCTCCTGGTCCTCGCTGCAAACGCATTACGAGAAGATTCGCGATGCGCACTTGCGCGACTGGTTCGCCCCCGAGAACGATCCCGCTCCTACCCGTGCCGAGCGCTTTGCGTTCGCGGGCGGCGGTCTCGCGGCCGATTTCTCGAAGAACCGCATCACCGACGAGACGCTGAAACTGCTCGTGCAACTCGCGCGCGAAGCCGGCGTCGAAAAACGCCGCGACGCCATGTTCGCGGGTGAAGTCGTCAACCCGACGGAAGGCCGCGCCGCGCTGCACACGGCACTGCGCGCCACGGATCCGAAAGCGCCGTTCTACGACCAGATTCAGGCCGAGCGCGCCAAGATGGCCGCGTTCGCCGATCAGGTGCGCAGCGGCGAGTGGAAAGGCTATACCGGCAAGCGGATTCGCTACGTGGTGAACATCGGCATCGGCGGCTCGGACCTCGGGCCGAAGATGGTCGTGCACGCGCTGCATCATCTGGCCACGCCGGAGATCACCACGCACTTCGTGTCGAACGTCGACGGCGCCGATCTGTACAACGTGATGCAGCAGATCGATCCGGAAGAAACGCTCGCGATCATCGTCTCCAAGACCTTCACCACGCTCGAAACCATGACCAACGCGCGCTCGCTGCGCGACTGGTTCGTCGAGAAAGGCTGCCCGGAAAGCGCGCTGGCGAAACACTTCGTCGGCGTGTCGGCCAATCCCACGGAGGTGGTCAAGTTCGGCATCGCGAAAGAGAACGTGTTCGAGATGTGGGACTGGGTCGGCGGGCGCTATTCGTTGTGGTCGGCGGTGGGGCTGTCGATCATGATCGCGATCGGACCGCAGCAGTTCGGCGAATTGCTCGCGGGCGCCAACGAGATGGACCAGCATTTCCGCGACGCGCCGCTCGAAAAAAATCTGCCGGTGCTGCTCGGCATGATCGGCATCTGGTATCGCAACTTCTTCGGCTCGCAAAGCTACCTGGTCGCGCCGTATTCGGAAGCACTGCATTTCCTGCCCTCGTATCTGCAACAGCTCGAAATGGAGAGCAACGGCAAGTCCGCGCGCCTCGACGGCGCGATGGTCGACTATCCGACCGCCGCGGTGACGTGGGGCGAACCGGGCACGAACGGTCAGCATGCTTTCTTCCAGATGCTGCACCAGGGTCCGACGATCGTGCCGATCGATTTCATCGCCGTGTTGACGCCGGAGCATCCGCTCGTCAGCCATCATCCGAAGCTGCTCGCCAATTGCTTTGCGCAGAGTGAAGCGTTGATGCTCGGCCGCACGCTCGAGGAAGCGAAGAAAGTGGCCGGCGCGGACAAGCCGGAGCTGGCGCCACACCTTGTGTTTCCGGGTAACCGCCCGACCAGCACGCTGCTGGTCGATGCACTGACCGCACGTTCGCTCGGCGCATTGATTGCGTTGTACGAGCACAAGGTGCTGGTGCAAGCCTCCGTGTGGGATATCAACCCGTTCGATCAATGGGGCGTCGAGTTGGGCAAGATCCTCGGCAAGGTGGTCGAGGCTGATCTGACCGCGCCGAGCGTCGATGAAAAGAAGCATGACTCTTCGACGTCCGCGTTGATCGCGCGGGCACGCGCGGCGTTGAAGAAGTGACGGTGAGCGGCACGGCGCATCGCGCCGTCTAGTCGGTGGTGAGTCGGTGATGAATTTGCGCTGAATGTGTTTCGACTCTGCGCTGAAGCTGTTCAGTGCGCTCACCTGCCGACACAGTAGCTTCCGCAATGAAAAAGCGGGCCCCTGTGGCCCGCTTTTGCTTTGGCAGCGACGCCCGTCGCGCCCACGGCTCGCTCACACGAGACGCCCCGCCTCGATCGTCACCGTTGTATCGCAGCGGCGCGCCAGTTCGATGTCATGCGTGACGAGAATCAACGTCGCGCCGTTCGCGCGGTTCATTTCGAACATCAGATCGATCACCGCGTGACCAGTGGCCGCGTCGAGACTGCCGGTCGGTTCGTCGGCGAACAGGATCGCCGGATGCGTGACGAACGCACGCGCGAGCGCCACACGTTGTTGCTCGCCACCCGACAGCAGCTTGGGGTAGTGACCGGTCCGCTTGCCGAGCCCCACCTGCTCCAGCAAGCCACGCGCACGCGTCGCAGCTTCGCGGGTGCTGATGCCGCCCTGCAGTTCCAGCGGCAAGGTGACGTTTTCGAGCGCCGTTAAATGCGGCATGAGTTGAAACGACTGGAACACGAAACCGACGGAGCCGCTACGCAATGCGGCCCGCTCGTCTTCGTTCAGCTCGCCGAGTTCTCGGCCGAGCAGCCGAACCGAGCCCGAACTCGCGCTGTCCAATCCTGCGAGCAAGCCGAGCAGCGTAGACTTGCCCGACCCGGATGCACCGACAATCGCCACACTGCTGCCGGCAGCGATAGCAAGATCGATGTCGTCGAGAATCGTCAGTTCGCCCGTTGCATCCTTAACCTTCTTGCACAAACCCCGCACTTCAATGACTGGATCAGTTTTGTTTAGCATGGTGAAGCGTAGGTTGAAAGTGCGTGCCATGACGTCTCGCGCCACGGCGCTGACGAAGGCTTGCGGCTGCACCGTGATGGCCGCCACCCTGTTTTCAGCGAGCTTCGCGGCCCGGACCGACAATGCGCCCGAACCGGTCAAGCCGGTGATCGTCGTGCTCGGCGACAGCATCTCCGCCGAATACGGCCTGCCCCGCGACACTGGCTGGGTTGCGTTGATGCGCCAGCGCCTCACCGACGAGCGAATCGATTATAGCGTCGCCAATGCGAGCATCAGCGGCGACACCACAAGCGGCGGACGCGCTCGCTTACCCGCGCTCATGCAACGCCTGAAGCCGAGCATCGTGATCGTCGAACTCGGCGCCAACGACGCATTGCGCGGCGTGCCGCTTTCCACCACCGAAGACAACCTGCGCACGATCATCGAGCAGGCTCAGCAAGGTCACGCGAAAGTCGTACTGGTCGGCATGTATGTGCCACCCAATTACGGCCCCGACTACACGCAAAAGTTCCACGGCCTGTACGGCGAGTTGTCAAAGCAACTGCGCGTACCACTCGTGCCGTTTCTGCTTGCCGGCATCGCCGACAAACCGGAGATGTTCCAGGCCGATCAGATTCATCCCACCCAGCAGGCACAGCCAGTGCTACTTAACAACGTGTGGCCCGCAGTCAAGCCACTCCTTCGCACAAGTTCGCCGCGCTGAAAAGCCTGCTAACAACTTGATTCCAGAACTTCGGGAACGCGGATCGGTAAGTTCTATCTGACACTTTCGTAATCCCGTGTAGCCCGGCTCGATTTTGAGCGACTTTTGAGGAGATAACGTGAAATATTTACCGTTAATCGCTTTGACCGTGGCAATTTCCGCCTGTGCCGCTCAACCGCCTGCTGGCGTTCAGTCCGTTGGGCAAAGCCAGCAGCCGCCTAAGGCTGTTGCAACCTGCATCGCGCAAAAATGGGCAGACAGCTCGCAGCAACAAGTCGTGTCGCAAGACACGCTGGCTAACGATCAAGCCATGGACGTGTATGTTCCGGGTCAGCAGCCGCCTAACGGCGCCGCGGCTGTCGTACGCCCCTCGTACACCGGCAAGGGCACCTGGGTCGGCTTCCGCGCCAATGGCGCCGCAGGCAGCGACGCCACGAGTGCAATCAGCGGCTGCCTGTAACGCGCTGCTGCCAACCGTTTGACGAGCTTGCGCTCGTCAAATGAAAAAGCCCCGCCATAGCGGGGCTTTTTTGCGTTCGCGCGTAGGCTTACGCGTGGGCGTTACTCGCCCCTTGCTTGCGCATTGCTGCTGTCGAGCGAACCGTAGAACTTCACCTTGGAACGCGCGCGCACGGCTGCGACATACGCCTCTGCTTCAGATTGCGCATCGACCTGCGCGATCTGTTGCTGTGCGGCGGCCAAACGCTGCGGATCGACCGTCGTGCCGGCTACCACCGCGTTCACACGATAGATCGCATAGCCGTCGTCACCCAGATCCACGCCGACATAAGCGGGCAATTTTTGCGCGTCCGCCTTGTAGATTGCACTCAATGCAGCCGGCGGCACGCCCTGCGCGTCGTTGCGCGATACCTTGAGTGACGACGAGAAGCCCGTGGTTGCCTTCGACTTTTCGAACTCGGCGAGTTTGGCCACGCCGTCTTTGTGAGCCGCGTCATTCGATTGAACCGCGATCACCTTTTGACGCACGGCGTCCTTGACGGCCTCGAGTGACGGCACCGCTGCCGCCTTGTAGTCGGTCACGCGCGCCGCGATCAACGTATTGCCGCCGAGGTCGATGGCCTGCGTGTTGTTGCGCGCCGTCACCGCGTCGTTCGCGAACACCGCGGCGAGGAATTTCGCGTTGTTCAGCGGGCTGTCAGGTGCAAGCTTCGGGTCCGGCTGCGGCGTGACCGTAGCGGTTTGCAATTGCAGCTTGTACTTGTCGGCAGCCGGCTGGAGGCTCTTCGCCTTTTCGTAGACGATCGACGTGAAGCCTTCTGAATCGTCGCTGAAAGCCTTGCTTGCCAACTGCGTCTTCAGGTCTTTCGAGATCTGATCTTTCACTTCGTCGAACGGCTTCGTAACGGCCGGCTTCACGTCTGTCACCTTGACGACGTGATAGCCGAAGTCGGTCTGCACGATGCCGCTGACTTCGTCTTTCTTCAGCGCGAATACAGCGTCGTCGAACGCCTGGCCGCCCGCGATCATGCCGCGGCCGAAGTAGCCCAGATCGCCGCCCTTCGACGCCGAACCCGGATCCTGCGAATTCTGCTGTGCGATCTGCGCGAACTGGTCCGGATGCGCCTTGATCTGCGCGAGCAACTCGTCGGCCTTCTGCTTCGCCTTGGCCTTGTCGGCCGCGCTCGCGTCTTTCGGCGCTGCGATCAGGATGTGGCTCGCACGCACCTGACCGTCGGTACGGTAGTGCGCGATGTTGTCGTCGTAGAACTTTTTCAGGTCGGCGTCGCTCGGCTGCACGGAAGCGGCGAGCGTTGCCGGCGACATCACGAGATACTGGATCGTGGCGGTGGCCGGCGTGGCGAATTCATTGCGATGCGCGTCGTAATACGCTTGCAGTTGCGCGTCGGTAGGCTGCACCTGCGCCGCGTAATCGCGCGGATGGAACGCGATGCCCTGCACTTCGCGCTGCTGTTCCGCGAGTTCGGTCAGATGCTGCGCGAGCGTCTTCGACGTGAACGCACTGCCTTGAATGCTGGCCGGCAACTGCTGCGTGGCGATGCTGTAGCGCACGCGTTCGTCGTACTGGTCGGGCGTCATGCCTTGCATGGCGAGCAGCTGCTTGTAGCGGTCGACGTCGATCGTGCCGTCAGGATTCTTCAGCGACGAGATCACCGGATCGTTGAGCAGCACGCGACGCACGGCGTCGTCAGATGCGGTCAGGTGCAGGCGCTGCGTTTCATCGGCCAGCACACGCTGTTCGATCAGGCCGTCGAGCATCTCGCTGCGACGCTCCGGCGTGTCGAACGACTTCATGTCGAACTGAGCGCCGAGCATCTGACGGGCACGGTCGAGTTGCTGACGCATCGCGTTATCGTATTCAGCGCGCGTGATCTTGTGACCGTTGACGCTCGCGACGTTTGCACTTTCGTCAAAGAAGCCGCGAAAGCCCTGAATACCCACAAAACCCAACCCCGGCACAATGACGAGGATGAGCATAAACATCATCAGGCGTTTGTGATTGCGGAAAAAATCGAGCATGCGTGAGGAGTGCCAAAAACAGAACGCCCGATCTTACAACAGCGGGCAATAAAAAAGGCGAACCGGAGTTCGCCTTTCGAGGATACTGGCGGAGTGGACGGGACTCGAACCCGCGACCCCCGGCGTGACAGGCCGGTATTCTAACCGACTGAACTACCACTCCTTATGCAGCAACTGCGCTGCGCTGAAACATTCAGCCGAATCTGAAACTGGTGGGTGCTGAGAGGCTCGAACTCCCGACCTACGCCTTGTAAGGGCGCCGCTCTACCAACTGAGCTAAGCACCCGTTTCACGATTCAGTGCTGCCGCTGCGTGACTTCTGTCTACCGACTTCCCTCAAGCAGCGAGCCCATTAGTTTAGCGCATCCTTCAGAGCTTTGCCAGGCCTAAATTTAGGAACCTTTGCTGCCTTGATTTTGATGGCGGCGCCGGTGCGCGGATTGCGCCCGGTGCGCGCGGTACGCTTGCCGACCGCGAACGTGCCGAAACCGACCAGCGTGACCGAACCGCCCTTCTTCAACGTACCTTTGACACCACCGATCACCGCGTCGAGTGCACGGCCTGCCGCTGCCTTCGAAATGTCGGCTTCCTGTGCAATGTGATCGATCAATTCCGTCTTATTCATCCCAACCCCCGAGAATGTTATGGCGATCGTGACGGCGCTCTATAGCGCCTGATATCACGCGGCCGGCGGCCAACGCCGGGCGCAATCATTAGAATTGGCCGAAACCCTTGTGTCAAGCGGGGTTGAGCCTGATTCGAGTGGTTTTCAAGCGGGCTTTTTATAACCGGATGTTGCCGCAATTCGATGCGCACACAACCAATCGGCCGACGCATCAAGGCTTTGCTCAATAGATGGGAAAACGTGTCTCACGAAACTACTGGCCGACATTGAGCGAACAATAAAAAACCCGCGGCCGTGACCGCGGGTTTTGTTCCAGCAAGCAGCTTCGTTGCAGAGTGCGTTAGTGCTTCACGACTTCAGTTGCTGCGGCGTCTTTGCCAGGCTCCGCTGCAACCGGCGCAGCAGGTTTCGGCTCTTCATCCGGCAACGCCGACGGCACACGTTCGAGCGCAAGTTCGAGCACCTTGTCGATCCACCGGACCGGCACGATTTCGATTGCGTTCTTCACGTTGTCCGGAATCTCCGTCAGATCCTTGACGTTTTCTTCCGGAATCAGCACCAGCTTGATACCACCGCGATGCGCCGCCAGCAGTTTTTCCTTCAGGCCACCGATCGGCAGAACTTCGCCACGCAGCGTGATTTCGCCCGTCATTGCGACATCGGCACGCACCGGAATACCGGTCAACACCGACACCAGCGCGGTCGTCATCGCGATACCGGCAGACGGACCGTCTTTCGGCGTCGCGCCTTCCGGCACGTGGATGTGAATGTCCTGCTTCTCGAACGCTTCGTCCTTGATACCGAGACGACGCGAGCGCGAACGGACCACCGAGCGTGCCGCTTCGACGGATTCCTTCATCACGTCGCCCAGCGAACCCGTGCGGATCACATTGCCCTTACCCGGCATCACCGCGGCTTCAATGGTCAGCAGATCGCCGCCCACTTCCGTCCACGCAAGACCCGTGACCTGGCCAACCTGATTTTCCTTCGCAGCCAGACCGAAGTCGTACTTGCGCACGCCAAGGAACGTGTCGAGGTTGCTGCCGTCCACCTTCACCGCGCCTTCCGCCTTCTTCAGCAGAAGCATCTTCACGACCTTGCGGCAGATCTTCGAAATTTCACGCTCGAGCGAACGTACGCCCGCTTCACGCGTGTAATAACGAATGATGTCGCGGATCGCGGTTTCCGTCACATCGACCTCGCCGTCCTTGAGGCCGTTGTTCTTCTTCTGCTTGGGCAAAAGATAACGTTGCGCGATGCTGACCTTCTCGTCTTCCGTATAACCCGACAGACGGATCACTTCCATCCGGTCGAGCAACGGCGGCGGAATGTTCAGCGAGTTCGACGTCGCCACGAACATCACGTCCGACAGATCGAAATCCACTTCGACGTAGTGATCGGCGAACGTATGGTTCTGTTCCGGATCGAGCACTTCCAGCAGAGCCGACGACGGATCGCCGCGGAAATCCTGACCCATCTTGTCGACTTCGTCGAGCAGGAAGAGCGGATTGCGCACGCCGACCTTCGTCAGGCTTTGCAGAATCTTGCCGGGCATCGAACCAATGTACGTACGACGGTGGCCGCGAATCTCGGCTTCGTCGCGCACGCCGCCGAGCGCCATACGCACGAACTTGCGGTTCGTGGCGCGAGCGATCGACTGACCCAGCGACGTCTTACCAACACCCGGAGGCCCAACGAGGCACAGGATCGGCGCTTTAACCTTGTCGACACGTTGCTGGACCGCGAGATACTCGAGAATGCGTTCCTTCACTTTCTCGAGACCGAAGTGGTCTTCGTCGAGCACGCGCTCCGCATTCGAGAGGTCGTTGTTGACCTTGCTCTTCTTGCGCCACGGCAGGCCGATCAGCGTGTCGATGTAGTTACGCACGACGGTCGCTTCAGCCGACATCGGCGACATCAGCTTGAGCTTTTTCAGCTCGGCGTCGGCCTTCTTCTTGGCTTCCTTCGGCATGCGGGCAGCCGTGATGCGCTTCTCGAGTTCTTCGAGGTCCGCACCTTCTTCGCCTTCGCCGAGTTCCTTCTGGATCGCCTTGACCTGTTCGTTCAGGTAGTACTCGCGCTGGCTCTTCTCCATCTGGCGTTTGACACGCCCGCGGATGCGCTTTTCAACCTGCAGGATGTCGATCTCAGCTTCGAGTTGCGCGAGCAGATGCTCGAGTCGCTCGATGACCGGGAACATTTCGAGGATGTGCTGCTTCTGGTCGAGCTTGAGCGGCAGATGCGCCGCGATCGTGTCGGCCAGACGACCGGCTTCGTCGATACCCGACAGCGACGTCAGGATCTCCGGCGGGATCTTCTTGTTCAGCTTCACATACTGGTCGAACTGCGACACGATCGCGCGGCGCAGCGCTTCGGTTTCAGCGCTGTCGGCGTGGTCGGGTTCGAGCGGCATGACTTCGCACGAGAACTGCGTTTCCTGTTCTTCGATGGAAAGCGTTTTCGCGCGCTGCAAGCCTTCGACCAGCACCTTGACGGTGCCATCGGGCAGCTTGAGCATTTGCAGGATGTTAGCAACGCACCCTACTTCGTACATGTCCTTTTCGGTCGGCTCATCTTTCGCAGCCGTTTTTTGGGCGACGAGCATGATGTGCTTGCCGCCTTCCATCGCTGCTTCGAGAGCCTTGATCGACTTCGGGCGGCCTACGAAGAGCGGAATCACCATGTGCGGGAAGACGACTACGTCACGCAGCGGGAGCAGCGGGAGCGTAATGCGTTCCGGCGGAAGGAGTTGGGTTCCTGACATTTCATTTCCCCATGAGTGGAATCAGTTCGTTCGATAGGTGAGGCCAGCAGAAAAGATTGCAAGCCTCCGCGTGTGGGAAAAGTTCAGTGACTCCGAAGGTTCAGTGACTCCATAGTGAAAACAACCATCCTGACCACACGATAAACGAAAAAAGCCGTTCACGTTGCCATGAACGGCTTTTTTTGCAAGAACCCGAAAGCCGATCAGTTCGAACCCGCGACCTTGGGCGCGTCTTCGTAGATCAGTAGCGGTTTGCCGTCGCCGTCAATAACGTTGTCGTCGATGATGACCTTGCTAACGCCTTTCATCTGCGGCAGGTCGTACATCACATCAAGCAACGCCTGTTCCAGGATGGAGCGCAGACCACGAGCACCCGTCTTGCGACGAATTGCCTTACGCGCCACAGCCTGCAACGCGGCCGGGCGAATTTCGAGCTCGACGCGTTCCATATTGAACAGCTTGTGGTATTGCTTCACCAGAGCGTTCTTCGGTTCGACGAGGATTTTCATCAACGCGACTTCGTCGAGCTTGCCGAGCGTGGCCACCACCGGCAGACGGCCGATCAGTTCGGGAATCAGGCCGAACTTGATCAGATCTTCCGGTTCCACTTCGCGCAGCACTTCGCCGGCGTCGCGGTCCTGCTTGCTCTTCACGCTTGCACCGAAGCCAATGCCGGTCTTCTCGGTACGATCGACGATAACCTTTTCGAGGCCGTCAAAAGCGCCACCGCAAATGAACAGAATATTGGTGGTGTCGACCTGGATGAAGTCCTGATTCGGATGCTTACGCCCGCCCTGCGGCGGCACCGACGCCATCGTGCCTTCGACCAGCTTCAGCAGCGCCTGTTGCACGCCCTCGCCCGAAACGTCGCGGGTAATCGACGGGTTGTCGGACTTGCGGCTGATCTTGTCGATTTCGTCGATGTAGACAATGCCGCGTTGGGCCTTGTCGACTTCGTAATTGCAGTTTTGCAGCAGCTTCTGAATGATGTTCTCGACGTCTTCACCGACGTAGCCGGCTTCCGTCAGCGTGGTTGCGTCGGCAATCACAAACGGAACGTTCAGAAGGCGCGCGAGCGTCTGTGCGAGCAATGTCTTGCCGGAGCCGGTCGGGCCGATCAGCAGAATGTTGCTCTTGGACAGCTCGATCTCATCCTTCTTGTCGAGATGCTTCAGGCGCTTGTAGTGGTTGTACACCGCCACGGCGAGAATTTTCTTCGCGCGCTCCTGACCAATCACATACTGGTCGAGGATTTCACGGATTTCCTGCGGACTCGGCAGATCGGACTTGGACAAGCCCGCCTCGATGCCCGCACCTGCAGCCTCATCGCGGATGATTTCGTTGCACAGGTCGATACATTCATCGCAGATGAACACCGACGGGCCGGCAATCAGCTTTTTGACTTCATGCTGGCTCTTGCCGCAAAACGAGCAATACAACAGCTTTTCGCTGTTAGAACCTTTCTTGTCCGCCATAGATGTGTGAGCCTCCGGACACTCGATTACATAATACGCCGTTTGCCCCCGCCTCGCAGTTTGGGCGCGGCAGGGACTGAGCCAAGGTGACGGCGTTTGCCGCAGGCGCTCGGACGAGTCTTGATTGTTTCACAATCGATCGGCTAACGGTTTTACCCCAATTCGGGGCAAAACCGCACCAGATCAAGGACGCTTGTGCGCCACCTGGTCAACCAGACCGTAAGCTTGCGCGTCGTCGCCGGACATGAAGTTGTCGCGGTCGGTGTCGCGTGCAATACGTTCGACCGGTTGGCCGGTGTGATGCGCCAGCAGATGATTCAGCCGTTCCTTCAAATACAGGATTTCGCGCGCCTGAATTTCAATATCCGACGCCTGACCGCGAGCACCGCCGAGGGGCTGGTGAATCATCACCCGCGAATTAGGCAGAGCAAAACGCTTGCCCTTCGCGCCCGCTGCCAGCAGGAACGCGCCCATACTGGCCGCGAGACCCATGCACAGCGTAGAGACGTCCGGCTTGATGAACTGCATCGTATCGTAAATCGCCATACCGGCGGACACCGAACCACCCGGGCTGTTGATGTAGAAACTGATGTCCTTGTCCGGGTTCTCGCTTTCCAGGAACAGCATCTGCGCAACCACGAGATTAGCCGTCTGATCGTTCACTTCGCCGACCAGGAACACAATGCGTTCCTTCAGCAGACGCGAATAAATGTCATACGAGCGCTCGCCCCGGCCGCTCGTCTCCACGACGATCGGCACCAGACCGAGCGCCTGCGCTTCGAGATCCCGCGACGACTGGGAGGTCAACGTGTCCAGCATTTGAGCGCGAAAGGTCATGCAGTGGATCCTTGTCTGAAATATTCTGAATATTACATGCTAGACAGGTGTGGTCGACGACCCCGTATTCAAGTGCGCGATCAGTGCGAGCGGGATGCCTGTGCCTCACACAACGCTCCACACTTTTGCAGCACAAAAAAACGGCGTGCGGGCCGTCGCTCCGACAGCCGGCACGCCGTTGCAGCGACGCTTACGCTTGCGCCGTTGCGCTTGCCAGTTCTTCGAAGCTCACTTCCTTGTCCGTCACCTTAGCCTTGCCAAGGACGAAATCGACGACGTTGGCTTCAACGACGTACGCTTCCATTTCGGCAAGGCGTTGCTGGTTGGAATAATACCAGCGGACGACTTCCTTCGGGTCTTCATAGCTTTTCGCGAATTCGTCCACTTCGGCACGAATCTGCTCCGGCTTGGCTTGCAGTTCATTGGCCTTGACCAGCTCGGCCAGCACAAGGCCCAGCTTGACACGGCGCTCAGCCTGTTCCTTGAACATGGCAGCCGGAATCGGTGCGTCTTTGGCGTTCGGCACGCCACGTTGCTCCAGATCCTGACGCGCCATCGCGACGAGGCGTTCCTGATCCTGCTCGATCAGCGCGTTCGGTACGTCGAGTTCCGAAATCTTCAGCAGCGCGTCCATCACCTGGTTCTTGACGATGGCTTGCGTGCGGCGCTTCGCTTCACGTTCGAGATTGTCTTTGATCTCAGCGCGCATCTTGGTCAGGTCGCCGTCTTCGATACCGAGCGACTTGGCGAATTCACCGTCGATTTCCGGCAGATGCGGCCACTCGATTTTCTTCATCGTGATCGTGAATTGCGCGGTCTTACCGGCGACTTCCTTACCGTGGTAGTCCTCGGGGAAAGCCAGGTCGAATTCCTTCGCTTCGCCGACCTTCAGGCCAGTGGCTGCCTTTTCGAATTCCGGCAGCATGCGGCCTTCGCCCAGCACGAACGCGAAGTCTTCAGCGCTGCCGCCCTGGAACACTTCACCGTCGATCTTGCCGACGAAGTCGACCGTCACGCGATCGCCTTCTTTGGCCGCCGTGTCCGCGCCGCCGTCACCGTGCTCGCCGGATTCACCGCGAGCGTGGAAGTGCACGCGCTGCTTGCGCAGGATCTCCAGCGTGCGGTCGATTTCCGCTTCGCTGATGGTGGTCGTGGTGCGCTCGATTTCCGCCGTGGCGACGTCGCCCAGCTTCACTTCCGGATACACCTCGAATGTCGCGTCGAACGCGTAGTCGCCTTCAGTGGCGTCGGTCTTCGGCGCAAAGCTCGGCTGACCAGCGACGCGCAGGTTTTCGGCGCGGCTGATGTCGAAGAATTCCTTGCCGACCTTGTCGCTCAGCACTTCGGCTTCCACCTGGCCCGAATACTGTTGCGTCACCATCTTGAGCGGCACCTTGCCCGGGCGGAAACCCGGCATGCGCACGTTCTTCGCGAGTTGACGGATACGCGAGTCCACTTCCTTCTGCACGGCGTCCTTCGGCAGGGAAATCGTGACGCGGCGTTCGAGCTTGCCGAGGTTTTCAACAACGTTAGCCATGGCTTCAATCGTCCTAAAATTATTCGAGCGAATCAGTTATCTTCTCCGTGCCGCTTTTCGATGCTGCGCGGTGTCGCGCAGTGTGGCGATCACGTCTTTAGCATCGATTGCGCGCCTGCGCCGCGGGCTTGCAGGCCACCGGCAGCACGGTTGGGTCCAAAGAGCCGAATATTTTAGCAAACTATTTGCGCGACTAGCCGGGATTCGATGAATGCGCGCTTTTTTATCGGGATTTTGATCGGTTTCCGGCCGCTTTCCGATCTGTTTGATGCCAGTTTCTGCCCCGTTCCGGTGCGCCCCCGGCGGCGTGCCGCCGCCCCTGCGCCACCTGCTCTCACGCGCAAGCCGGGCGCTTTGCGCCACTTCACATCGATCATTCAGCGTCGCCGGACTGATGCGCCGCGCGGTTGCGCGCGCCGCCGCCGACAATGCCCGCTATGCCGTTCGACATATTCAGTCGGCGCGCCCATGCTGATAAGCTAATGGACGCGCTCGGGGCTGCGCCCGCATCGTCATTTCACCCGCCCTCGCAACGACTCCAACCATTCAGAGACACCATGCCGAATTCGCCGTCCTCGCCCGTCGTCGTCATTGCTCCCGATTCCTTCAAAGGCTCGCTTAGCGCGGAACAGGTCGCGCAAGCGATCGCGTCGGGTATCCAGCGCGCCCGCCCCGACGCGAGCGTGCGCATCTGCCCGATGGCCGACGGCGGCGAAGGTACGCTCGACGCCATGCTCACGAGCGGCGGCGAGCGCCGCAAGCTAATCGTGCGCGGCGCGGCAGGGCCGGTGCGCGAAGCGCTCACGGGCCTCCTTGCGGATGGCAGCGCGATTATCGAAACGGCGGAGATCGTCGGCATTACGGATCCGGTGGGAATGGGCGTGCCCGTCGAGGCGCGTAGCACACGCGGCATGGGCGAAGCGATTCGCGCGCTGATGGACGCCGGCGTGCGGCGCTTTTTCGTCGCGCTTGGCGGCAGCAGCACGAACGACGGCGGCGCGGGCCTGCTGGCGGGCCTCGGCCTCAAGCTGTTCGACGCGCAGGACAAGGAACTCGACGCCACACCGGAACAACTCGCGCGGCTTGCGCGAGTGGACGTGTCGCAACTCGACGCGCGCCTGGCGGACACACTGTTCGTCGGCATGTCGGACGTCGACAATCCGCTTACTGGCGACCACGGCGCAACCGCGGTGTTCGGTCCGCAAAAGGGCGTGAAACCCGAGCAGATTGCTTCAATCGACGCAGCGCTTGCCCGCTTCGCCGATCTGCTCGAACCGGCGCTCGGCCGCACGGCGCGCGACCAGCCCGGCGCGGGCGCGGCCGGCGGCCTCGGCTTCGCGCTGCATATGCTCGGCGCGCAGTTCGAACCGGGCGCGGAAACCGTCGCGCGGCAAATCGGTCTGGACGCCGCGCTTGAAGGCGCGAACTGGCTGATCACCGGCGAGGGCCGCTCGGACGTGCAAACGCTGCACGGCAAAGCGCCCTTCATCGCGTGCCGTCATGCGCAGGCAGCGGGCGTGCCCGCCACGCTGCTCTCGGGCGGGGTCGACTCCGCGGCCTTGCCGCGCCTTGCCGAATATTTCAGCGGGTGCTTCTCGCCGGCACCCGGGCCGATCACGCTCGAGCTCGCGATTCGCGACGCGGCACGCCTTCTGGCGGACGAAGCCGAACAGTTGACGCGCCTGAAGTACGGCACGCGTTGACCGGCAGGACGGTTGCGGCAACAATCACAGCGCCGCGACCGCTCACTCACTACGGGAAGACCATGAAGGCACCCAAAGCCGGGCTCGAACAATTCCTCACGTACCGTCTGCATGTTCTCAACAAACTCGCCGAGCGCGGCATCAGCGAACGCTATCAGGACAAGCTCGGCGTCACCTTGCCCGAGGCGCGGGTGATTGCGTCGGTGGGATCGTTCGGGCCGTTCTCGATCATGGAACTGGCAAGGCATGCCAATCTCGACAAAAGCCAGGCAAGCCGCGCCGCTGAAGCATTGATCAAACAAGGACTCGTGAAGCGCGAAGCGAGCGCCGAAGACGGCCGTGTCGTGCTGGTCTCCCTCACGCCCGAGGGCCGCGCGTTGTATCGCAAGGTGATGCCGATCGCGCGCAAGTGGAACGGTGACATGTTCGGCTGCCTCGACGAGCAGGAACAACTCGCGTTCGGCCACGCGCTCGACAAGATCATCGGCACGATGACCGCGCGCGAGGAAGAGTGACCGGCGCGGCATAGGCGCGCGCCGAGTTCAACCGTTGCCGCCTTGCCCGTTTGTGTCACCCGTGGCGGCATCGTGAGTCGTCGCGCTCGCCACACCGGACCCTGCGGACCCACCAGACACACCACCAGACGCCACGCCCGCTCGAACCTGAGCGCGTCGCGCGAGTCGCCAGGCGATCGCCCCGAGCGAACCGACGGCCAGCAGCAGCGCCGCCCATAGCAAATAGCGGCGCGTCCCATCCGGATCGTGGCTCGCGGCCTGCGCGCTCGCCGCCTGCTCGGCAGATAGCGCGTCACCCAGACGGGCCGTCGCGGGCACTGCTGAGGCGCCCATCAACAACTCGCTCCGGCTCACCGCCGCCGACGCCGTCGCCGCGCTCCCGACCGCCAGCGTGAACGGCGCCGCGCCACGCGCGGCGAAAGTCAGCGTAGCCGGACGCCAGCCCGCGGCAATGGTTAGCGCTCCGCTGCCGAGCCCACCGTTGCGCGTGTCGACCACCACACGCCATTGCCGATCCGCGTCGGGCGTCAATTCGAGTGAAGGATTGCTCTGCTCCACCGCGCCGTTGTGCAAGCGGAACAGCATCGCACCGGCGACTTCGCGCCACGGCGCCTCCAGCCCCGAGCGGGAATAGACGACGGCAGGCGCGACGGTATTTGGCTGAGGCAGATTCAGCCGCAGCCGGTCGACGGGATACGGGCCACCGGTGTTGAAGAAGTACTCGCCGGGCTTCACGCCCGCGTGGGCGACGATGCCTTCGCGCCACGCCCGCTCCGCGCGTTGCACGGGCTCGACGGCAACCGCCTGCACCTCCATCTCCATCGAGTCGACGTACGGCGCGCCGTCGAGCCAGCGCAAACGCAGGTACCGCGCAGGTGTGCCGCCCAGTTCGATCCTGTCCTGACTCAGCGTGCTGCCGTTGTAGCTGACCTTGAGGAGTTGTGCGTCGCCCGCGGGTTGCCAGTGACGCAGATCATCACTGGCTTCCACGCCCACGCGCCCCTGGTAATTGTCGTCGCGCAGATGCACGAGCAACGCGCTCACGCGACTCGTGCGCGACAAGCGCCCGGTATCGATTACGTCCGTGTCGTGCTGCGCGCGGGACGGCGGCGCCGACGTTGCACGCAACGAACCATCGCCGGCAATCGTCACCCCGAGCGGCGCGCCAGCGCTTTTGGCGGCCGTGGACGGCAACGGAAACCAGCGCGCCGGACGCAGCGTGGGCGGCGTGCGAGCGGGTTCGCGAGGCGCGTCGAGCGAGTACGGCACCGGCTCGCCCGCACCGTTGAAGATGCGCACGTCACCCAGATCGCTGCGCTGGCTTGCCGCGTAGACGGCTGCCGGCAACGTCATGCTGTAATGCGCGGCGCCCTCGTCGAGTTGGAGCGCGAAGCGTTGTGCGAAATCATCCGCCGCAAATGCGGGCGCGCACGTCCACGCCGCGACGATCGCAACACCCCAGCCAGTCAATGCGAAGACATGTTTCATTGTTCAGTTTCCAGGACCATAGCCTTGGGCGGCAACGGCGAGAAGAAGCCGATGAAGCCGATCAATAGCAACATCGACCCGATGCCGATAAACGATGCGGTCCTCCCGATTTCCGTCACGAGGGACAGGTCGAACAGAACCCGCTTGAGCAAAGTCGCCGCGAGCAGCACGGCGCCAATGAGCCAGAACAGCCGGCTCAACCGGCTCACCCGGCGCCTCACCCAGATCGTCACGGCGAAGCGCGCACACCGTCCAGAATACCGATATTGACGCCTGCACGAGCATGAAGTGACATTGCATCGAGCGCATACGGCAGGCGGCCACGATAAGGCGCCAACCATGTCAAAATTCGGCACCGGCCATCGAGCCTTCATCTCCCACATTTCATCCAAGGAAGTTGCAGTGGATATCAACAAACAGGTCGCGGCCCTCACCGCTTCGGAACTCCAGACGGCCGGCGCAAGCCAGGCTACGGCGATCGCGGTCAGTGTGCTGCTGCGTCATCTTCGCTCGCCTGAGCTCGCGAAGCTATTGTCGTCGGCCTTCGAAAATCACCAGGCGGTCATGCTGCAAACGCCGTGGCCCGATCAGATGTTGCAGGCGTTCGAATCGACCCGTCGTTTTCTCGAAGGCGCCGCACAAGCGGATCTGCCAGGCACGCAAGCGCCCGCGCAAACGCCGGACGCCTGAGCGCGGCCGAATAGCGCCGGCGGCATTGCCGAAAAAGCAAAAAACCCCGTCAGCCCAAAGACTTGACGGGGTTTTTCACTACGAATAAATGGTGCGAGGGAGGGGACTCGAACCCCTACACCCTTGCGGGCGTCAGGACCTAAACCTGGTGCGTCTACCAATTTCGCCACCCTCGCAGCCGGGCAATGCGCGATGCGTTTGCCCGTTGTCCTGCATACTGTCGGCCGCGTCTGAAACACGCGCCCGAAAGCGTAAGCGCGAGATTCTAACCGATTGATTCGCGCTTGTCTGCATTTGCCCGGCATCTGTCGAAGCGGCGCCGATGCTACAATTTTTGGCTTGATGCACGCACGACGTGCCCCCTCTTCGCCTGCCCTTCCCCACATTCCCAATCCAGTGAATTTCGAAGAATATTGCCAGCAGAAAGCGGCGCCGCCCGGATCGAGCACTTACTATGCGCTTCGGCGGGCGCCCGCGGCCAGCCAGCCGCTGTTGACCGCGCTGTTCGCGCTGCGCCGCGAGTTCGAGGAAACGGTCAAGGAGACGAGCGATCCGGCCATTGGCCGCACGAAACTCGCGTGGTGGCAAAACGAAATCGCCGCGCTGGCTTCGGGTTCGCCGTCGCATCCGGTGTCCAAGGCGCTGGCCGCGCATCTGCCCGACGTGAAAGCCGAGTATCCGGCGCTGCAAACGTTGCTCGCCGGGTTCGAAATGGACCTCGACCAGGCCCGTTACCTCGATTACCCGAATTTGCGGCGCTACGTGCAAGGCGTGGGCGGCACGTTCGCCTCGCTGGTCGCGCGCGCCACGGCGAAAGACGCCGCTCAGGCGTCGAACTGGTCCGCACCGCTCGGCGAGGCGCTAATGCTTGCGCAATTCGTCGTGGAAACGGGCCATGACGCGCGCCACGGCCGCATCTATATTCCGATCGACGAAATGCAGCGCTTCAATGTGACCGCCGCGGATCTGATCAATCGGAAATACACCGAGGCATTCACGGAGTTGATGCGCTTCGAGACGAAGCGCGCCCGCGATGCACTGCAAAACGCCCTCGGCGCCGTGCCCGCCAACGAGCGCCGCACGCAGCGCACGCTCGTCGCGCAAGCCGCCTTGGCGTTGGCTCTGCTGGATGAAATCGAACGTGACGGCTATCACGTGCTGCATCAACGCATCGCATTGACGCCGATTCGCAAGCTTTGGATCGCGTGGCGCGCAAAGTGACCGGGCGGCGCGTCGATCTGGCGGCGGTCTGGCGTCGGAAGCGGTCGGCGCGTCACTCACCGCGTCGCTAGAAAAAGACGTCGGTAGATGGGCTCCCAAAAACCGTTGCCAAGGTGTCGTCAAAGGGTGTCGACAAAAGCTGCCGTCAAACCCGTAGCAACGGCAGCGGCTCGAACCGCTGCTGCAGAATCGCCGGCGCGTCGAGCCCCCACCACGGCCCGAGCACCGTGGCATAAAGCTGCCGGAAATCGACACCGACCGGCAAGTTGCCATTGCCGTCGAGCCGCGCCAGCACCGGCGGGACGCCGTATAGACCACCTCGCACGCGTCCGCCCATGACGAAATGCGGCGCCACGGTGCCGTGGTCCGTGCCGTTGCTCTGGTTCTCACGCGGACGCCGGCCGAACTCGGCATAAGTCATCACCAAGGTATCGTCCCAGCGACCGAGTTCGACGAGCGCGGATTTCATCGACGCCACTCCTTCCGCCAGTTGCTTGAGCAGCACCGCCTGCTGACCCGGCTGATTCTGGTGTGTATCGAAACCGTTCAGCGTCAGGCGGATCACCGCAACGCCGTGGTCGTTTTTCGGTGCGTCGCCGGCCGCGAGCACTTGCATCGCTGCCTTGATCGAACTGCCGAAGGCTCCACCCGGAAAGACGGTTTTCAACTGAGGCTGGCCTTGCGTTGGACGCAGCCGGTCGGCGGCTCTCACAATGTCGTTTTCGACGTCGAGAATATGCGCCAGCTCCGGATTGCGCTCGTGCAGCGATACGGGCGTGGCGAGCCGCGAAGCCGCTACGAACTGCGCCGGATTGACCAGCGCGATGGCGCGCGCGCCGTTCGCGAGCGGCCCCATCTCGGCGCTGCCGATCACCACGCCGTCGGCGGCGAACCCGACGGGCACCGGCATTTGTGCAAACGCGCGGGTGAGCCATCCTTCGTGCAGATACTGGTCGGAACGCGACGCGGTGTCCCAGATCTCGATCGAACGGAAATGCGACAGGTTGGGCTGGGCATAGCTCACGCCCTGCACGATCGCCAGTTGCCGGTCGCGCCACAGCGGCATGAGCGGTTGCAAAGACGGATGCAATCCGGTGCGCTCGTCGAGTTGAATCGCCTGCTCGCGTTTGATTCCAATGTTCTTGCGCAACTGATAGTAAGCAGGATCGGCAAACGGAATCACGGTATTCAAACCGTCGTTACCGCCTTTCAATTCGATGAGGATCAACAGGTTCTCGTAGCCGCGTGCCGACGATGCGCGCGGCTCCGCCGACTGCGCGCCGTATGCGTGCGGCAGCCAGAACGTGACGCTCGAAGCCGCGCACATCGAGAGAAAGCTGCGTCGTTTCATCCTGCACCTCGTTCGATTGTCACGGCGCGGGTCATGTCCGCTTCGACAGTCCCGTCTTTTTCACCGTTTGGCGCGTGCCTGTTTCAATGGCTCACTTCAATTGATACGCCGGGTCCATCAGCAATGCTTGCAGATAGGCGCCCGCGGTCGAATCGGTCTCGATCGCGTCCACCGGCGTGAGCGGCAAGACCGCGTGTTGCAACTGCAACTCGGCCGACAATCCGGGGCGGGCCGTCGGTGCGGTGTTGTAACGCGCGAGCCATGTTCCAATGTCGAAGCGTACGCCACCTTTGCCACCCTGAGCGGCATGCGCCGTTGCGCGCTGCAGCGGCGCTGTGGTCTGCATGCCGGACATCGCGTCGCTTGCCGCGATCCTCGCGCCCGCCAGATTCGCCGTACGCAGTGGACCCGCGGCCTCGGTGGCGCGGAACAACTGCTCGACGAACTGCTTGCGGGCAAGCAGTGTGGAACTGTTGATCCATGTCGTGCCGCCCGGCCATCCTTTGACGTTCGGCGGATAGAACAGGTTTTCGCCGAGCGTGCGGATTTGCGCGGCAAACGGCGCGGTATTCTCATAGCCGATGTCGAATGCGCGCAGCGTGCCGACCACGAACTCCGCCGGCGACTTCACGAGGACGCCGCGATGATCGTCCTCCCAGAACGCGTCGCTCAGGAAAATGCCGCGCAACGCCACCTTGATGTCGTAGCGGCTCGCGCGGAAGCGCGCCGCGATCGGCGCGATACTCTGCGGGTCCGGCGTATCCGAGACGAACTCGCGCCACAATTTCGTGGTCACGAAGGTGGAGGTCTCTGGCTGCGCCAGCAGAATATCGAGCACCTGATCGCCATCGAACGGCCCGGTCTTGCCAAGCACGGTCTTCTCACCTTCGTCATGCTGGTTGGAGCGCCACACGTAGGCCTGCGTGTCGGGATCGAGACTCCACCCGGTGTAAGCGCGCGCCGCCTCGGACACGTCACGTTGCGAGTAATGCCCCTCGCCAAGCGTGAATAACTCCATCACCTCACGGGCGAAATTTTCGTTGGGCTTGCCCTTGCGATTACTCGCGCCATCGAGGTACTGCAGCATCGCAGGATCTTTCGCGACGTCGTGCAGAAGCTCGCCGAAATTGCCGAGCGCGTTTCGGCGCAACAGCAGGTTCTGCAGCGCCATTTGCTGCGGATACTGCACCTTGTCCTGCCCCGACGTGAAGTGGTTATGCCAGAACAGCGTCATGCGCTCGGTAAGCGGCGACGGCGTGGCCAGCATCTCGCGCACCCACCATGCGCGTAATAGTTCGTAACGCTGTCCGCGCAATCGCTGCGCTTCGCGACGCTGATCATCGGTCCATGCCTTGCGCGTTTCGCGTGTCGGTATCGGCTCGAGGACCCAGTCGGGCAGCGGCGTGACCGCCTCGGTTCTGGCGCTCGCGAGCACTGTGTCGACGGCCTGCACTCGCGTGAGTCCGACGTATTGCGCGAGCTCGGCGGCATCTGGTGCGAAGCCGACGCGCGTCAGAAAGAAGCGCGCGTCGTCGGCATCGAGAATGCTCTGCTCGCGTTCGGAAGCCGCACTGTCGCCTGCAGTGGGCGCATGATGAGTGCGATGTCCGACATGCGACGCTGCCGACGGCACGGCGGCGGGCGGCAAACCCACGGCCGCAGCCGGTAAACCGATTGCCAGGACCGTCATGGCAGTGGCCCATGCTGCCAACCTGCGGCGGCAATTACCACCTGTGAGCAATCTCATCATCGATCATCCGGATTGACGGGACACGTTGAACAAGCGGCGGCGCACGCAATGCATGCACGGCGCGCTTCGCATTGACGATTCAACGGCAGACGGGGCGGGAAGTTGACGAGGGAAGTGCAACGAATTTTTTCACGCACGGCGGAACGCGAAAGATGTTGCGGGACGAAGAGTGAAGCGCGTGCCAACGCAGGCACGAAAATAGCTATCGCTTATAGAGTTCGCGGACAGCGTCTTCGATATGCTGCCGTAACAGACGCCGTTCGTCGGGCGTCATATGACCATCACGACGGCGTTGATCGAGATCGGGGGGAACAGCGGTGCGCATAATCACATCCGACGCGGGGCGTTCGGTCGCGGGATCGTGGCGATTGGATCTGCCTGGCTTAGGCGAGCGCTCGCTCGCAGCTCTGTCGGCCGAAGGCTGGGCATGGGCGAGCGTTGGTACCAGTGAGCCTGCAAGCGTACCGGCTACCGCCAGTGCAATCACGCTGAGGCGCACATTCGGCCAAACCCCTCCCTTCATGTTGTTCCCTTCGTGGCGCGGCAACCGGCTACCTCAAATGCGTATACAGACCCCGGTAACGGGCCGGGTACGAGAGTTTTATTCGAGTGAAGTATCCACCGAACAGCCGCATTCAGTAAAGGAGTCTACCTGCCCCCGCTTTACGTCGTGCCACACTGCGGGTAAATTTTGTAACTGACTGTAACCCCGAAAACGATGCAAACGCGCACCACTTTCTAATCGCGCTAAGATGCCGACCATGGAAACCAAAAACCCTTCGAAAATTCTCGTCGTCGACGACGATCCGCGCCTGCGCGATCTGCTGCGCCGCTACCTCGGTGAACAGGGCTTCAATGTCTATGTCGCCGAGAACGCTCCTTCCATGAACAAGCTCTGGGTGCGTGAGCGCTTCGACCTGCTGGTGCTCGATCTGATGCTGCCCGGCGAAGACGGTCTGTCGATCTGCCGCCGTCTGCGCGGCAGCAACGACCGTACGCCCATCATCATGCTCACGGCCAAGGGTGAAGACGTCGATCGTATCGTCGGGCTCGAGATGGGCGCCGACGACTATCTGCCCAAGCCGTTCAATCCGCGCGAACTGGTTGCGCGGATCCACGCGGTGTTGCGCCGCCAGTCGCCTTCGGAGTTGCCGGGCGCGCCGTCCGAAACCACCGAGGTGTTCGAGTTCGGCGAGTTCGCCTTGAATCTCGCTACCCGCACGCTCACCAAGGCCGGCCAGGAAATTCCGCTGACCACGGGCGAGTTCTCGGTGCTCAAGGTGTTCGCGCGTCATCCGCGCCAGCCGCTGTCGCGTGAAAAGCTTATGGAACTCGCACGCGGCCGTGAGTACGAAGTCTTCGACCGCAGTCTCGACGTGCAGATTTCGCGTCTGCGCAAGCTGATCGAACCTGATCCGGGCAGCCCGCGTTTCATTCAGACCGTGTGGGGTCTGGGTTACGTGTTCATCCCCGACGGTGCAGCCTGAGTTTGCTCTCACCTCCAGTGTCGACCAGAGTTGGCGCTTCAGCGCTAACTCTGGTCCCATGCAAGGCCATTGCCTGCTTTGATTTCAGATAAGAAGGGCCCATGCGGATCGACCGGCGCCTCCTGACGCTCGCGTTCGGTGGCCTTTTCTGGCGGACGTTTCTGTTGATCGCGCTGTTGATCGCAGTCAGTCTCGCCGCGTGGTTCCAGAGCTTCCGGGTGATCGAACGCGAGCCGCGCGCGCAGCGCGTGGCGTTGCAGCTCGTCGCCATCGTCAAGCTCACGCGCACCGCACTCCTCTATTCCGATCCCGACCTGCGGCGCGCCCTGCTGCAGGATCTGGAGAGCAATGAGGGTGTGCGCGTGTACCCGCGCGAAACCACCGACAAGTACAAGCTTCAGCCCGACGAGTCGCTGAACCGGCTGATCGAACACGACATTCGCGGCCGCCTCGGCGACGACACCGTAATCGCGCAAAGCGTGAACGACATTCCCGGCGTGTGGATCAGCTTCAAGATCGACGACGACGATTACTGGGTCGCGCTCGACCGCGATCAGCTCGACAACGCCACCGGCTTGCAGTGGGCGGGCTGGGGCGTGTTCGCGCTGGCGTTGTCGCTGTTCGGCGCGGCATTCATCACGAGTCTCGTGAATCGTCCGTTCGCGCGCCTCGCCATGGCCGCTCGCAAAGTCGGCTCGGGGCAATCGCCAGAGCCGCTGCCCGAACGCGGCATGGGCGTGGCCGCGGAAACCAATCGCAGTTTCAACCAGATGGTGCAGGACCTCGAACAGCTCGAGGCCGACCGCGCACTGATGCTTGCCGGTATCTCGCACGACCTGCGCACGCCGCTTGCGCGGCTGCGTCTCGAAACCGAAATGAGTCCGTCGGATCAGGCCACCAAAGACGCAATGGTCGACGACATCGAACAGATGGACATGATCATCGGCCGGTTCCTCGATTACGCGCGGCCGGTGCAGCGCGTGCCGGAACCTGTCGACCTTTCCGTGATCGCAGGAGAACTGGCCGCGCGCATGCAGAGCGAAGACAGCATGCGGCTGATTACGCGGCTCGCGCCGTCGGCGGTGATCGAGGCCGATGAAACCGACATGCGGCGCGTGGTCGGCAACCTGCTGGAAAACGCGCGCAAATACGGCCTGAGCGACGGCGACGGCATTCCGCACGTGATTCTCGAAACGCGGGTGTCGCACTCACGGGTTGAACTGTCCGTGGTCGATGAAGGGCCGGGCATACCAGAAGACCAACTGGCGCTTGTCACACGGCCGTTCTATCGTGTGAATTCGGCACGCACCCAGGCGAACGGCACCGGCCTTGGCATGGCCATCGTTCAGCGCCTCGTGGGCCGATACCGCGGCGCGCTGCGCTTGCGTAACCGCACGCCAGGACCGGGGCTCGAAGTGACTATCGAGTTTCCGCTGGCCAAGGGTGTCTGAGCGCAGCAGTCTCATCCGCCCTTTTCCGCCATCTGCCGCACTGGATAACAACTACTCCGATAATTAGTTAAAAACTATTGGATTAATAGGTCAATAGAGTTATAGTGAATCACGTGTAACGCGCTCGTCTGCACGAGCTGGTAGCCTCAACATGCTGTTTTTCCAACACACGAAGGAGCATTCGCATGAAAACCGTTGGCGATAAACTCGAAGCGTTCACCGTCACTGCTGCAAAGCCGGGCTTCAACCATCCTGAGGAAAACGGCGTCTCGGCGTTCGAAGACATCACGGAGCAGTCGTTCCCGGGCAAGTGGAAGATCATCTATTTCTACCCGAAGGATTTCACGTTCGTGTGCCCGACGGAAATCGTCGAGTTCGGCAAGCTGGCCAAAGATTTTGAGGAACGCGACGCAGTGCTGCTGGGCGGCAGCGTCGATAACGAATTCGTGAAGCTGGCCTGGCGCCGCGAGCACAAGGATCTGGACAAGCTGAACCATTACGCGTTCGGCGACGTGAAAGGCGAGTTGATCGACCAGCTCGGCGTGCGTGACAAGGAAGCAGGCGTCGCGCTGCGCGCCACCTTCATTGTCGATCCGGACAATACGATCCAGCACGTTTCGGTGAATAACCTGAACGTCGGCCGCAACCCGGAAGAAGTGCTGCGTATTCTGGACGGCCTGCAAACGGACGAGCTGTGTCCTTGCAACCGCGCAGTCGGCGGCGCAACGCTCTAAACCGTGCGACCTGTCAAAAGCCCGCTAAGCTTGAACGAGCCGCGGGCTTTTTTATCGACGAACTGATAGGAGATCTCAATGGAATTCCTGGCTTCGATTAAGGCGCGTGTGCCTGACTATGCGAAAGACATCCGGCTGAATCTGGATGGGACGATCGCGCGCTCATCGCTCGAAGGCAATGACGCCGTCGGGGTCGCGCTAGCGGCCGCCTTCGCGGCGAAGAGCACGGTGATCGTCGACGCGATTCGCAATGCCGGCGTGTTGTCGCCGGAAGAGACCCAAGGCGCGCTGACGGCCGCTGCGCTGATGGGCATGAATAACGTCTGGTATCCGTACGTCGAGATGACGGAAAGCGCTGACCTGAAGTCGCAGCCGGCGCAGTTGCGCATGAACGCTTATGCGTCGCACGGCGGAGTGGATAAGCGGCGCTTCGAGATGTATGCGTTGGCGGCGTCGATCATCGGCAAGTGCCATTTTTGCGTGAAGTCGCACTTCGACACGCTGGTCGCCGAAGGCATGAGTTCCACGCAATTGCGAGACGTTGGCCGGATCGCCGCGGTGATCAACGCGACCGCGCAGTGCATTGCCGCCGAAGACAAGTAAGCCTCGATATGCGCGCAGTGCGATGCCGTTCCCGCTGCTGCGCGCGTTCTCAAACCAATCAGTTCTTGACCAGCAGAACCGCGGCCTGAGCCTCAATGCCCTCGCCTCGGCCCAGGTAGCCGAGCTTCTCGTTGGTCTTGGCCTTGACGTTGACGCGCTCGACCGGCAAACCCAGGTCGTCGGCGATATTGGCGCGCATGCCCTCGATATGCGGCGCCAGCTTCGGCGCCTGCGCCACCACGCTGCTATCCACGTTGGCGATGGAAAAGCCCGCCGCCTTCACGCGCGCGACGCATTCGCGCAGCAAAACCCGGCTGTCCGCGCCGGCGAACTTCGCATCGGTATCGGAGAAATGGCGGCCGATATCGCCCATCGCGGCCGCACCGAACAGGGCATCGGTAATGGCGTGCAGCAGCACGTCCGCGTCCGAATGACCGAGCAGGCCACGCTCATAGGGAATCGTCACGCCGCCGATAATCAACGGTCGTCCCGGCACCAGCGCGTGCACGTCATAGCCTTGCCCAATTCTGAAATCCATATGCGTCAAATCCTCAAGTCCGCTCGTTAAATTTGAAATTGCCCGTCATGAAGCCGCGGGGCGGCTGAGAATCGCCTCGGCCAGATCGAAGTCTTCCGGATAAGTCACCTTGAAGTTGCGCAAGCTGCCCTGCACCAGTTTCGGTGCATGACCCAGCCACTCGATCGCGCTTGCTTCGTCGGTCAGGTCGTGACCGTCGGCCTGCGCGCGCAGGATCGCCTCGCGCAACATGCCGATGCGGAACATCTGCGGCGTCTGCGCCTGCCACAAGCCGTCGCGCGCCTCGGTGCGCGCGATCCGGCCGTCGGTCGAGTTCGCGTCGATCCGTTTGAGCGTGTCCGCGACCGGCAAGGCCATGATGCCGCCCACCGCGTCGTCCTTCAGCGCGCCGATCAGCGTGCGGATCAGCGCGGGGGTAATGCCGGGGCGCGCCGCGTCGTGCACCAGCACCCAGTCGTCGTCGTGGGCGCCGAACTCGGCGAGCGCGTGCAGGCCGTTGAGCACCGAGGCCTGGCGCGACGCTCCACCGCTGCGGCGCACGGCGAAACGCAAGCCGCCGAAGCGGCGGGCGTCGAAATGGGCGTCATCAGGGGCGATCACGACGAGGGTTTGCGCAAACTCGCTGCAGGCGTCGAACGCCGCCAGCGAGTAATGCAACATGTCGCGGCCGGCGACAGTGCGATATTGTTTGGGCATCGCGGCGCCGGAACGGCTGCCGGTGCCTGCGCACGGAATCAGGGCAAATAGACGGGAAGTCACGAGTGCGGATGCCGCGAAGTCAAAGTAAAGGACGGATTTTATAATAGGTCCTTCGCATCCACGCCCCGACACGCGTAAACTTGCCGGTCACGTGTGAGCCTGAGGCCGTTTTTTCTCATCTATGCCAGACATCGCCGCATCATCGCAGTACTCCCCGCCCGTCGCGCTCGTCAAGGCCGGCCAGCGTTTCGCCTTCGACGGCACGCACGGCTCGTCCGACGCGCTGCTGATCGCCCGCTACCATCTCGCCTATCGCGAGAAGGTGCCGCTGCTCGCGGTCGTGTGCGAAAGCGCCGTCGATGCGCAGCGTCTGGCGCAGGAAATCGGCTTCTTCGCGCCCGAGGCGCGCGTGCGCCTGCTGCCGGACTGGGAAACGCTGCCTTACGATACCTTTTCACCGCACCAGGATCTGGTCTCGGAGCGTCTCGCCACGCTGCACGATCTCGGCGAAGGCCGTTGCGACATCCTGCTGGTGCCCGCCACCACGGCGTTGTACCGCATGCCGCCCGCGTCGTTCCTCGCGGCTTATACGTTCTCCTTCTCGCAGGGCCAGCGCCTCGACGAAGCCAAACTCAAGGCCCAGTTGACGCTGGCCGGCTACGAGCACGTGAGCCAAGTGGTGCGCCCGGGCGAGTACTGCGTACGCGGCTCGCTGCTCGATCTCTATCCGATGGGCTCGCCCTTGCCCTACCGGATCGACCTGTTCGACGACCAGGTCGACTCGATTCGCGCGTTCGACCCGGACACCCAGCGCAGCCTGTACCCGGTGAAAGACGTGCGCCTGCTGCCGGGCCGCGAATTTCCATTCGATGAAGCCGCCCGCACCGCTTTTCGCAGCCGCTGGCGCGAGACCTTCGAGGGCGACCCGAGCCGCGCGTCGATTTACAAGGACATCGGCAACGGCGTGCCGTCCGCGGGCATCGAATACTATCTGCCGCTCTTCTTCGACGAAACCGCCACGCTGTTCCACTATCTGCCAGAAGGCGCGCAACTGGCATTCGTCGGCGATCTGGACGCGGCGATCCGGCGCTTTACCAACGACACGAAGCAGCGCTACAACTTCCTGTCGCATGACCGCGACCGGCCGATTCTGGAACCGCAGCGGCTGTTCCTGTCGGACGAAGATTTCTTCACGTTCGCCAAGCCCTTCGCGCGGCTCGCGCTGCCTGCCAACGCCGGCGGCGGCTGGTCCACTCCGTTGCCGAACCTCGCTATCGACCGTCACGCGGAAGATCCGGTAGCGGCCTTGCGCACGTATCTCGACACCACGCCGAATCGCGTGCTGTTCGCCACCGAATCGGCAGGCCGGCGCGAAACGCTGCTGCAGTTGCTCGCCGACAATCACCTGAAACCGGCGTCGAGCGACAGTTTTCAGGACTGGCTCACGAGCGACGAGCGCTTTTCATTGGGCGTCGCGCCGCTCGCCAACGGTTTTGCCGTGCCGGTCGACGGCATCGCGATCATCACCGAGACCGAGCTCTATGGTCCGCTTGCGCGTCGTGCGGGGCGCCGCCGCCAGGAACAGGCGAGCAACGTCGATTCGATGGTGCGCGATCTGTCCGAGCTCAAGGTCGGCGATCCGGTCGTGCATTCGCAGCACGGCATCGGCCGCTATATGGGCCTCATCACCATGGATCTCGGCGAAGGCGAGACCGAGTTTCTGCACCTCGAATACGCCGGCGACAGCAAGCTGTATGTGCCGGTCGCGCAGTTGCACGTGATCTCGCGCTATAGCGGCGCCGATCCGGAAAGCGCGCCGTTGCACTCGCTCGGCTCGGGCCAGTGGGAAAAAGCCAAGCGCAAGGCGGCGCAGCAGATTCGCGATACCGCCGCCGAATTGCTGAACCTGTATGCCCGTCGCGCGCTGCGCGAAGGCCATGCGTTCGCACTCGAACCGAAAGACTACGTGAAGTTCGCGGAGAGCTTCGGCTTCGAGGAAACGCCGGACCAGGCCGCCGCGATCGCGGCCGTGATCGGCGACATGACGAGCGGTAAACCGATGGATCGGCTCGTGTGCGGCGACGTCGGCTTCGGCAAGACGGAGGTCGCGTTGCGGGCCGCGTTCATCGCGGTGATGGGCGGCAAGCAGGTGGCACTGCTCTCGCCCACCACGCTGCTCGCCGAACAGCACACGCAAACTTTCAGCGACCGTTTCTCCGACTGGCCGGTGCGGATCGCCGAACTGTCGCGCTTCAAGTCGACCAAGGAAGTCAACGCGGCGATCCAGCAGATCAACGAGGGCACGGTCGATATCGTGATCGGCACGCACAAGCTGCTCTCGTCCGACGTGCAGTTCAAGCGGCTGGGCCTCGTGATCATCGACGAGGAACACCGTTTCGGCGTGCGCCAGAAAGAAGCGTTGAAGGCGTTGCGCGCCGAAGTAGACGTGCTCACGCTCACGGCCACGCCGATCCCGCGTACGCTCGGCATGGCACTCGAAGGCCTGCGCGATTTCTCCGTGATCGCCACCGCGCCGCAAAAGCGCCTTGCGATCAAAACCTTCGTGCGCCGCGAAGAAGACAGCGTGATTCGCGAAGCCATGTTGCGCGAGTTGAAGCGTGGCGGCCAGGTGTACTTCCTGCACAACGAAGTCGAGACGATCGAGAATCGCCGGCAAATGCTCGAAGCGTTGGTGCCCGAAGCGCGTATTGCGGTCGCGCATGGTCAGATGCATGAACGCGAACTCGAACGCGTGATGCGCGACTTCGTTGCGCAACGCGCCAACGTATTGCTGTGCACGACGATTATCGAAACCGGTATCGACGTGCCGAGCGCCAACACGATCCTGATTCACCGCGCCGACAAGTTCGGTCTCGCGCAACTGCATCAGTTGCGTGGCCGTGTGGGCCGCTCGCACCACCAGGCGTATTCGTATCTGCTGGTCCACGATCCGCAAGGGCTCACCAAGCAGGCGCAGCGCCGCCTCGAAGCGATCCAGCAGATGGAGGAACTCGGCTCGGGCTTCTATCTGGCCATGCACGACCTGGAAATTCGCGGCACGGGCGAAGTGCTTGGCGACAAGCAATCGGGCGAGATTCACGAGATCGGCTTCCAGCTTTATACCGACATGCTGAACGACGCCGTGAAGGCGCTCAAGGAAGGCAAGGAGCCCGACCTCACCGCGCCGCTCGCCGCGACTACGGAGATCAACCTGCATGCGCCGGCAATTTTGCCAGCGGACTATTGCGGCGATGTGCAGGAGCGTCTGTCGCTCTACAAGCGGCTGGCTAATTGCGAACACAACGATTCGATCGACAGCATTCAGGAAGAGTTGATCGACCGTTTCGGCAAGCTGCCGCCGCAAGCGCACGCGCTCGTGGAGACGCATCGTTTGCGGCTTGCCGCGAAGCCGCTGGGCATTTCGAAGATCGATGCCGGCGAAGCCGTGATCGGCTTGCAGTTCATTCCCAATCCGCCAATCGACGCGATGCGGATCATCGAGATGGTGCAGAAACACAAGCACATCAAGCTCGCGGGCCAGGACAAGCTGCGTATCGAAACGCGCAGCCCCGATCTTGCGGTACGTGTCGCCACGGTCAAGGAAACCTTGCGTGCGCTCGGCACTCCGAGCCGCGGCACCGCCGCGAGTGTCGCCGCACGCTGAGACCGTGGACGGCGACGGCCTGGCGCCGCGTTGAAAAACCGCGGTACGTGTAGCATTTTTCGTTCATGCTGCGGTGCGCAAACGCGCACCGCAGCGTACGGACGGGTTTTTTTTGGGTATGATCGAAAGACTCAAATGCCGGAGCCTTGTCATGTCGCACGTCGCTGAATCAGCGCAGTCTTCCCCGTCTCCCGACTCTGTTTCGAATCCCGCCTCCTCTGCGTCACTACCCGCTTCACTGCCTTGGGTCACCCGTCTCGTGTCGATGGACACGGTCAGCCGCAATCCGAATCTCGGCCTGATCGAAACCGTGCGCGACGAGCTGCGCGCCGTCGGTATCGAGGCCACGCTCACGCACGACGAAAGCGGCAAATGGGCCAACCTGTTCGCGACGATTCCCGCACACGACGGCGAAACGAACGGCGGCGTGGTGCTGTCGGGTCACACGGACGTCGTACCCGTGGACGGCCAGAAATGGGACAGCGATCCGTTCAAGCCGGAAATTCGCGGCGACAAACTCTACGGCCGCGGCACCTGCGATATGAAAGGCTTTATCGGCGCGGCGCTCGCGCTCGTGCCGGACATGCAGCGCACCAAACTCGCCAAGCCGATTCACTTCGCCCTGTCGTTCGACGAGGAAGTGGGCTGTGCTGGCGCGCCCCTCCTGATTGCCGACCTGATGAAGCGCGGTGTGAAGCCGGACGGCTGCATTGTCGGCGAGCCGACCAGCATGCGGCCCATCGTGGCGCACAAAGGCATCAACGCCTACCAGTGCTGCGTGCGCGGTCAGGCCGCGCACTCGTCGCTCACGCCGAAGGGTTTGAACGCGATCGAATACGCCGCGCGTCTGATCTGCTACATCCGCGACATGGCCGACCAGTTCCGCGCGCAAGGCCCGTTCGACGAACTGTACGACGTGCCCTTCACCACCGCGCAAACCAGCACGATCGTGGGCGGCAATGCGATCAACACGGTGCCGGCCGAATGCAAGTTCCAGTTCGAATTCCGCAACCTGCCCACGCTCGATCCCGAGCCGATTTTTGCGCGCATCGATCAATACGCGCGCGAAACGCTGCTGCCGAAAATGTTGCGCGAGCATCCATCGGCGGCAATCGAGATTACGAAGATTGCCGCGGCGCCCGGCCTCGATTCGTCTGAACAAGCCGCCATCACGCAACTGGTGCGCGCGTTGACCGCCGATCAGGACAAGCGCAAGGTCGCTTACGGCACGGAAGCCGGTCTCTTCTCGCTGGCGGGGATTCCGAGCATCGTCTGCGGTCCGGGCAACATCGAACAGGCGCACAAGGCCAACGAATTCGTCGCGCTGGATCAGCTGGTGGCGTGCGAGCGCTTCTTGCAGAAATTCATTCACAGCATGTCGGTCGACGCGCACGCGCACTGAAACCGAGCCGCCTGAAAACAGTCTTACTCATACCGACCCTCGCACGCCCACGCCATGTCAACTGCCGCGCCGCAACACACCGACCATACGATCGACGGCGAGCCGATCCCCACGCTCGACGACATCGCCGCGCAGCATTTTGCGTTGACGCCGTGGGTGACGCGAACGCCGGTATTCGACAGAGTGGACTTTCCATCGCTGGAAGGCACGCTGGTGAATTTCAAGTTCGAACTGCTGCAGGCGGGCGGCAGCTTCAAGGCGCGCGGCGCGTTCACCAATCTGCTCGCACTCGACGAAGCCCAACGCAGCGCGGGCGTCACGTGCGTGTCGGGCGGCAATCATGCGGTGGCGGTCGCGTATGCGGCCATGCGCCTTGGCATCAGCGCCAAGGTCGTGCTGTTTCGCGCGGCCAATCCGGCGCGCGTGGCGCTGTGCCGGCAGTATCGCGCCGAGATCGTATTCGCGGAGAACATTGCCGAGGCATTCGAACTGGTGCGCCGCATCGAGGCGGAAGAAGGCCGCTATTTCGTGCATCCGTTCAACGGCTATCGCACGGTGCTGGGTTCGGCCACGCTCGGCTACGAGTGGGTCACGCAAACGCCCGATCTCGAAGCGGTGATCGTGCCGATCGGCGGCGGCGGCCTCGCCGCCGGTGTCGCGACGGCCATGCGGCTCGCGAATCCGAACGTGCATATCTATGGTGTGGAGCCGGAAGGCGCGGACGTGATGGGCAAGAGTTTCGCCGCCAATCACACGGTCAAGATGGGCCAGATGCACGGCATTGCCGATTCGCTCATGTCGCCGCACACCGAGGAATACAGCTACGAATTGTGCCGCCGTCATATCGATCAGCTCGTCACGGTATCCGACGACCAGTTGCGCGCGGCGATGCTCACCTTGTTCGGACAACTGAAGCTTGCTGTCGAACCGGCCTGCGCGGCAGCCACCGCCGGCTTGCTCGGCCCGCTGCGCGAACAGTTGCAAGGCAAGCGCGTGGGCGTTCTGTTGTGCGGCACCAATACCGACCCGGTTACATTTGCAGCGCATATCGAGCGCGCGCGGCATAGCGAGTCACTGTTTCCTCAATTTAAAAAAAACGTCGCGTTCCTGGCCAAAAGACTAGCCTATCCTTCTCAGGTTGGTATCATTCGAACATCGACTTCTGGGAGGAACCTCTATGAGCATGGTCAAGGAATTCAAGGAATTTGCCCTCAAGGGCAACGTGATGGATCTCGCGGTCGGTGTGATTATCGGCGGCGCGTTCTCCACCATCGTCAATTCGATTGTCAAAGACCTGATCATGCCGGTTGTCGGGGTTGCCACCGGCGGCCTCGATTTCTCCAATAAGTTTGTTCGCCTCGGCGACATTCCTCCCAGCTTCAAAGGCAGCCCCGAGTCGTATAAAGACTTGCAAACGGCGGGCGTCGCCGTATTCGGTTATGGCTCGTTCATCACCGTACTGATCAACTTCCTGATTCTCGCGTTCATCATTTTCCTGATGGTCAAGTTCATCAACAATCTGCGCAAGCCGGCTGAAGCCGCACCGGCAGCACCGCCGCCGACACCGGAAGACGTGCTGCTGCTGCGCGAAATCCGCGATTCGTTGAAGAACTCACCGCGTTAAACGTTCCGGCACGTCAGCCGCCGGCAAAGCAAAAGGCCTGTTGCGAGTCAATCGCAACAGGCCTTTTTCATATCGTGAGCCGATGCGCGCGGCGCGCACCCTCAAACCTCTTTCTGCTCCTTCCGACTGACCGCGCCTTCGATCATCGTCTCGAGCTGGCTGAAATTGACAGGCTTGGTTAAATGCGAAGTAAAGCCGGCACTGAGGCAACGACGCACGTCTTCGTCGGTGCCGAAGCCGGTCAACGCCACCGCGGGCGCGTCCGAGTGTTCGCGGAACGCCTTGATGAAGTCGAGGCCCGTGCCGTCGGGCAAACCCACGTCGCTGACAACCAGATCGAAATTCTGCACTTGAGTAGCGGCCAGCGCGTCGTCCACCCGGCCCACCGTCGTCACCTCGTGGCCGAGGCTGCGAATCAGTTGCGCCATGACCTCGGCGGTGTCCACGTGATCTTCGATCAGCAGGATGTTCAGCAGGCCGGCCGGATGCACGGCGTCCGGCACTACGACGGGTGAAGTTACCTCCGGCGGCATGGCCGTCGGCAAGGTGATCGTGAAGGTTGCGCCGCAATGTGCACCGGGGCTTTGCGCGGTCACCGTGCCGCCGTGCACGTCGGTCAGCGCCTTCGTGATCGCGAGCCCGAGGCCGAGACCGCCGAATTGCCGCGTCATGTTCTGGTTGCCCTGCTCGAAAGCATTGAACAGTTTGCCGATCTGCTCCGGCTCGATGCCGATCCCCGTATCTTCGACCGAGATCTGCACATGCATGCGTTCGTCGCGCGTGCGTACGTAAATATGGCCGCCGTCCGGCGTGAACTTGGCGGCATTGCGAATCAGGTTCCACAGCATCTGTTGCAGCCGGGCGCGATCGGCCAGCACGTAATGATGCCGGGCGTTCTTGTGAACATGCACGTCCTGCTGCTTGACCTGGATCTCGCTGCGAAACAGTTCGAGCACGCTGTCCATCACGTCGTGCACGTCGACGGTTTCCAGCGTCAGGCGCAATTTGCCGTTCGCCACTCGCGTCAGGTCGAGCAGGTCGTCGATCAACCGCGCTTCGAGTTCGACGTTGCGGCGGATCATGCGCACGCTCGCGCGCGCCTGATCGGGCAGCCCCGGAATCATCTCCAGCACGCTGGCGCCCGCGAGCACCGGCGTGAGCGGCGTACGCAATTCATGCGACAGCATGGCCAGAAAGCGGTCCTTGGCGCGGTTCGCTTCTTCGGCAATCTGGCGCGCGGCCTGCTCCGACGCGAGCAGCCGCTCGCGCTCCTCGATCGCCTCGCGCTGCGAATGAATGTCCGTGCAACTGCCGAACCATTTGCTGATGTTGCCTTCGGCGTCGCGCATCGCCACCACCCGCGCGTCGAACCAGCGGTATTCGCCGTCGTGGCGGCGAATCCGCAGCTCGTGCCGGTAGTCGCCGGCGTTGCCCGACACCGCCTTGAGCCAGCTGCGGCGAATCGCTTCGCGGTCGTCCGGATGCACCGCGTCGAGCCAGGCGAGACCATGCGAGCTGCCTTCGGCAAGGCCCGTGTAGTCGTACCACTGCTTCGACAGAAAATCGCAGTCGCCCGCGGCGTTGCAGGTCATGACAAGGTGCGGCAACGCCTCCGACAAGGTCCGGTAATGCTGCTCGCGATCGCGCAACAGCAAGGCTTCGTCCGACGCTCGCTGCAGACGCACTTGCGAGAGCACCCGTTCGACGGCTTCGGGAAGGTAATCGAGGTAATCGCCGGATTTCGGCACCACGTCCGACACGCCCGCGCGCAGCGCTTCAATGACGCGCGATTCGTCGGTAAAGCCGGTCACGAGGATGGCGGGAATCCGCACGCCTTCCGCGCGCAACCGGCGAAAGAAGTCGAGGCCGGTCTCCGGCCCGCTGAGTTGATAGTCGAGCACCAGCAAATCGGGGCCGCCGCCCGCGAGCCGCTCACGGGCCGCGTCGACGCCGGCGCAGATGGCGACCCGGCAGCCGGCGCGCTCGAGCGACTTGCGCGCGAGCCGCAGGATGCCTTCGTCGTCATCGACGACGAGCACGTAGGCGGCATGCTGCGTGGACACGTCTTCGGTCATGCGGAGTCTTCTCTGGCTAGGATCTTCAAGTGGTCTCTATCTTGTCACGAGCGGCTTTCGGCCACCTTCATGCGAGTGTTGCATTACGGCGCCGCGAGGCGCTGCCCGGACGGCAGTTTGACCACTTGCAGGAAAAACCCGAGGCGGCGCACGGCTTCGATGAACGCATCGTATTCGACCGGCTTCGTAATGTAGACGTTGCAGCCGAGTTCGTAGCAGCGCGCGATTTCCCGCGGATCGTCGGTGGTGGTCAATACGATCACCGGCACGGCGGCCGTCTGTGGCGATTCTTTGAGACGTCGCAAGACTTCGAAGCCGTCTACCCGCGGCATTTTCAGATCGAGCAGGACGACGAAATTCATCAGATCTTCGCGCGCCGGGCAAGACTTGCCCGCCTGGTCGACGCCGGCACTCGCGGCGGCGTCCGCCGGCGCCGGGCCGAAGAAATAATCGAGGGCCTGCTGGCCGTCGTGAAAACGCACGAAACCGTTCGAAATGCCGGCACGGCGCAAATTGCGCTCCACGAGCGTGGCGTGGCCGTCGTCATCTTCGATCAGAACGATGCTGACCGTTTCCCCGTGACTCATATGCTCTCCGTGCTGAACGATGCGTGGATGCCTGCCCGCCCGTGATTATCTTCGCTGCCGCCGCGTCTGCGCGCTCATGTCATGTTCAAAGGCGTGCGGGCTGTTCCGGCAATACGACGAAAAAGGTCGAACCCGCGCCTTCCGCCGATTCGACCCACACCCGCCCGCCATGCCGCTCAACCATGCGCCGCACCACGGCGAGGCCGATGCCGTCGCCTTCGGCGACGTCGCCGTGCAGGCGCTGAAATGCCCTGAACACTTTCGACATATACGCAGCCGGAATGCCGAGGCCGTTGTCGCGCACATAATACGTGCGCATGCGCACCGCGCGCGGCTCCGTGTCCTCGACCGGCTCGGGTTCCAGCGCGCCGACTTCGATGCGTCCGTTGCGCGCCGGATCCAGATAATTCAGTGCATTGCCGATCAGGTTGCTGAAAATCTGCTCGATCGCGCCCGGGTCGCCCCATGCGGGCGGCAACTCGCGCACGGTCACCACGGCCGAGCGTTGGCCGATCACGCCTTGCAGCGCGTCGACCACCCGGCCCACCACGCGCCCGACGCTCACGCGCTGCCACTGATATTCGAGCCGGCCGGCGCGCGAAATCCGCAACAGCGCGTCGATGATGGCGGCGGCTTGCGTCACCGCGGTGCGCAAATAGTGCAAGGACTCGCGCACGTCGCCATCGAGAATATGCACCATACGTTTATGCTCGGCTTCCGGCAATCTGGCCGCCTCGACGACGCTATCCAGTTCATTACAGGAGACCTGCAACTCCTTCGAGAAACCTTGCAGATTCACCAATGGCGAGCGCAGATCGTGCGACACGCTGTAGATGAACATTTCATTGTCTTGCGTCTCCTGACGCAACTCCTCGTTGACGCCGGCCAGTTCGCTCGCGCGCGCTTCGAGCCGCGTTTTCAACATGGCCTGCTCGGCCTCGGCCTCGCGCAGACGCGTACCGGTCTGATGCAGCACCGTGTCGAGCGCGGCGATTTCGTCGCTGCCCGACAAAGGCGCGGCGAGCGTGCGCCCGCTGCCCAGACGCTCCGCGTTACCGGTCAACACTTCCAGCCGGCGGCCGATGCTGCGCGCAAACACCATGGCGGTCGCCGCCCAGATCAGCATCGAGCCCAGCACGGCGCCGATCAGCGCGTATTGCTGACGCGCCCGCCGTCGCGCGAGCGCCGCCGAGCGGTCCGCGTCGAGCCGCGACGCTTCGTCGCCGAACGCCGCGAGTTCCTCGCGAAATAGCGCGATCTGCTGCGGCAACGCGCCGGTCTCCAGCGCGGCGAACGAATTCGGCGCCCGTCCCGCATGCAGCGCCTGCGAGATCGCGACAGTCTGCGCGCGATAGGCGTCGATCGCCCGCTGCATCTTGTGCACGCGCTCGACCTGTTGCGGCGCATCGGCAACCAAAACTTCGAGCTTCGACAGACGATCGCCGAGATCGACCCAGACGGTATGGCGGTCGATCAGCGACGCGTCGCCGATCACCATGGCGGTGCGAACCCGCGCCGCCTGACGCAACAACGGATCGACAATGGCCGACGACTGATAAAGGATCTGCTTGCTGTTGGTAACCCACTGCGCGGCCTGCGCTGTCTGCTCCTGGGTATCGAAGACGACGCCGAGAAGCGCCAGTTCGACCGCGCTTGGCACGGCGATCAGCAGCAGACCCTTCGTGAATAGTTTCATGTTCGCCCGAAGGGTCGCAAAGGGTCGCTCAAGCCGCGGCGCTCGTAATGCCGGCCATGCCGCGCCGCGCTGGCGGCCTTGGCGGTGACGGGATCGGCGAGCATGGCGCAGTGCAGCCGGACGGGCCATTATCGACGTGAATTGGAGATATTTCAACGTAGCGGCAAGATGCGCTCGCCCACACAAAAATGACTTTTTTATTGGTATGAGATGTTTTTTCCGCGCCTCGTGCGTCTATGATGGAGACAGATGTGCTGGGAAGCGAAAGCGCGCGGCGAGGCGGTTCGGCATGATTCGTGCGGGAGGCGGTGGGGCGGCGCAGTCGTCGAATCACCGTGAATCCGGCCTTGTCGTATGCTATAAAAGATCGACGTGCGGCGCGCGAAGCCGGGAGTGGTCGCATGAGGACGCTGCGTTTCTTGCAATTCTTTTTCAGGCGAATTTTTATGTCCTTCCCGAAAAAGCGTAGACGCGCGAAGGTGGACGGCGATGAGTCGTTCCTCGCGGTACTACGGCATTTCAAGCCGTTCGGTCAGCTCGACACCAAAATTGCGCGTGCTCGCGCGCAAGACGAGCCGGTCCTTTATGCGCACGTGCTGCCTGGGCTCGACGTACTCTTGTGCAGTGTGCGTGGCGCACAACCGCCCTATCCGGCTCCCGCCGAATTGCGGCGCCGCTGCATCGAATCCATTACCAATGCACTGGAGCAACCGCTCGACGGGCTCGAGAACGGCGGTTACTGGTATGAGGCGGATGGCTTCGGTTTCCTGGTGTTCGCCAGCCGGGCTCGCGGCAAGATTCTCACGGAATTCGGCGCGACCCGCATTGGCGGCGCCCGTCGTGGGGTTCGCCGTCAGGACGCGGCCGGGGATGCG
>NZ_JARESR010000043.1:0-58856 GCF_046028015.1 Paraburkholderia sp. RL17-383-BIF-A | reverse complement strand
CAACGACTCAAGCATCGTGGTGTATCGCTGGGTGCCGCCTGCTTCGACCGGGCCTGCGGCAAGCGCGGTGAGAACGGCGGTGGTGTCCCCATTCAGCGTCAACTGACGATGCACCCGAGTCGCCGCAATAGCGGCGATGGCTCAGCGCCAGGCGACGCCCGAGGTGATGATCTGGGGCGTGCTGACGGGCAATCCCGTCTAGCGGTTTCGGTTGCCCGCATTGGGGTCTGGATTGTTACACCATAGGAAATCCTGCAAAAAATTTAACTTGCGTCCCATGAACGGGTTGGGCGCCGCTGTCGGTCGGCGTGAAGCACCTATGGCGCCAATCTCATAATTGATAAAAATGTCAAATAAAGCGTGCCAAAACATCCGGAGTGCGCCACACGGGAGAAGCCGACCAGCGAGCTTTAGTGTAATTCGTTACAAATGTCAGTGGTGATCAATCGCGCAATAGTGATAATATCGTCACCAATGGAGTGAGCCTGTCCGCCCGTTTCAGGCGACATCCCGATACTGGCACACCCGATTTATTCACCAACACGTTGCCCTTATGACTCTGCATCAACGCCACGCCTTGCTATGGGGCGCGGTCGCCTTGATGGCTGGCGTCCTGCTTTGGATCTTGCGTCCGGTCCTCACGCCGTTCCTGCTTGGCGGGCTCATCGCATATGTCCTTCAACCCGGAGTGGAATGGCTGGTGCGCCATCGCACGCCACGCGGACTCGCCGCGCTCGTGATGATGCTCCTGTTTGGTTTGATGGCCACGTTGCTCGTTCTGCTCGTGTTTGCCGTGATCCATAAAGAGGGGCCCGAACTGATCGTGCGGATTCCTTCTCTGGCAGCCACACTCAACGCGTGGTTACAACCCAAACTGGCCCTGCTGGGCCTGAGCTATTCATTGGATTTGAGCCATGTCCACGAGATGTTAAGGACGCACCTCAAGGCGAGCGAACAAACCATCGCAGTGGCTGCGTGGCAGTCACTGCGCACGAGCGGCAACATGATGATTACTGTCGTGGGCAACATCGTGTTGGTGCCGCTCGTTCTGTTCTATCTGCTTTATGACAGGCACGAGGCATTTGCTCGCCTTGAAAGCTTCGTGCCGCGACCGTGGCTGGGCAAAATGCGCAGGTTCCTGACAGACATGGACCAGATGCTGTCGCAATACCTGCGCGGCCAACTGCTCGTAATGGGGGCGCTCGCTACGTTTTATCCAATCGCTTTGACGGTCGCAGGCTTCGAGATCGCGCTGCCCATTGGTCTCTTTACCGGGCTCGCCGTGTTCATTCCGTACATCGGATTCGCGACCGGACTGGCGCTCGCGCTTCTTGCCGCGCTGCTGCAATTCGGCAGTTGGTATGGCGTTGCCGCGGTGGCGGTCGTGTACGGCATTGGCCAGATTCTCGAAAGTTTCATTCTTACGCCACGCCTCGTCGGCGAACGCATTGGCCTGCATCCGCTCGCGGTGATTTTCGCCTTGCTCGCATTCGACCAGCTTTTCGGTTTCTTTGGGGTTCTGCTCGCGCTTCCAGCCAGCGCAATTCTGGCCGTAGGCCTGCGCGAACTCCGCGGCCGTTATCTGGCGAGCGCGTTTTACGGGGGATAGCAGGGCTTGATCAGCGGACGCGCGATTTTGCTCTGCCACGCTTGGTATCCGGCCTGCCCGTGGGTAACGGCAGGCGCGCAACTCTTTCCGCCTCCGCGCGCTTGAGTCCAAGCACCTGCAACACGACCGCCGCTACCCGTTCCGCGAAGTTCTGCTCGCCGAATCCAGACGCTTTTTGCCGCCGGGCCGCCGGCGTAACCAATGCGGCAAAGTGCAACTCGGCGGCGATCGCCGCGAAGATGATGCCCGTGACCGACACAACGCACACCAAATGGTCAGGGACGACAAAGCGCTCCGCGGAAATGCCTCTTTGGCTATCGCGCAGCAATCGTTGGCCGAGGCCCCAGCCCAGCGCATGCACAGACAATCCCTCGCGGATCAGCAGCCGCCCCCATACCGGCTCACGGCGTGCGCGCATCAATGTGTGCCGCACTGAGACGGCGACTATTTCGGCCGGGTCGGACAGGTCGCAGGCCAGTTGGTCCAGTGTATCGGCGAATTCCTCGAACACCCATTCGACGAGTGCAGTGAAGATCCCTTCCTTCGACCCGAAGTGGTTGTAGAACGAGCCGAAACCGACGTCGGCGGCCTCGGTAATGTCGTTGATAGCCACCGAATCCATTCCTCTTTCCGCCATCAGCCTCAGTGCGGCGTCGAGCAAGCGGGTGCGGGTTTCGCGCTTGCGGCGGGTACTGCGCGGTTGGCGCCCTTCGACCGCTTGAGCCGGGCCGCTCAAGGTCTGCACGCGCTGCGGGTTTCCACAGGGGTTCGCGATATCAGGCATCTCGACTCCAGGTCTTGGTATCGTCATATTTTAGAATTATACGTCATGATTGACAATATAATCAGTTATGGGTCTAATGTCACCTTAGCCAGAGAATCGGCAGCCGCGCAGACGAAATGAGAAGCGACGGTATCCACCCGCGTGCGATGACGAAGTATGAAGAGTTGCAAGCGGCTCGTATCAGAATGGGCGGATAGGAATGCCAAGTTAATGGCGTATGGAATCGTCCTTGACACATAGAGCAAAAGCATGTCGCCGGACGCGCCGTGTCTCCCTATGCCTCGCCTATTTTTCATTGCTGGACTATCACCTGCCTTGTGAACATCGTGAAACTATCCGGTCTTAACGCGCGGAATTTCGTGCGTCCCATCCTGTCTTCCATCGCCAGGCCACCGTTCAGAGGGCGTCTGCTCGTTGCGGCTTGTGGTGCAATTCTGCTCTCGGCTTGCCACCGCGGTGAAGTGGCGCCGCCGGTGCCCAAACCGGTTGTCGCGCTCGCGGTTCATCCCGACGCAAGCATTCCGACTGCCTCATTGCCCGCTCAAGTAGAGGCGCGCTACTCCACGCCACTGTCGTTCAGAGTTGGGGGCAAGGTTATCGAACGAAAGGTTCATCTCGGCGATACCGTCACGGCGGGGCAAATCGTTGCGCTGCTCGACCCCACCGATCTGCGCAATAACCTCGTCAATGCCCGCGCGCAACTGGACGCCGCCGAACATCGTCTCGTGTACGCCAGGCAGCAGCGCGATCGCGATCAGGCTCAGATCCAGGCACACCTGATTGCACCGGCGCAGATGGAACAGACCGAAGACGCGTACGCTACCGCGCTTGCGCAGCGCGATTCGGCCCTCGCGCAAATGGCGCTCGCCTCCGACCACCTGCGCTACGCCACGCTCACCGCGGATCACGACGGCGTCATTAAGTCGGAGGATGCGGACACCGGCCAGAACGTCCAGGCGGATCAGGCGGTTTATCACATCGACTGGACGGGCAGCGTGGACATCGTCTGCGACGCACCGGAGCGGGCGCTTGGCGCGATAGCCGTCGGCAGCAAGGCGCGCGTGAGCCTGTCCGCGCTGCCCGGCAAAAGCTTCGAGGCGACCGTGCGCGAGGTATCGCCCGCCGCCGACCCGCAAAGCCGCACGTGGCGCGTGAAACTCACGCTAGCCGCGCCGAGCGCGGAAGTCCGCGTCGGCATGACGGCCAATGTCACATTCGATGCCGCCAGCGGCGTGCCGGAGGCGGCGCCGTTCGCACTGCCTGTGACGGCGCTTTTCCACAAAGGCGAGAACCCCGCTGTATGGGTGGTGCGCGCCGGCAGCGACACTCTCGAACTGCGCGTCGTCAGCCTCGTGCGCTACGACGCGCGGACCGTCTCCGTCAGTGGCGGACTTCACGAAGGCGACCGCGTCGTGATGCAAGGCGTTCATGCGGTGAGCGCGAACCAGCACGTGCAGGTCGTGGCTCCGCTCCATCCGGAGGATTTTTCGTCATGAACGCCCGCGACCGTGAAACCGCGCGCGACAGCGCGCCCGTCATCCCGCCTGACGCCGAGGCACGCAGCGAAGGCGGTTTCAATCTGTCCGCGTGGGCGTTGCGCCATCAGCAGCTCGTGATATTTCTGATCGGGCTTGCGACGCTGTTCGGCGTGATCGGCTATACGAAGCTTGCCCAGTCGGAAGACCCGCCGTTCACGTTCCGCACCATGGTGGTCAAGACCTACTGGCCGGGTGCGACTGCCCGCGAGGTGCAGGAACAGATCACGGACCGGATCGGCCGGCAGTTGCAGGCCGCGCCGTACGTCGACAACATCAAGAGCTACTCGCGGCCCGGCGAGTCGATGATTTTCTTCGCAATGAAGGATTCGGCGCCGGTCAAGGAAGTGCCCGAAACCTGGTACCAGGTGCGCAAGAAAGTGGGCGACATTGCCGCGACACTGCCGAAGGGAACGGTTGGACCGTTTTTCAACGACGAGTTCGGCGACGTCTACACGAACATTTATGCGCTCGAAGGCGACGGCTATACGCCCGCGCAGCTGCACGACTACGCGGATCAGTTGCGCGCGGTCCTTCTGCGTGTGCCCGGTGTCGCCAAGGTCGACTACTTTGGCGATCCTGACCAGCACATCTTCGTCGAAATATCGAATGCGCAACTGACTCGGCTCTCAATCACGCCGCAGCAGCTCGCGCAGGCCATCGACGCACAGAACACGGTGACGCCGGTCGGCACCATCACGACGGCGGACGACCGGGTGTTCGTGCGCCCGAGCGGTGCGTTAAAGGACGTGCAGGCGCTTGCAGACACGCTCCTCACCGTGAACAAACGCGAGTTCCGGCTGGGCGACATCGCAAAGATCACGCGTGGCTACGACGATCCGCGCGTCACCGAGATGCGTGTCGGTGGGCAGGCGGTGCTCGGCATTGGCGTGACGATGCAAAAGGGCGGCGACGTGGTCAGCCTCGGCAAAGCGCTTGACGCGACAACCGCCGAACTGCAAGCCGCCATGCCGGCGGGACTCAAGCTGGCTCCCGTCTCGAGCATGCCTCACGCGGTTAAGCACTCAGTGGACGAGTTCGTCAGGTCGGTCGCCGAAGCGGTAGCGATCGTGCTGGTCGTGAGCCTGGTTTCGCTCGGCCTGCGCACCGGCATGGTCGTCGTGATCTCGATTCCGATCGTGCTCGCCGTGACGGCGCTGTGCATGCATGTGTTCAACATCGGGCTGGACCAGGTATCCCTTGGCACACTCGTGCTCGCGCTGGGGCTGCTCGTCGACGACGCGATCATTGCCGTCGAAACGATGGCCGTGAAGCTGGAGCAGGGGTGGACTCGCACGCGCGCGGCGGCCTTTGCGTACACGAGTACGGCATTTCCCATGCTGACCGGCACGCTCGTGACGGTATCGGGCTTCCTGCCGATCGCACTCGCGAAATCGAGCACGGGAGAATACACGCGGTCGATTTTCGAAGTGTCCGCCATTGCGCTGATCGTGTCCTGGTTCGCGGCTGTCGTGCTGGTCCCATTGCTGGGCTTTCACATGCTGCCCGAGCGCAAGGGCCAAGGCGGCGGCCAGCATCACGAGCACGACGTTTACAACACCGGCTTCTACCAGCGCCTTTCAGGCTGGGTATCGTGGTGTATCGACCGTCGTTGGGCCGTGCTTGGCGTTACCGGGGTGCTTTTTGTGATCGCGATGGCAGCGTTCACGCGCGTGCCGCAACAGTTCTTTCCGAACTCGGAACGCCCCGAGTTGCTCGTCGACCTGCGGCTGCCGGAAGGCGCTTCGTTCGAGGCGACGCTGCGTGAAACGAAGCGCCTCGAATCGGCGCTCAACGGCAAGCGCGAGATCGACCACTTCGTCGACTTCGTGGGCACCGGCGCGCCGCGCTTTTATTTGCCGCTCGATCAGCAGCTCCAGCAGCCCAACTTCGCGCAATTCGTGGTCACCGCGAAGAGCGTCGAAGATCGGGACGAGTTGATGCGCTGGCTCGATGCAAAACTCGAGAAGGATTTCTCCGGCGCGCGTGCGCGTGTGGCGCGGCTCGAGAATGGTCCGCCGGTGGGTTTCCCGATCAAGTTCCGGGTGAGCGGCAGCGATATCGCGACCGTGCGCTCCATTGCCGAAACGGTAGCCGACAAGGTCCGTGCCGATTTCCGCACGCGCAACGTCCAGTTCGATTGGGACGAGCCGGCAGAACGGTCGATCTCGTTCGAAGTCGATCAGATCCGGGCGCGCCAGCTCGGTGTGACGTCGGAGGACGTATCGAACTTCCTGGCCATGACGCTCTCGGGCTACACGGTCACGCAATTTCGCGAGCGGGACAAGCTGATCAACGTCGATCTGCGTGCGCCCAAGGGCGAGCGCGTCGATCCCTCGAAGCTCACCAGCCTCGCGGTGCCGACTCCGAACGGTCCGGTTCCGCTGGGTTCCCTCGGACACATCAAGGACACGCTCGAATACGGTGTGATCTGGCAGCGCGACCGGCAGCCGACGATCACGGTGCAGGCCGACATTCGGGGCGACGCGCAGGGTATCGACGTGACCCGCGATATCGAGCACGCACTTGCCGGCGAGCAAGCCAGATTGCCGGTGGGTTATCGCATCGAAGTGGGCGGTGCGGTTGAAGAAAGCGTGAAAGGCCAGACCTCGATCAACGCCGAGATGCCGCTCATGATCATCGCCGTTCTGACCTTGCTGATGATCCAGCTAAAAAGCTTCTCGCGGACCTTTATCGTCGTGTTGACCGCACCGCTCGGGCTGATCGGCGTCGTGGCTGCGCTGCTGCTGTTCGGCAAGCCCTTCGGCTTTGTCGCGTTGCTCGGCGTGATCGCCATGTTCGGCATCATCATGCGCAACTCCGTGATCCTGGTCGATCAGATCGATCAGGACATCGCGGCGGGGCATGGGCGCTTCGACGCGATTGTCGGTGCGACCGTGCGGCGCTTCCGCCCGATCATGCTGACGGCCGCCGCCGCCGTGCTCGCCTTGATTCCGCTGCTGCGCTCGGCGTTTTTCGGGCCCATGGCGACCGCGTTGATGGGCGGGATCACGATCGCCACCTTACTCACGGTGTTCTTCCTGCCGGCTCTTTACGCGACGTGCTTCAGGGTCCAGCGCGACGAGCGCGGGATGCAGCCGGTCGTCGTCGAGCACACGGAGATTTGAAGATGAAGTTTGCCCATAAGACATCCGTTGTCGCCGTCGCTATGGCGCTCGCGCTAACGGCTTGCTCGTTCGGCCCCGGCGGCGAACCCCCAGTGATGCCTTCGCCAACGCATTACGGCGCGCAGGCGCAGGCGTCCGGGACGGTCGTGGCAAATGGCGTCGCGCAGCAGTTCGATATCGGTTCGACGGCAGTGCCGCAATGGTGGCGGCTGTACCGGTCGGACGCGCTCGATGCGCTGGTCGAGGAAGGTCTGCGCAACAGCCCGACGCTTGCGGCGACGCAGCGCACGCTTTCGGCCGCACAAGAGGAATTGCGCGCGCAGGTCGGTTCGTCCACGCTGCCTTCGATCGACGCCGCCGCGCAGATCGAGCGGGCGCGTTCACCGGTCGTGCCCGGCATTGGTCCAACCGAGGTCCGGTACAACTTTTTCGCCGGGCAGATTCAGGCGCACTACACCTTCGACCTTTTCGGTGCGACGCGCTACGCCAACGCAGCGGCTGCCGCCCGTGTGAACGTGCAGGGCTATGAACTCGAAGCGGCTCGGCGTGCGCTCGCCGCGAACATCGTCGGCACGGCGATCGATGTGGCGGCGCTTGATCGTCAGATCGATCTCACCGAGCGGCTCGTTGCCGTGGCGAGCGAAACGGCGAATGAGGACCAGCAACGCTACACGCTCGGATCGCTCTCGCACGTGCAGGCGCTGAACTCGAAGGACGACGCGGAGTCGATTGCGGCCAGTCTGCCGCCCTTGCGGCAGCAGCGCGCTACAGCCGTCCACGCGCTGGCGGTGCTGATGGGGCGTACGCCGGACGACGCACCGGCCGTTCCCGACCTCGACAGCCTGTCTTTGCCCGACCACGTGCCGGTCGCCGTGCCATCGGATCTTTTGCGTTCGCGCCCCGACATTCTGGCGGCCGACGCCGCGGTGAAAGCGGCTGCGGCCGACGTTGGCGCCGCGACCGCGCAGCTCTTTCCGAGCCTGTCGCTGACGGCCGCGATGGGCCGCGGTGGCTTTAGCTGGCCGATGCTGCTCTCAGGCGCGGGCGGACTGTGGGCGATCGGGGCGGGTCTGTCGCAACCGATCTTTCATGGTGGGGCGTTGTTCGCGCAGCGCAGGGCCTCGATCGAGTCATACGACGCCGCGGTTCTCCACTACAAGTCGACGGTTCTGTCGGCATTCAAGGATGTCGCGGATTCGCTTGCCGCGCTGGAGAACGACGCGCAGGCGCTGGCGTCTACCGAACGAGCGGCGCAGGCAGCCCGTGCGGCCTTCGACGAAACCGCGTCGCGCGCCCGCCTCGGTTCCTTGCCGTCCACGGCGCAGTATGCCAGCGAGCAGCGATTTCTCACTGCGCAGCTGGGCGCCGTGCGCGCCGGAAGCCAGCGCATGACCGATACCGTCACACTGTTCCAGGCGATGGGCGAATTGCCGTCTGCTCAGCAGCACGTGACGTCAAAAGAGTGACGCGTCCCAGCATGGAACATCGGAACCTGATTGCCTGCCACGAATGTGACCTCCTTTTCCGCAAGCCGCCGCGCCTGGGTGGGTTGGTTGCACGGTGTCAGCGGTGCGGTGCGGGTTTCAAAGGACTGCATCGCAGTGGTCCGTCGCTCGAGACGATCTGCGCTTTGACCGTCGCTGCGTTGATTACTTTTGTGATTGCGCAGGCGTTCCCGGTACTACGGCTGGAGACAAACGGGATCGGCTCGCAGACCACGCTGTTTGGTGCAGTGCAATCGCTGTGGGGCGAACACATGCGTGTCGTCGCATGCATGGTGTTCTGTTCGTCGATGCTGTTTCCGCTGACGGAGTTGCTCGCCGTTCTTTACCTGCTGGTTCCCGTTCTGATGGGTAAACGGCCGTCCGGCTTCAATCGGGTCATTCGCCTCATTCAATTCGTTCGACCGTGGGGAATGATCGAGGTATTCATGCTCGGGGTGTTCATCACGATCGTGAAAATGGTAAGCATCGCGCAGGTGATTCCGGGGCCGGGCCTGTTTGCATTCGGCGCATTGACCGTGATGCTGGCTATCGTTGCCGCGTTCGACCCTGCCGTGTTGTGGGAGGTTTGCGACGAAATGAAAATTCGTCGGCGCGCCGACATTGCCCGGTCGAGCGTGAGTGACAGCCGCGTTGTGCCGGGTGACACCTCCGGCTCGCCGGAAACAGGAGCCACGGGTGATGTCTCGGCAAGACATGCAGGACTTCTCGCGTGTCATACCTGCGGCCTGGTTCAGACGGCAATCGCGCATCAGCCGCATCAGCACTGTTCGCGTTGTGACTCGCTGCTGCACGAGCGCCGTCCGCACAGTGTGACGCGTTCGCTGAGTCTGCTTGTCGCCGCAGCGATCGTCTATATTCCGGCGAATCTTTTGCCGATCATGCATGCCTCGTCGCTCGGCCGCTCAGAGGACGACACGATTCTCGGCGGCGTCGGCTACTTCTGGAGCTCGGGAGACTGGCCGCTCGCGGTCGTTATCTTCGTGGCGAGCGTCATGGTGCCAATGCTCAAACTCACGGTTCTCGCACTGCTGACCTTGACTGCTCGCCGGGGTTCGGACTGGCGCCCGCTCGAACGCGCGAAGCTGTTTCGTATTGTCGAGCGGGTTGGCCGGTGGTCGATGCTCGATGTCTTCGTTGTTGCACTCACGGTTGCCCTGGTGCACTTCGGCTCCTTTGCCTTCGTTACCGCGGGTCCGGGCGCGCTCGCTTTCGGGGCGGTCGTGATCCTCACCATGCTGGCATCGCATCAGTTCGACCCACGGCTCACCTGGGACAACGTCCGTCGCGCACAACCGCATTCCGAGGACGTCGAATCCGCACGGGTTCGTAGCTCCGTCGCCCCCATAAACTGAAATCAGCAACACTATTCTCTAGCGATGCATCTTCCTGATCTACCCCTTCCCGACATCAAACCACGAAAACGCTGGCTTCCCTCGTTGATCTGGTTGGTCCCCCTGATCTCGGCGTTGATCGGCATTGCGCTGGTAGCCCGATCCATTTCCGAAAAGGGGCCAGTGGTCACGGTTTCGTTCAATAACGCAGACGGAATGGAGGCAGGCAAAACGAAGGTCAAGTACAAGGATGTCGAAATCGGCTCCGTTCAGGCCATTACGCTGACGAAAAACCTCCAGCAAGTGATGGTAAAAATTCAACTCACCAGGGAGGCAGAAAAATTCGCGACACAAGGCACGCGTTTCTGGGTGGTCCGCCCGCGCGTGGGGGCCAACGGCATTTCGGGCCTCGGTACTTTGCTTTCCGGTGCGTACATCGGCGTCGACATCGGGCAATCGTCAGAGCGACTGACGGAGTTTGTCGGACTCGAGAATCCTCCCATCGTCACCAGCGGCCAACCGGGGCACCAGTACACGCTGCGAGGGGATTCGTTGGGGTCGGTCGATATTGGTGCACCTGTCTTTTACCGTCGTGTGCAGGTGGGCCAGGTGGTCGGCTTTTCACTCGACCCGCACGGCTCGGGCGTGATCGTGAACGTCTTCGTCAATGCGCCATTCGATCAGTATGTCGGGACGAACACTCGCTGGTGGCATGCGAGCGGTGTCGATCTTCGGCTCGACTCGAGCGGGCTCAAGATCAACACGCAGTCGCTGGCGACAGTGGTTGTGGGAGGTCTCGCGTTTCAGTCACCGCCGGGTCAAGACGCCGGACAACAGGCCGCTGACAAGGCGGTGTTTCGACTCGCGGCGGACGAGTCGGACGCGATGCGCGAGCCGGACGGACAACCACTCAATGTGGTGATGCGATTCAACCAGTCGCTGCGCGGATTGTCCGTTGGCGCACCTGTGGACCTGCGCGGCATTGCATTGGGTCAGGTGACGGAGATTGGTATTGAATACAGCGAAATGGACAAGAGTTTCAGCATGAAGGTCTCGATGGCACTTTATCCCGACCGGCTCAGCCGGCGCAGCAGGGAGGCGCTACCGGCCCCCAACACGCCAGGTGGGCATGAGCTGCTTCAGCACCTCGTGATGGAAGGGTTGCGTGGCCAGTTGCGAACCGGCAACCTTTTGACCGGGCAACTCTATGTGGCGCTGGACATGTTCCCGAAAGCCCCGCGTGCGACCGTGGATGTGCATCAGAACCCGATCGAACTGCCGACCGTGCCTAACACGCTTGACGAACTGCAGGTGCAGATCGCGGACATCGCCAGGAAACTGAACCAGGTGCCGTTCGACAAGATCGGCGCCAACCTGAATGGCGCGCTGGAAAATGCCAACAAGCTGTTCGGTCATCTGGATACGGAGGTTGTTCCACAGGCTCGGGATACGTTGGCGGCAGCGCAGCGGACGTTCGGAACCGCTGAGGCGACGCTTCAGCAGGCGGCGCCGTTGCAATCGGACGTGCAGGATGCGATGCAGGAACTGACCCGTACGCTGCAGTCTCTCAACGCACTCGCGGATTATCTGGAACGTCATCCCCAGGCGCTTCTGTTCGGCAAGAAAGGAGACCGGCCGTGACTCTGCTTCAGTCTTATTCGCTGCGCGCTTTCGTTCGTGTGGCGGCGGCAATCAGTCTCGCTGCTCTGGCGGCGTGTGGTTCTCCGCCGAGCCGGTTCTACACGCTCGACGCCGGCGGCGGTTTGCCCACGGCGGATCGCACGGCAAGCCCCGCCGTTCTGATCGATATGCGGCCCGTTACAGTGCCTTCCGCGCTGGCGAGGAGCCAATTTGTCGTTCAGGTGAATGCCACTCAGGTCAAGGTGCTGGAGGACGATCGCTGGGCGTCGCCGCTGCCGGATGAAATCCGCACCGCAGTGCTGGCAATGGTGACCCGGCAGTCGGGTGCGCTCGACGTGCACGGGATGGCGCGCACGGACGAGGTTCCGCTGTACCGCATTTCGGTGCAAGTGCAGCGCTTTGAGACGTGGCCTGGGTCGCACGTACTGATTGAAGCTGTATGGAGCATACAGCCGTCAAATGGTCAGGAAACGATGACCTGCCACAGCATAGCCAGCCAGCCGGTCTCAGCTGGCTATGATGCGATCGCAGATGGGCATCGGCAGGCGTTGCAACGAATCTCTACGCAGATTGCGCGGGGCCTCCGCGAGCTTGGCATGACGTCAGCATTGCACGGGAGCCGGCAAGCGGTGACACGCCCGGCATCCTGCCCGTTGATGGCCTATGCTGAAGCGGGGATCGGGGTGACCCGACGCCCCTGACAGTCCTTTTTCGCGTCCGCCTTATTCCGCCTCGACTTCCGCTTCGATGAGCGGCAACGCCCGCGTCGAAATCTTCTCAGCCTCCGCGCGCTTGAGCCCGAGTGTTTGCAAAAGCGTTGCTGCCGTACGCTCGGCAAAGTGTTCCCCGCTGAAGCCGAGTTCGTCGAGCAGCGCTGCCGCCGGCGCGCCAGGCGCGACGAAATTCAACTCGGCTGCGATTGCGGCAAGCACCGTACCACCCACCGAAAGAAAGCCGATGAAGGGGTCAGCGACCACGAAGCGCTTGGCGGCGATGCCATTTCCAATGTCCCGCAATAGCCGCTGGCCCAACCCACGGCTCAGGATGTGCGCCGAAAAACCTTCGCGTATCAGGAAACGTCCCCAGACGGGATCGCGCCGCGCTCGCATCAAGGTGTGGCGCATGGAGACGGAGATCACTTCCGCCGGATCGGACAGGCCGCCGGTGAGGCGATCGAGCATGTCGCCGAACTCCTCGAACACGTTGTCGACGAGCGTCGCGTAGATGGCTTCTTTCGACTCGAAGTGGTTGTAGAACGAACCGAAGCCCACGTCGGCGGCCTCGGTGATTTCGTTGATTGCAACGCCCTCCATGCCCTTGTCCGACATGAGCCTGAGCGCTGCGTCGAGGAGGCGCGCGCGCGTTTCACGTTTGCGGCGCGCTCCGCGCGGTTCGCGCTCCTCGGGAACTGGAGCCGGGGAATCGGAAGCCGCGGAAACGCGGGTCACACGGCCGGCGCGCTTAGGTGCAGGCCGGTTCAAAGAGTTCGCCATGACGAGTTCCAGTCTTTGCTCATACCCAAGTATAGATTGAAATGTCTCTATTGACAAAACTATCATCTATGACTTTAATGTCACAAAAGCGTGCGGCGACGCCAGATAAACAAATAGACAGACGGAGTGACAGTGGAGACAGGAGCAATAAACACTACCGGGCCGTTCGGCCCGCGCAACCCGGCTCAGCCGTCGGCGCATGAGGTCGACCGTGCTGGGCCTGTTCGGCAGCGTGAATTCGCTCGGCAGCCTGAATGCCGATCCGAAGTTCGTTACGTCGAGTCTCATCGGCACGCGCCGGCTTTCAAAGCCGAATACGGCCATTCAAACCGTTTGATTTCCGTCCTGCCATGAAACAGACCACCGTACAGCCGGCCCGTCATCCCAATCCCACGACGAAAGCCTCGGCATTGACCTACCTGATATTCGATCGGCCGGATCTTGTGAAGGCCGAGGCATTTCTCAGTGATTTCGGTCTACGAACCGTGTTGCGCAATGAAGAGCTTGTCCTGCTGAGAGGAACGGGCGCTTCGCATTTTTGCTATGTGATCCAAAGGGCGCCGAAATCCCGGTTTGTCGGCCTTGGGCTGCAGGTCGACACCAAGGCCGAGCTCGATGCACTTGCAAGGCTGCCTGGCGCATCTGCGGTCGAACGATCGCAGTTGCCGGGCGGCGGCTATACCGTGCGGCTGACTGACCCTTCCGGTTTTCGCGTCGATGCGATATGGGATCAGGCGCCGGCTTCAGTGCTATTTCATCGGCCACCGTTGCCGTTCAATTCCGTGGACGCGGCCGTGCGCATTAACGGAACACAGCGGCCACCCGAATGTGCGCCGGAAATCATCCGGCTTGGACATGTGGTGCTAGAACTCGTCGACTATCAGGAAACCTGCGCGTGGTACACGCAGCACTTCGGCTTCATTCCAAGCGATGTGCAGGTACTTCCCGATGGTTCCCCCGTCGTTGCGTTCATGCGGCTCGATCTTGGCGAACGGCCGGCCGATCACCATACGCTAGCGCTTGCACAAGGCTTTGTACCGACCTACAGCCATAGTGCGTACGAAGTCGTTGACGCTGACGCAATTGGCATGGGGCAGCGCGTGTTGCGCGACAAGGGCTGGACGCACGCGTGGGGGATCGGCCGGCATATCCTGGGTAGTCAGATTTTCGACTACTGGCAAGACCCGTGGGGCGACAAGCACGAACACTATTGCGACGGCGATCTTTTTACAGCCGACACGCCCGTGGGCGTGCATGCGGTGAGTCGCGAAGCGATGGCGCAGTGGGGACCGGCAATGCCACGCAGCTTCACCAAACCAAAATTCACGCCCGCGAGCATCGTGGCGCTCGTCAAGAACCTGCGTCGCAGCCCCGACCTGACGCTCTCCAAACTTCGCAGGCTGGCAAAGATTTTCGCCTGAACCAATCCATTCCATAAGATCCGGAGATCTAACCATGGCACTTCACGTTCTGCATTACAGGCATCATGGCCGTCCCCAATGGGGTGTCGTCGTCAACGGCGCGATCACGCCGATTCCGGGCGACTTCAAGACGACCGCTGAGTTTATCGAAGCCAATCCGGTTGAGCGGCTGTTCATGCTGAGCGGTCCGACGATTCCCGAATCGGAAGTGCAGTGGTTGTCGCCCGTGACAGCCAATCAGCAATTCATCTGTCAAGGCGCGAATTACCGCCAGCATATGATCGAGTCCGGACTGGATCCGGATGTGAAGAAATTCAACATGATCTTCACGAAAGCAACAAGCTGCATTGTCCCAGCCGACTCACCCGTGGTTAAACCGAAAGAGGTGCGGTTCCTCGACTACGAGATCGAACTCGGGCTCGTGCTCAGACGCGACATCAACTCGCGCGAAATGGTCTCTGACGCAAACCTGCATGACTATATAGCCGGCGTCGTGATCGTCAACGACTACTCCGCGCGCGACATCCAGATTCCTCAGATGCAGTTCTACAAGGGCAAGAGCTATCGCACGTTCGGCCCGGTGGGTCCTTACCTTTGCTTGCTGGAGGAACAGGATATTCCAAAGCTGAAAGAGTTCGTGCTGACGCTCATGGTGAACGGAACGGTCCGGCAGAGCGATTCCACGGCGGGCCTTGTCTATGGTCCGGCCGAGACGCTAACCGAGCTTTCCGCCGTCCACGACCTGCACGCCGGCGACCTGCTCGCCACCGGCACACCTTCGGGCTGTGCGCTGAGCATTCCGTCGCCCGAAAAGCAGCGCGCCGCGGCGCAACTGCCCGAAGCAGAAAAGTGGCGTCTTTTTCTGAAGATGCAGGAGGACAGGCCGCAGTACCTGCAGGCGGGGGATCTCGTGGAGGCGCATATCGTCAGCAGCGACGGTTCCATCAATCTGGGCGTGCAGCGTAACTTCGTTGTTGACGAGGCAGCATGACAGGCGTCGCGAACATGGACGATGTCCAGGCCATCGAAACGCAGGCGCGGTTGGCGGACCTGCCGTCGAGTACCTACGAGATGATCTGTCGGGGCGCCGCCATCAATCCATCGGCGCCCGCGCTTTCGTTCTTTGCAACGGCCGACGAGTACCGGAACGGCGAGTGCTGGACCTATGGCCAACTGGTGCGCGACATCACGCGAACCGCGAACCTGTTTTCGCGGCTGGGAGTACAGCGGGACTCAGTTGTCGCCTATGTACTGCCCAACCTTCCGGAGACGCACTTTGTGATCTGGGGCGGCGAGGCGGCGGGGATCGTGTGCGCGATCAACCCGCTGCTTGAAGGGGAGGCCATCGGCGACCTGCTCAATGCTTCGGGCGCCAGTGTGCTCGTCACACTGGCACCGTTTCCTGGGGTCGATCTCTGGCAAAAAGTGCAAACCGTGCTGCATACAGTGTCTTCCCTCAAGCATCTTGTGCTCGTCAATCTGGCCGACCGGATGCCGCGCGAAAAGCGTTCCGCGGCCCGAACGCTGCAGCGTGATGAGTCTTCAAGATTGCATGGACCTGGCGGCATTCATAGTGCCGTTCCTTCGCATATTTGCGTTCACGATTTCGGCACCGCGATAGCCAGTGAAGACGGCGATGTGCTCAGCAGCGTGGTTGAAATCGGTGTCGAGGATGTATCGTCGTTGTTCTGCACGGGCGGCACCACCGGACTGCCGAAGATTGCGATTCGACGGCACGGCAACGAGGTGGCCAATGCGTGGAGTGCGGGGCAATTCCTTGGCGAAAGCGTTGGTCCGGGAAAAACGATTTTTTGCGGATTGCCGCTCTTCCACGTCAATGCCGTGCTGGTGACGGGTCTGCTGGCGTTCTCGCGTGGTGCCCACGTCGTGCTCGGCACTCCGCAAGGCTATCGAGGCGACGGCGTTGTAAATCGCTTCTGGGAAATTGTCGAGCATTACCGCATCAACTTCTTTAGCGGGGTCCCGACACTTTATGGGTCTCTGCTGGACGTTCCCGTTGGCGCGCACGATATCAGTTCGCTCGAGTATGGACTGTGTGGCGCCGCCCCCATGCCGGTGGAACTGCTTCGCACGTTCCAGAATCGTACCGGCGTAAGAATCCTTGAAGGCTACGGCCTCACGGAGGGTACCTGCGTCAGCAGCGTCAACCCTCCGCTTGGCGAGCGCAGGGCCGGTTCGATTGGGCTTCGTTTGCCCGGTCAGGCAATGAAGGCAGTCGTGGTCGACGAAAACGGCCGCTACGTACGGGATTGCGTGGCGGATGAGGTCGGCCAACTGATTATCTCCGGGCCAAACGTGTTCGCTGGCTATATGCGAACGGACCAGAACAGTGGCATCTGGATGGAAGGCGGTGACGGTGCGCACTGGCTCAACACCGGCGATCTCGGACGCTGCGATCCCGACGGGTACTTCTGGCTCACCGGCCGGAAGAAAGAACTGATTATCCGAGGGGGGCACAACATCGACCCCGCGGCAATCGAAGAACCACTGCATCGTCATCCCGCTGTACAGATCGCAGCAGCGATAGGGCGCCCGGACATGCACGCCGGCGAATTGCCGGTTGCCTATGTCCAGTTGAAGCCTGGCACCACCGCAACCGAAGCCGAATTGGCCGAGTTCCTGCGCCGCGAGATAAACGAACGTGCCGCACTGCCAAAGGGCATACGGATCGTGGATGCGATACCTCTGACGGGCGTTGGCAAGATATTCAAGCCCGCACTGAAGCGCCGTGAAATGACGGACGCGATGCGGTCGGCCCTCGCGGAAGCGGGCGTCGAGGACGCAACCGTTAGTCTGATTGATGACACCTCACGCGGGGTTTCACTGCACGTCGAACTTTCAGACCCGACGTTGGAAGTATTGGCGACTTCCGTGCTGGGGCGTTTTCCGTTCGCATTTTCGATCTCGGTCTCCGCACGGGATTAGAACTTAATCAGAGGGCCACGTGGCGATGCCGCGATTCGATGGAAATGCGGTGTTGGTAAGTTAGTAAACCTAATTGGTGATAGGGACGAGGATAAGGGCTGTATTAAACAGGGAAGGAGAAGAACCCGCCAATCGGGAAATTGCAAAGGTCACACCAATAATCCATAAAAATTTTTAGGCAAAGGGACAGGAGAAGAGACATGGAAAATTGCAAACGAGCCTTCAGATCGGTCGGTATCGCAGCATGCATCTGCTTGGCCGGCTTGATCGGCAACGCCAATGCGCAGTCGGCCGGAAGCGTGACACTGTCGACAGGATGGCTTCACATTGCACCGCAGGGCGATGCAACACCGCTGACCGTCGAAAGCGTCGGTGGCGTAGCGGTGAATCGTCAGTTGACCGGCAGCGGGGCGCATGCCAGCTCAACCAATACGGTGGGCATCACCACCGAGTACTACGTCACGGACAGCATCGGTGTCGCAGTGTTGTTCGGACTGCCATTGAAGGTAAATCTGATTGGCGACGGCACGCTGCAGAAGTATGGCAACCTGGGTTCCACGAGACCGATGCCGCCAGCGATCGAGCTTCGATACCACCTTTTCTCAGCCGAATCGAAATTCCGCCCATTCGCCGCATTAGGCTTGAACTACACGTGGTTCACCCAGGTTCGGACAACCAATAGCCAGTTCGTGACCGATAGCGTGGGTCCAGGCGGTTCGGCACACGCCACGCTCAGTTCATCGTGGAATCCGGTGTTCGAAATCGGGGCAAATTACGCGATTACGAAGCACTGGTCCGTCGGAACCACTGTCAACTATATGCCGGTGAAAACTAATCTGGTGTTGTACGGACAGACAGCGACTGGAACGCAGATCGTGTCCAGATCGACGCTTCGGCTCGATCCCCTTAGCGTCTTCGTGAACGTCGCCTATACGTTTTAACGAGTACGGACCTTTGACTCCCAGCGTGACATGACCGCGCCAGTCAGGGCCGCTCACATTTCACGCAAGCTTGCCGCTCAGGCGTTCATGCCGCCGCTTGTGCAATAAGTTCTTTTTGGATCGAATATGAAACGACAGGTCCTCAAGACCATTCTTTTTGCGTTGCCCAAGCTCCTTGAGTTGACGGCACGCCGGTTTCCCGCCTATCGTGAACGCCTGAAGCAGCGCGATCTGGTCGTTTCGATCGGGCTCATGGACGGAAGTATCAATCGGCTCATCGAGTTCAAGAATGGCCACATTCGGTCGCGTGCCGGCAATCATCGGCGCTCCGACGTGCGCATGGCTTTCAAGGATGTCGCCACCGCGCTGAAGTTCTTTTCCCCCAAGCCGGACCAGGGCGAGATTATCCACGCCGCCAAGAACTTCAAAGTGGTGACCGAAGGCGAGGACGAACTGCTGGTTTGGGTCATGCAAACCCTGAGCATGATGCAGACCATCGGTTTGCCGATGGGCACGCGGATGCGCGACGGTACGCGCCGCTACACCACGTGCACAAACGGCGGCCCGCTGTTCGTCTACGTCAACCGTGGCCGCGTCGTCCGGGTCACGCCCATCGATCTCGACAGCACCGACGCGCCGAGCTGGGTAATCGAAGCGCGTGGACGCCGCTTCAGTCCGCCACGTCGTGGACTGGTCGCGCCCCACGCGTTGACGCTCAAGTCGCTCGTCTATTCGGACAAGCGCATCCTTCATCCCATGAAGCGAGTCGACTTCGATCCTGACGGCGAACGCAATCCGCAAAACCGCGGCAAGTCCGGCTATGTACGTATCGGTTGGGAGGAGGCGCTGGACATTGTCGCCAAAGAAATCAACCGGCAGAAGCGCGTTCATGGACCAGGTTCGATTACGTTCCCGCTGTCGTCCCACCACCAGTGGGGGAACGTGGGCTATTACCTCAGCGCGCTGACGCGTTTTGCCAACCTGATCGGTTTCACCCGGGTCGCCGCGAACCCCGACAGCTGGGAAGGCTGGTACTGGGGCGCGATGCATCATTTCGGCAATTCGATGCGGATCGGCGTTCCATCCGGCTATGGCGGTGTCGAGGATTGCCTGAAAGAAGCTGACATGATCGTCTTCTGGTCCTGCGATCCCGAAAGCACCAATGGCGCCTATGCGGGATTCGAGGGGACGCCGCGACGCCTGTGGGCCAAGGAACTCGGCATTGAGTTCGTGCATATCGACCCGCACTGCAATCCCACCGCGCAATTACTCGGCGGGCGATGGATTCCGGTCCGACCGCAAACCGACGCCGCACTCGCTACCGCCATCATGTACGTGTGGGCCGTGGAAAACCTGTACGACAAGGATTACGTCGCTACCCGCACGACCGGGTTTGACGAGTGGAAAGCCTACCTTCTCGGCGAAACCGACGGCGTTGCCAGAACGCCCGAGTGGCAGGAAAGCGAGACCGGCGTGCCCGCCAAGGACGTCCGCGCGCTTGCGCGCCGCTGGGGGAACAGGAAGGTCCATCTGGCTGTCGGGATGACCGGTGCGGGATTCGGTGGTGCGGGCCGAGGCGCGACGGGAGCCCAATGGGCACGCTGTATGATCATGATGATGGCGATGCAGGGCTGGGGTAAGCCGGGCGTGAATTTCGGCTGCCTTGAAGCGGGTGTTCCTCACGACCTCCATTTCTATTTCCCCGGCTACGCTGACGGCGGCATTTCCGGCGACCTGGCGTGGACCGCCAACGCGGTGAACAATTACCAGCGCATGCCGCATATCCTGACCATGAATCCCGTCAAGCAGATGGTGCCGCGGCAGCAACTTCCCGATGCCATCGTCAACGGTCATGCCACAGGCTACCTGTGGGACGGCATGTCGCAGGAAGCCCAGTTCGCGCCGTTTACCTATCCCATGCCCGGGTATTCGCCGATCCACATGATCTACCGTTACGGCGGATCCGCCTTCAGCACGGTGACGAATTCCGGACGCTGGGCCGACGCCTACCGACACTCGAGTATCGAGTTCGTGGTCAATCAGTCCATCTGGATGGAGGGTGAGGCTCAGTTTGCCGACATCATCCTGCCTGCCTGCACATCTCTGGAGCGCTGGGACATCGGGGAATGGTCGAATTCCGGCGGCTACGCACATCATGGCTACAGCACGGTCAATCATCGCATCATGACGCTGCAGCACAAGTGCATCGAGCCTTTGGGCGAGTCGCGTTCCGACTACGACATCTTCACCGCGATCCTGACCCGGTTGGGCCTGGGCGCCGTGTTCACCGAGGGCTGCAGTGAGCTTGACTGGGTCAAGCGCGTCTTCGACTCGTCGGATCTGCCGGATCATATTTCGTGGCGCCAGTTCTGCCGCAAGGGTTATTTTGTCGTGCCGCCCGAGAAGCCCGAATTGCGCCATCCGGTGGACATGCGTTGGTTCGCGGAGGGCCGGCGCAAAGACCTGCAGGAACCCCACCCGTTGCCGTCGCAGTTCGCCGAAAAATTCGGCTCGGGTCTGCAAACGCCCAGCGGCAAACTGGAGTTCGTACCCGAGTTGCTCAAGCGGCACACGGCAGACAATCCCGAACGGCCGGCGCTCAATCGCTACATTCCGTCGTGGGAGGGAATGCGTTCCGAACTCGCCGACCGGTATCCACTCCAGTTGATTGCCACGCACAGTCGTTACAGCTTCCATACCCATTGCGACGGCAAAAATTCTTCAGTGAACAGCATTGATGACCATCGCGCGCTGATCGGCGGCCACCGCTTCTGGCTGCTCAGGCTGAGTGTGGCGGACGCGGTGCTGCGAGGCATCGCCCATCGCGATCTGGTCAAGGTTTATAACAACCGGGGCGCTGTGATCTGTGCCGCCGACGTCTCGCCGCTGGTCAACGCGGGCGTTGTCAAGTCATACGAGGCGAGTGCCGAATTCAGACTGATTGAAATTGACGGCGAGCGCGTCGAGATCGGCGGCTGCATGAATATGCTGACCCCCGACCGGTCTCAAACCGCCGGCACGAGCAGCATGAGTCCCAACTCGTGTCTGGTGCAGGTCGAAAAGTGGAAATCCGCCGAGGCGTTCATGCTCGGTCGTGCAGCGTGAGGAGCATGGAATGAGCAAGTGGAATCTGATTGTCAAGGTCGGGCAGTGCGAGAACTGCCAGAACTGCGTCATCGCCGCCCGGGACGAGCATGTCGGAAACGACTTTCCCGGTTATGCCGCGCCCGCGTCGGCCAATGCAGAGAGCGTCGTGCGCATCCTGCGCCGTGTTCAGGGTGACGCCCATATGGTCGAGACCACGTATCTGCCGGTCATGTGCAACCACTGCGACGACGCGCCGTGCATGCGGGTGGGCGGCGATGCGATTCGCAAGCGCGCCGACGGCATCGTCATCATTGACCCGGACAAGGCGCGGGGTCGCAAAGACATCGTGAAGTCGTGCCCGTACAAGGCAATCGTCTGGAACGAAGAGCTTCAATTGCCACAGACCTGGATCTTCGATGCGCATCTGCTCGATCAGGGCTGGTCCCGGCCGCGCTGTCAGCAGTCCTGCCCCACCGACGTATTTGAGACCGTCAAGCTGGATGACGCAACAATGGAGGAGAAGGCCCGGCGCGAGGGGCTGAAGGTGTTGCGGCCGAATCTCGGCACGAAGCCTCGCGTATGGTATAGCGGCCTCGAGCGCTGGGAAACCTGCTTCATTGGAGGAAGCGTCAGCGTGCAGATGGAAGACGTGACGGAGTGCGTCGCGGATGCAGTCGTCACGTTGTACGTCGGTGACGAGAAGGTGGGCGAGACCGTTTCGGACTGCTTTGGCGATTTCCGCTTCGGTGGGCTTGCCAAGGGAAGTGGCCTCTATCGGGTCGAAATCCATCATGACGCCGGTAACGCCCGGCGTAATTGCGAACTGGACGAAAGCGCTTACCTGGGCGAGATCAGGCTCGCCCAGTCGACAACCGGCGTGGGAGTCGCGCGATCATGAGCACCGCAACACAGCTGCTTTGCCCAAGACCGGCGGATCCTATCTGGCTGGGATACGACAGAACGCGATGCCCCGACCGGGAAAAGGCGAGGATCTGGTCCGGCCTACGAGAGAGTTCCAGGTAGGATCCGCTTTGGGGGTCAGCCCAAGCTGACATCAATGCGGCGTGGTTTTGCTTCCTCCCGACGCGGGATGGTCAGCCTCAGCACGCCATCTTTCAGGTTAGCCTCAATCCGCGACGTGTCGAAATCATCGCTAACGGCAAACTGTCGCGAAAAGTGGGGGGCGCGTATCTCGGCGTGGGAGAGACGCAGGTTTGCCGGGGTAGGCACTGCCGACTGAGCTTCGATGGTCAGGCTCCCGCCATGGACGTTCACATCAAGCCGTTCCCTGGTGACGCCAGGCAAGTCAGCCAGTAGCGTCACACCATGACTGTCCTCGAAAATGTCGACCGCTGGAGTCAGCGTTAGCCGACGGGTCTCGTCTGCGGCGCTGCGGCTTGCTGGATCGGTCTCGCGCTGTGCAATTTGCGTGGTGTCGCTCATCGTGTCACCTCATTACTCAACTGTAATTGCGCGGGGTTTGGACATCTCGCGCTTACCAACCGAAATCAACAGGCATCCGTTCACGTAACGCGCCTGTACCTTGTCGGGATCGGCATGCTGGGGCAGCTCGACCGCTCGCCGGAAAGAGCCGGCAAAGCGCTCGTGCGTGTAGGCCCGTCGGCCGTCGGCGGGATCGGGCAGTGAACTCGTCCGCTCGCCGGCGATGGTCAGCAGGCCCTTGTCGATGGAAATATCCAGCTTCGATGCATCAATACCGGGCGCAAACGCGACGATTTCAATCGTATCGTCGGTCGTCCCGATGTTGATGGGTGGAAAGGTCCCGACTCGGCTTGAGCGAAGGCTGGAAGGAAATCCGCCGAAAAGGTTAGACATCTGCCGCTGCAGACGGTCCAGTTCGCTGAAGAGTTCGGTGCCAAAGTAAAGGTCACTCATGGTCGCTTTCTCCTCTGGTGGCGGGAAGACGAACCGGTGAACGCGCTCCAGTCCGCTTGCCCCAGCCGCAAAACAAACAAGGTTGAAACACGCAGCGCCCGCGTCGACCCGCGAGCGACTGCCCGAGCGTTTTCAAAATAAGATGCAGGAAAAGATTTTCAAGCCCCTCATTTGAGGAATTTTTCTGGCTTGTTGTCGGGCTTGAAAAACCGATGACCGCCCTTATCATCCGCGCACCAGTGTCACCCGAGGAGAACTCCATGGAATTCGAAACAGAGTGGATAACTCTCGGAAAGCATCGGTTGAGGTTGCGCTCGACGAAAGGCTTTCCGACTGAAGTGATGCATCAGCTTGCCGGCGTCGTGAGACTGGCGGTCGATAACAACATGAGCGCGCGAGCCCGCATAGTCGAAATCGTGCAACGGAAGGAGCAAAGTTATGACATATCCATAGGCACGACACTCGCCGAAGACCGCATTTGTGCGCCGCAACTTGAGGGCGCAATCTCAACAGTGATGGGACTGCTACCCGACCAGGTCAACGTTCTAGTCCAGACAGTTACGCAGGAAGAGGTAGACCTGCATTTCGGCGTCTATGAACGCATGCTGGCCGAAAAACTCGGTGTTGTGCCGCCTATCCAGTGATAAGGTTGCGTGGCCCGTTACCGCTCTCGGCCGCGGGTCCACTTCGGCTTTCCGGTCCGTTTGCAATCACGTGGAGCAGGATTTTGTGACTGCAGTCGATACTGGCCGTAGCAGCAGCCGTGATGCGGTTGCGAGGCCAACCGCGAAGGTCTCGTCCGTCTATGCGCTGCCGCATAGCTTCGCCACGGTTGTGAGAACGACGTTGATAGGCGCCGGCTTTTGCAGGCAGACGTGGTAACAATTCGCTTCACGAGCGGCCGCTGGCGCTGCTGTATGAACAAGCACAGGAATGCGTGAAAGTTCGGGATTCGATTTGATATGACGGCATAGCTCCCGACCGTCAACCAGCGGCATCATCCAGTCGGTGATGATAAGGTGCGGCCGCCAACCGTCCAGAATCCGGAGCGCCTCCGCGCCGTTCGCGGCGCATCGCACTTCGTACCCCTCTCCAATGAGAATCAGATGCCAGGCCGTCAAAATATCCGGCTCGTCATCGACAAGCAGAATCGAGTGCATGAGACGACTGCCTATATGTGTTGAGTAAGCGGATACGTGAGCGTGCAATTCGCGTTCCCGGTGTCTTCGCGCCGGTTACCCGTTCGCTGACGCTCGCTTATTTGGGGCAGCTGACCGGGGGGGCTGTTCAAACGAACTTGGGATGGCTCGGGAGTCGACGAATGAGGACAGAGTGCTCCCATCGCAGAACTTATATTGCGCCTGAAACGCGCGAGCAATTCGTACCTCCAGTACGTCCTTCGTAAGCTCGCGGCAATTTGTGCAGGGCAACTCATGCGGATCCATAGAAAAGGCTGTTGTTTTGTTGGGCGGGTAGATCTTTCCTGGCCACGCTATGGCAACGCGGCGACAGTGCGCCCAATTGGACGTTATTACCGACAGGCTCTGGCAATCTCCAGCGCCGCTCTCGCGTTAAAGTTATTTCGTCGGAGGCCGTTATGCCGTCTATTGGGCGGTTTCTTTGGGGCAACAAGTTGTCGCTATTTTCACCAGAAGCAGCACTTGGAACTCTTTGGATAAATAGCCGGTACGAACGAACTTGGTGTTGTGGCGCCACACGGGATAAGCGTGAACGAAGAATTCGAGGCGGTGCGAATAGGGGAGCTGGCTGGATTGGATACTGCCCGGTTAGATGAAATGCAGTTTGGCGTCATCGGGTTAAGCCCGGATGCACTTGTCACGGTCTATAACGCGACCGAATCGAAGAACGCCGGATTGCGGGCGCAGCGAGTATTAGGGAAACATTTCTTCGAAGAGGTGGCCCCGTGCATGAATAATTTCATGGTGGCGCAGCGCTTCGAAGACGAGGAGGCAATTGACGATATTGTTCCCTACGTTTTGACCTTGCGCATGCGCCCGACCCCGGTGCGGCTCAGGCTGCTGAAAGCGCCGGACTGCGCGACGCGGTTTGTCCTGATTGAGCGAAAGGCGGCCCATTGAACGCGGTGAATCCAGACACGAACGACCTCGAGTCCGAATACGAGGCGTTACTCTCGTTCATGTACCTGTCCCCGGTCGGGATTATCCGCAGCGACCAGGCGGGTCTCGTGGACATGATGAACCCCCTTGCCGCGCAGCTTCTCATGCCTCTGGTAAAAGGCGGCGGTATCGAGAATATTTTCGATAGCCTGGCGTCAGTGGCGCCGGAGCTTCGCAACCTGGCGGCCAGCTTTGAGGGCGAGCGGGGGGCAGTGTGTGAAAACCACCGGGTGTTTGTGACGCCGGCCAAAGAGGGGGCGGTCGTGCTCGCCTGTTCCATCATCAAGGTGGGTGAGAATCTGCTGATGACGGTGCTGACGGACATTTCCCGGCAGGTTGCGGCCGAGAGAAGAGCGCGGCAAACAGAATCGTGGCTGGCCGGAATCTACACGAGCGTCAACGACTTTGCTTTCTTCTCGCTTGATGCGCAAGGGCGTATTGAAAGCTGGAATCCATCGGTTGAACGCCTGACGGGATTTGGCGAGACCGACGTCGTCGGGCACACGCTCTCGTGCTTTTATGCCCGCGACGAGCACGTATCGCACCGCTCACCGGAGCATATCGCGCTAACGCGTGACGAGGGTTGGCATGTGGAGGAGTTCTGGTGTGAAACCAGGGGCGGTCGACGCTACTGGGGGCAGGTTCTCGTCGCGGTGCTGCGCGAAGAGGAAGGGGAGATAGCGGGGTATTCGGTCGTTCTGAGGGACGTGACGGAGCGCAAGGTGAGCAGCGACAACCTTGCGCGCCTGCTTACGACCGACCACCTGACAGGCGTATCGAGCCGGGCCCACTTCTTTGAAGTTGCGGAATCCGAGGTGGCACGCGCCGAACGACATGGGCGGGCATTGTCGGTCGTTATGCTGGACGCGGATTACTTCAAGCGGATCAACGACACGGCCGGGCATCAGGCGGGTGACGAGGTTTTGAAACGGATCGCCGGCGAAGCGAAGGGACTGTTACGCACGTCCGACACGGTCGCGAGACTCGGCGGCGAGGAATTCATTCTGATGCTGCCGTCTACGACGGCCGGCGAGGCGTTGGTGGTCGCTGAGCGACTGCGGGTTGCGGTCGAGCGGGCGCGAATCGAAACGGCGGTCGGGCAATTGAAAGCGACGATCAGTCTGGGCGTCGCGACATTGAGTCCTGCCAATCCGACGCTCCAGGGATTGCTGGCTGCCGCCGACCGCGCGCTCTACGACGCGAAAAGAGCAGGGCGGAACTGCGTACGCGGCGAGGTTTTGGAGCCGGCGGGCGAAGCATGCTCCGCCTGCGAAGAAGCCAACACACCGGGAGACTGACGGCCGCCCCGCAGCAGGACCAACGGCGTCAACCCTAATCAGCAAACAATCAGCGCGATAACACCAGATGGATTCCTTCATGATTCGTAGCCCCGATGGGGTGGCGGGACAGCCGCAACGATGTTCCGGGTGCAGGGACATAACGCCCCTGCCGATAGAGATCGATTTCGCGTTTCAGCCCATCGTCGATGTGAGCGCCCAGGCTGTTTTCGCATGCGAGGCGCTCGTGCGTGGTGCGAGCGGGGAATCCGCGCACTCGGTGCTGTCGCAGATCGACGATGCAAACAAATACCATTTTGACCAGCGCTGCCGGCAGGTTGCGATCGCCAGTGCAGCCGCGTTAGGTCTCGACTCATTTCTCTCCATCAATTTCATGCCCAACGCGGTCTATCGGCCGGAGGTATGCATCAGGAGCACTCTGGAAGCTGCGCAGACGCATGGTTTCCCGATTGAAAAAATCATATTCGAGACTGTTGAGGGCGAACATCTGGCCGACCGCACACATCTGGTCGAGATTTTCAGGGCATACAAGACATTTGGCTTCCTGACGGCAATTGATGATTTCGGAGCCGGTTATTCGGGGCTTGCTCTGCTGGTGGATTTCCAGCCCGACATCATCAAGCTCGACATGGGACTGCTCCGCGGTATCGACACTGACCCGGTGCGTCAGCGCATCGTGCGAGGCGTGATTTCAATTTGCGACGATCTTGGTATCCGTGTCGTGGCGGAAGGCATCGAAACCAGGGGCGAACGAGACTTCTTTGTTGCGCATGGAGTCAGGCTGATGCAGGGCTATTTTTTCGCAAAACCAGGTTTTAAAACGATTCCGGCAATCGATAAGCTAAAGTGCTTTACATAGCCATAAGCATGCTGGTCTGCTCGCAGTCCAGGTTACCTTGCACCTTTGATCTGGCTTGCTGACTGCTTTGTCGATTGGGCCGCCAGCTACCGGGTGGCGATTCGCTCGGCCAGCATCCGGCCGCTGTGCCACGCACCCTCCACTCTGCCGCCGTTGAGCCAATCGCCACACAATGCCAGGCCGCTGGCTTCATCCCAGATGTATCCGGGCGCGGGCTCCTCGCTAGGCTCGGTGTCAGCAAATCGCCAGCGGTGTGCCGTCCATTCGGTGGACTTTTGGCCGCCGTGCAGCGCAAACGCTTCGAGCAGACAATCCGCGACACGTTCCGCGCTGGCGTCGATGTAAAGCTCGCTCCAGTCCGCGTTCGCGTGCAACAGCCATGTTTCGGGGCCGTTGCGCCCCGGCTTGCTGCTGTCGCGCGCCATCCAGCGCAGAGGCCCCTGATTGATGAAAGCGGCATCGAACGGCACTGGCACGCGAGCGGGCAGGCGCACCATGAGTGCCCAACATGGGCGCATCGCGGTCTCGCGTGCGAGCGCCGCCAGTCCGGTCGCGGCTTCACGCAGCAAGTCCGCCGCCTGCGGGGCGGGCATGGCGAGGACAACGACGTCGAAGCGATCCGCAAGCGTGCCCTGTTCGGCTGACACGAGACGCCACTGTCGCCCATCCTGATGCAATGCCGTGACAGTGCAACCCAAGGTCACCGACTGAGCGTCAGCCAGATACTTCGCGGGCGAGTTCATTGACGGCGTACCGACGAAGCGGTCTTGCTTGCTCGCCCATGCGGTTTGTGCGGACCCATCGAGCACCGCGATTCGTGCAGGCCATATCGCGGCGACGCCCGCGTTCTGCCAACGCGCCACTTCCGCCTGGAAGAGCGGATCGCGAGCGGTGAAGTACTGCGCCCCATGGTCGCACTGCCAGTCGCCTTGGCGACGGGTGCTCATCCGCCCGGCAGGCCCGCGGCTTTTGTCGAACACGTTGACCTCGAACCCGCAGCGGCGCAGCACCGTCGCGCATGACAATCCGGCGATCCCCGCACCGACGACGGCTATTCGTGGGCCTTTCCGTTTTATAGGCATGACTTCTCTCTCCAGGGTTCGCGGACTCGCAGGGACCCGCCACCAAAGCCAATTTCGCATTGAGATGCGTCACAGTGACTCCGATTATGGAGTCTTGATGTCCAAGTATGACACATTGACGATCTTTTTTAACTTTAAAGAGGTGATGCGACTCGCAATAATGATTCACATTGACTCGAAACAGGAATATTATCCCGAGTCATGCAACGCTAAAGGAATGACCATGCCGTCGCCCTCCGTCGAAGACACGTCGCCCGCTCGCAATTACAGGAGCGGGGAGGCCGCCCGGCTCGCGCGGATGCCGGTCACGAGGCTCAGGCTTTGGGAGCGGCGCTACGAAGTGGTGGGCCCGGCCAAAAGTGAGGCCGGACAGCGCATGTATTCCGAGGACGACGTGCGCCGGCTGGTTCTGATCAACGCGCTGGTGCAGCGCGGCCACGCGATTGGAGCGATTGCGCGGCTCGAGCGCGAGGAACTCGAGTTTCTTGCCGCAGGGGAGGCGTCCAGCGGCAGATCGCGCCCCACCAATGGCAGTCATGAGGTCAGGTTCCGGCTCACGCTAGTGGGGGAGAACCTGGCCCGGCGCCTGGTTGAAACGGGTATCGATCTGCGGCGCTACGGCGTCGGCAAGCTCGCGGAGTATGCGGATCTCGCGGCGGCGCGCGAAGGCGCGTCATCTGAAGGGGAAGAGGCGAACCTTCTGCTGCTGCGTGTTCCTTCGCTGCATGAGGACGCCGCTTCGGAAGTTCTCGCGCTCAGCGACGCCTGCGGCGCGGCGGCGGTTGCGGTGGTGTACGGCTTCGGTACGGGGCGCGCGGCAGAAGCGTTGCGCCTCGCGGGTGTGCGGCTGTATCGGGAGCCCGACAGCAGGACCGAGCTTCGCCAGATGCTCGGCGATCTGTGCCACAGCGCTCGGGTGGCGCATGAGGCCGGCGAAGCCCCCTCCTGGTCGCGCTCGCCACGTCGGTACGACGACGCCGAGCTCGAAGCCATCGCTGCCCGCTCGTCGACGATTGCGTGCGAATGTCCGCGGCACCTCGCTGAACTGGTGATGCAACTGTCCACGTTCGAATCCTATAGCGACGAATGCACGTCGCGCTCGGCGCACGACGTTGCGTTACACCGGCATCTCGGCGACGTCGCCAATCGCGCGCGCGTGCTGATCGAGTCGGCGCTCGAGCGTGTGGTGCGCGAAGAAGGCTGGTCGCCTCAACCGCATCAGACGGATTGAGACGGGTCTTCGCGAGTCGGGGGCATACGGCGCAAGGTTTGCAGCGCACGTTACGCGTACGGATTGACACATTGACGTTGGGAGAAAAGTCTCATGGAATCAGTCGCGCAGGACATACGCCACGGCCTGGAGCTGGGCGAGGGCGTGCCGCTTTCGCAGCGGATCAGATGTCGGCTTCTCAGTGCGGGAGCCCGATTCCACGCGAACGACAACATCGCCGACTACCTTCGCGAGGGAGAACTGGAGCTGCTGCAAAAGGAAGTCGCGGACAAGCTACAGGGCGTTTTGCGCTCGCTCGTCATCGATGTCGACAACGATCACAACACGCAAGAAACCGCGCAACGCGTGGCAAAAATGTTCGTTCGCGAAGTCTTTGCGGGACGGTACGACACCGCGCCGGCTGTCACCGAATTTCCGAATGTCGAACGGCTCAATGAATTGATGATCGTGGGCCCGCTGCGTGTGCGCAGCGCCTGCTCCCATCACCTGTGTCCGATCATGGGCCGGGTCTGGATTGGAGTGATGCCCAACGAGAGTTCAAACCTCATTGGCCTGTCCAAGTACGGCCGCCTGATCAACTGGATCATGACCCGGCCGCAGATCCAGGAAGAGGCCGTCAAGCAGATCGCGGATCTGCTCGAAGAACGCATCCAGCCCGACGGGCTTGCGGTGGTGCTGGAGGCCGACCACTTCTGCATGCATTGGCGCGGCACGAAAGACGACGACGCAAAAATGGTCAACAGCGTCATGCGCGGTTCATTTCTTCGGGATCCCGCATTGCGTCGCGAGTTTCTGGATCTTCTACCGGGTCGGAATTGACTGGCGGGGCAGAAAGTGAGCCTTGGTGGTCGGTATTGAATGGCTGAACGTAGCGGGTACTTGTCGGGAGTGAGGCAATGGCGGCGATCTGGATTACTGGCGCGAGCGGTGCAGTCGGATCTGCACTGGCCCGGAGACTGTCAGCGCGCGGTCTAAGCGTTGTTCTTACATCTCGCGATGGAGCGAGGCTCACCGAACTCGCCGACGAACTTGGAGAGCGCGCACTCGCTGCACCCGCCGACGCAACCGATGCCGCGCAGGTGCAATGTGCAATTCAGGCAGGTATTGAGCGCTTTGGAGAAGTGACAGGTGTCGCCCATTGCGTTGGATCGATTCTGATCAGACCGCTGCACCTGACCAGCGAAGCGGATATGCGCGCGACGCTTGCCGATAACTACGTCAGTGCGTGGCATGTGCTTCGGGCTTTCGTTACCGCTGCGCTCGCCCATCGCAAGCCCTCGAGCGCCGTACTGGTAGGCACGGTTGCGGCGCAGTCTGGATTTCCGAATCACGAGGCCATTGCCGGTGCAAAGGCCGCGGTGGCGGCGCTCGCCGTCACGGCAGCCGCGACCTACGCTGAGCGGGGGATTCGGGTGAATTGCGTTCATCCAGGATTAACTGTCTCGAACATGTCGTCGAAGCTCACCGGCTCACCTGAGTCGATCGCCCGGATGTCAAAGCTCAATCCGATGAGGCGTCTGGGTCAAGGCGAGGACGCGGCGGCGTTGATCGACTTTCTGCTAGGCGATGATGCTGGCTGGATCACTGGCCAGCAGATCGGGGTGGACGGCGGCCATGGCATCCTTCATTCGATGGCGGGCGCGTGATGCCATATCGTTACGTGTCAGTCAGCGTGGAGTTTCCCCGAATCGCTTCGGGCTCCAGTTGCCTGCGCGTGGAATCGGCAGGCCTCCGATGGGGCGCCCACGGCCCAACGGAACAGATCATCGCGCTGTGCCCGCACTTTTCATAGAGATGCCGCCAGAGTGCGGATTCGCGTCGCTCGTGTCCTCGGGCAGCAAGTTACCGTCATCAAGACTTTCGTCGGCATGCGCGGTGGCCGGGTAGCGCTCCGGATAGAAATGACGCTCGGCGACCTGCGCGTCGAACGTATGCGACCACTTTGCAATCACGACCGTGGCAACGCTGTTACCGATCGTGTTGCAGGCGGCGATCGCCATTGACATGAAGCGGTAGACCCCGAAAATCACCGCAACCCCTTCAACAGGCAGGATGCCGGTCGACGCCACCGTCGCAGCAAACACCACAAACGATCCGCCTGACACCGTGGCCGCACCCTTGGAGGTCAACAGCATCAACAGGAGCAGGCCGACCTGATGCTGCAGCGTAATTGGCACGCCATACGCATGAGCGATGAAGAGCACGCCCATCGACATGAAAAGCGATGTGCCGTCGAGATTGAACGCATAGCCGGTAGGCAACACGAGACCGACTGTCTGCTTCGCGCAACCGAGCCGTTCGAGCTTGATTAAAAGGCGCGGCAGCGCGCTCTCGGACGACGCGGTACCCAGCACGATAAAAATTTCGTCCTTGATATAGCGGAGGAAGCGCCACAGACTAAAGCCTGCCAGTTTCGCGATGATTCCCATGACCACGACGATGAACAGGATCACAACCGCGTAGAAACTGAGAACGAGTTGGGCAAGTGCAATGAGCACGGCGGTGCCGTTGCTGCCCACCGCGTAAGCGACGGCGCCGAAGGTGCCGAGCGGCGCCAGCTTCATCACGAGGTTGATGAACGAGAACAGGACTTCGGAAACAAGATCGAGTCCCTCGTTGATCCGGACGCGGCGGCGTTCAGGGATCGCGAGTATCCCGATACCGACCATCACAGCCAGCACCACCACCTGCAGCAGTTCTCCTTTCACGAAGGCGCCGATGAAGTTATCCGGCACGAGGTGCATGACAAACGCGATGAAGCCTTGTGATTCCATTTTTGCAACCGCCGGCGGCGCTGCTCCGACGGCGATGGCCGTCATGCCCTTTCCGGTTTGCAGCAGGTTGCCAGCCAGCAGGCCGACCATCAAGGCAATGGTCGATACCACTTCAAAATAGACAATCGAGCGCCATCCTACGCGGCCCGCGCTCTTGACGTCACCGGCCGACGCGATGCCATGCACGATGGTGAGAAACACAAGCGGCGCGACACCGGCCTTGATAAGCGACAGGAAGATGTCGCCCAGTACCTTCAGCTGCCCACCCACCTTCGGGAAAATCAGACCGACGGCAATCCCGAGGATCAGCCCGGTCAGAACCTGCATTCCCAGCCTGCGGTACCACGGCAGCCTTCTGGGCGGCGGAACGTCCGGCGATGCGTTTGATGCGTTATGGTTGTTCATGATGTGCGCTCCTCCACGTCTTTCAATCAAATGCCGCTGGACAATTCGACGGCGCGATCGACCATTTGTGGCGCGAGGCCGAGATAGTTGGCTGGATCGGTCATTCGATCGATAGCCGCGCGGTCGAAGTGCCTGGTAACTTCAGGCAGCGCCGCGAGCGCTTCGGCGAGCGTGCCGCCTTTCTCGTTCACGGTACGGCACGCGTCGTAGACGATATCGTGAGCCTGCTGGCGGCCGGTGAACGGCGCCATTCCCATCATGACTGCCTCCGCGACGATCAACCCCCGGGTGATACCCAGGTTGTGCTTCATGCGTTCGGTGTCGACGATCAATCCCCCTAGCGCAAACTTGGCCTGATGCAGCGCGCCAGCCGAAAGGATGAAGCTTTCGGGAATGGCGATCCATTCCGCGTGCCATGGGCCCGTGGCGCGCTCGAAGTCCTGGATCATCGCGTCGACCATTAGACCCGCTTGCTGCCGCACTGCTTTCGCTGCGGCAAGCATCAGTTCGCTGGAAATCGGATTGCGTTTTTGCGGCATGGTGCTGCTTGCACCACGCCCCTTGACGAAAGGCTCGTACACTTCGGCGAACTCCGTCGACGCCATGATCATGATGTCGAGCGCGATTTTGCCGAGCGAACCCGTCACGAGCGTCAGCAGGTTGACGGCTTCGGCGAGACCATCGCGTGCTACGTGCCACGTGGTTGCGGGTACGCCGAGCTTCAGTTCATCGGCGAGCGCCTTCTGAACCTCGAAACCCTTGTCGCCGAGCGAGGCCAGCGTTCCCGCAGCCCCTGCGAATCCGACGACGGCCACCCTCGGCCGCAACTCTGCGAGGCGTTGTTGATGCCGGTCGAACATCGCGAGCCAGATGGCGACCTTGTAGCCAAACGTGATGGGCAGCGCCTGCTGCAAGTGTGTGCGGCCCGCCATCGGCGTATCGCGGTGTTTCTTTGCAAGACCGACCAGAATCGTGCGCAGATCGCGTATGTCGCTGTCGATTAGATCGAGCGCATCGCGCACCTGCAGCGAGACCGCCGTATCCATGATGTCTTGTGTCGTCGCGCCCCAATGGACGTAACGGCCCGCTTCGCCGCACATGCCGACGAGTTGGTGAACGAGCGGCAGAATCGGATAACCCACAATGTCTGTCTCCTCGCGCATGTGATCGAAATCGATCCGCTCGATCGTCGATTCACGGGCGATCACTTCAGCCGCATCGGCCGGAATCACGCCAACGCGCGCTTCAGCCCTGGCCAGCGCCACTTCCACGTCGATATAGCGCTGCACGAGCGCGTAATCGGAGAACAGCGCACGCATCTTCGGTGTGCCGAAGGCGTCGCGAAACAGGATTGAATCGACCACAGTGCTGGCCATAGGGACAGTGCGACTCGTCATGAAGACCTCTCGGAAGTGCAGGAAACCGGTTTAAAAAGGGCCGGGACGATTCGCGGAAAACCATCGATATGTCCGGACATAAATAAATTAATATGTTCGGACATGTTGAACAAGCTATGATTTACCCTAGCCCCTGATAAATTGGCTCCATCGCCACCCAAAAATGAATCGACCGCACTTCGCCGACATCGCTCGCGACTTGACTGAGAGCATTGCGTCCGGCCGCTATCCGGTCGGCTCGTATCTGCCCACCGAACTTGAACTGCGCGACCACTATCAGACGAGCCGGCATACGGTTCGCGCAGCGCTGCATGAATTGCAGCAGTTGGGGCTCGTGTCGCGACGCAAGAACGCGGGAACGCGCGTTGAATCGACGCAGCCGAAGAACGAGTTTCGGCCTTCGCTCGCATCGGTGGACGATCTCGTTCAGTTCGGCTCCGAGCACTTGCGTCTGGTGCAATCGACGGAGGAGATCTTCGCTAGCGGTAAGCTCGCCAAAACGCTGAAGTGTGCTGACGGTGCGCGATGGCTGCGCGTTTCGAGCCTGCGCATCGACGGCGACAGGGAGAGTGCGCCGGTCGGTTGGACCGACGTATATATCGATCCGGCTTACACGGAAGTCGCAGATGCTGCGCGATCTCAACCGGATGCGCTTATCAGCTCGTTAATCGAAGCGCGTTATGGTCGCTGCATCGCGGAGATCCAGCAGGACGTGCACGCCGCGTTGATTTCGCAGGAGATGGCGGAAAGGCTGAAAGTCGATAAGGGCACTGCGGCGCTTGAGATTGTGCGGCGCTACCTCGACTCCGCGGGGGAAACCTTTGAAGTGTCGATAAGCGTCCATCCGGCTGAACGCTTCTCGGTTTCGATGCGACTGAAGCGCTCCGACGCTTAGCCGTTGCAGGGGTTGCAAGCAGACCAATCGACTGCAGTTTGCGGGCAATTGGCTGTTCCGTTTCAACCCCGATCGACCGCAATGCTTAAGGCAATTGCCGCTCCAGCCGGTGACCGCTTTGAATGCCATTGCCGACCGTGGAGGCATCTTCATGGAGGGCAGTTCAGGGTCGCGTGCTGTCGATCGCGACCGTTCTGCATTCCGAAGTTCATGCCGTTTGCATGAGGCAGAGGTCGGCCAACAAGCGACATGGGTGGTGCGCTTGCGTCAGACATCCGGAAGGCAGCGTGAACCGCGAACGGAGATTCGCCTCCGGCACGTCCGCCTCGCTCGCCGATGCTCGCAAGCGAGAGTGCCCCGACTATCAAGGTTGGAACACCGACGGTTCGAACGCGGCGAGTTGCACCAATTCATCAACAGCGACTTTGACTTTCGGCTGAAGGTGTCGTGTCTTCTGCCAGATCGCATGAATCGGTGTTGTCGTCGACAGGCTCGGCAGCACTTCTCGCAGCGCGCCCGTGCGCAAAGCATCTCGCGCCAGCCATCCGGGAAGCTGGGCAAGGCCGCAGCCCGTCACGCACGCGTTCAGCAAGGTGTCGCCGTCCGTCAACTCGTGACGCGCTCGCACATCGAAGTAAGCGGCTCCGCTGTCGTTCGCCGCATCTGCCAATAGCCAGCCGGACCGTACGTTGCTACGCCATCCGATCAAGCAATCGTGTGTGAGCAGATCGTCGCGCTGCACCGGTTCGCCGGTTCGTGCCAGGTAATCGGGCGCGCCGCAAATAACGAGCCTCTGCTCGCCCAGCTTACGCGCGACGAGATCCGGAAATGCATCGAGTGTGCCGATGCGCACCGCCAGATCGACTCCCTCGCTGACGAGATCCACCGCCCGATCCTGCAACGTGACGGCGAGATCCAGCCGCGGAAATCGCCGGGTCAGATTCAACAGTGCAGGCACGATATGCCGGCGGCCAAAAGTCGTCGGAAGATCGACGCGCAGGCGGCCAATAGGTTGTTCGTGGCCCGTCGACAGAAAGGCTTCTGTCTGGTCCAGATCTTCAAGGATGCGTCGGCACGTGAGCAGGAAAGTCTCGCCTGCGGTCGTCAGGTCAATGCGGCGCGTCGTCCGGTGCAGCAGTTGCACACCGAGCCGCACCTCCAGCCGCGAGATGTTCTTGCCGACCGCGGAACCGGTAAGGCCCAGCAACTCACCGGCGGCGGTAAAGCTGCCGTGATCGACGGCGGCAACAAACTCGCGAATGCCAGCAAAACGATCGTCCATACTTAATTCTGGAATCACTGGATGGAATGTATGGAATTTTACCCTCTAACTCAACCGGATCGCCGAAATTACACTGTTTAGCACGATGGCATCCGCCGTTGCAGCGAACATGAGGTGTGAAATGAAAGCATGGCTTCTCCACGATTTTGGTCTCCCTAACCTACGCGCTGGCGAGGTGGAGACGCCCACGCCACAGCCGGGCGAGCTTCTTGTGAAGGTCGGCGCGGTATCGCTGAACTTCCGTGACAAGGCTATCGTTGATGGTATTTATGAGCCCGCGAGCGTACCCAAACCGCTAATTCCCGTGTCGGACGCAGCCGGCACGGTGGTCGCCATCGGTGACGGTGTAACCCGCTTCAAAGTCGGTGACCGCGTGAACTCGACGCTGTACTCGCACTGGATCGATGGTGCGCCCGGTCCCGACGAACCGGCATATTGCCTGGGTATGCCGTTGCCGGGAGGACTCGCCGAATTCATGATCATCCACGAAGACAGCGCGGTGCCAGCGCCCGCGTCGATGAGCGACGAGGAAGCATCGACCCTGCCGATCGCTGCATTGACCGCCTGGTACGCGCTGACCGACGTCGGCCACCTGGAATCAGGGCAAACGGTACTCGTGCAAGGAACGGGAGGTGTTTCGATCTTCGCGGCGCAGATCGCCATTGCCCATGGCGCACGTGTGATCGTCACGTCGAGCAAGGACGAGAACCTGGCGAAAGTGAAGGCGCTGCTCAATAGCGACAAGGTTGAAGGGATCAACTACAGGACGCATCCGAACTGGTCGGCGAAGGTGCTCGAACTAACCGGCGGTTTGGGGGCGGACGTGACGATCGACGTCGCGGGTGGGAACGGGATCAACCAGTCTGTTGCGGCCACCAAGGTGCAAGGCGTGATAGCGCAGGTTGGTTTCCTGACGGGACAGACGAGCGCTCTCGATCTGATGCCGCTGATCTTCCGGCAAACGACGATTCGCGGGATCGCGGTCGCGCCGCGCACGTCCTTTGAGCGCATGAACGTGTTCCTCAATGCACACAAGATCAAGCCCGTCATCGATCGCGTTTATCGCTTTGACGAGACCGTGCAGGCATTTGAACATCTTGCTCGCGGCCCCTTCGGCAAAGTCGTGATCAGCATCGGCGACGATTGATAAGCGTGGGGTCCGGGCGGCTGAGCTGTCAACGACTCTTCCATGTTCGAGCCCCTCGGATTCAGCGCGCCGTGGTCGCTGAGTCCACGGAAGGACCACCTCCGGACTTAGCGACCATTGCTGCCTAAGATCGCGCTGCCGCCAGCGCGCGGCGCTGGCGCTTTACCAAAGTCTGTTTGTGAACTCAAAGCTGCCGTCGCCCTGCGACGCGTCGAGCGTCCTTTCCGGTCGAACCAGGTCAATGACCGCGGCCACCCGCGGGTTTGCCAGCCGGCTTGCGTGAACCCGCGGCTGGCTTGCCGGCGGGTTTGCTGCGTGGCTTTTGCACGCTGAATGGGCTGCTGCCGGACAAGCTTGTGCCGCTTGTGCCGCTTGTGCCTTTTCCCGCGGCCGCAGCGCGTTGCGCCGCGGGCTTGCGTTTGTTTTCGCCACCTTACGTGCGCGGTTTCTTGCTGAGCACCTGTATGGCGCCCGCCACGGGATGCGGGACTTTGGGCTTCTTAGGCTTCTTGGGTTTCTTGATGATCTGGCCCGTCGCGCTGGTTTCCGGCACGCGGTGTTCGGCTTCAAAACCCGGCTCTTCTTCACGGGGCAGTGTTTGCCGGATCAGTGCTTCAATCGCGGCCAGTTGCGGCGCTTCATCGGCACACACGAGAGACACCGCCACGCCGCTGGCGCCGGCGCGTCCGGTACGGCCAATACGGTGTACGTAGTCTTGCGCCACGATCGGCAGGTCAACGTTGATCACCAGCGGCAGGTCGTCGATATCCAGCCCGCGCGCAGCCACATCGGTGGCTACCAGCATATGTACTTCGCGCGTCTTGAAGCGCTCCAGCGCACGCAGACGCGCGGGTTGCGGTTTGTCGCCGTGGATGGTGTCGACCGCATAGCCCGCTTCATCCAGCATGGCCGCCAGGTAATCCACGCCATTGCGGGTTTTGACGAACACCAGCGCGTGTTGCCAGTTGTTCTCGGCCACGAGATGCATGAAGAGGTCTGGCTTGTTCCTCTTATCCACCGGCACTACCCATTGCTTGATCTTGCTGGCCGTCGCATTGGGCGGGCTGACGCTGATATTGACCGGGCCGCGCAGAATGCCCGCCGCCATGGCGCGGATATCATCGGTAAACGTGGCGGAGAACAGCAGGGTCTGGCGCTGAGCGGGCAACGCGGCAAAGACGGCGTTGAGTTCGCGCGCAAAGCCCAGATCCAGCATGCGGTCGGCTTCATCCAGCACCAGCGTTTGTACTTGATCAAACTGCACCGCATTTTGGCGATTGAGATCCAGCAAACGGCCCGGCGTGGCAACGAGCACATCCACGCCTTTGCGCAACTTCATCATCTGCGGGTTGATACTCACACCGCCGTAGGCGGCCAGAAATCGTAAGTCGAGGCCCTTGCCGTAATCGACAAAGCTTTGCAGCACCTGTTCGGCCAGTTCACGCGTGGGCACCAGCACAAGAACACGCGCGCGGTTGCTGGACACCGCCGGGCCGTGTTGCACTAGCCGTTGCAGCAGCGGCAGCGCAAAACCCGCCGTTTTGCCAGTGCCGGTTTGTGCCGCTGCCATGACGTCCTTGCCACTGAGCACAGCAGGAATCGCCTTGGCCTGAATTGGCGTAGGCGTCTGATAATTGAGGTCCTGCAGATTACGCAGCAAGGGATCGATCAGGCCAAGCGAGGCAAAAGACATTGGCGTATTCCGGGCTAAAGCCGCGATTTTAGCTGTTGCCGCCTGATTTCGGCGCAGATCATGGTCAAGCACATCGACGTTGATCGCCACTGAAAAACGTAGCTTGCCGGGCACCGCGTCCGCACGCTGTATTCGGTTAGCAATGACGTAATCGTGCACCGAAATCGGCGTTTGGCCCGTTATCTGCTCGACCAGATCTTTAGTGCCAGCGAACTCGCCTGCCTGATAGCCGCAATACCCCGCCGTAATGTGCTGGATGAAATACCGCGGCAATCCAAATTGGTTATGCGCTCGCCAGTATGGTGAATCGTACTGGCGCTTCAATCTCCGAAGCGGGCTGCCGCGATAGCTCGTTCGCCGCCTCGACTCACATCATCTCGGGGCGGCTCAGTTTCGTTCCGTCGGAAAAGCGGGCAAGTTGGTAGGGTTTAATGTCGAACTGCAGCGCCTCGTCCATTACCAGCCGACTCACGAGCACCCCTGCGCCTGGCCCAAGTCCAAAGCCGTGTCCACTGAACCCGGACGCGATCACGAGACCGGGTTTCGCATTAACCTTCGAGATGACGGGAACGAGGTCCGGCGTCGTGTCGATCGCGCCCGCCCATGCGTGAGCGATCCGCAAGCCTGCGAGCTCGGGAAACACGCTGGCCACGTTTTGCAGGGCACGTCCGAGCCATTCGGTATCGGGCCGGGGATCCAGCACCCGCGTTGCTTCGAACGGCGAGACGCCATCGTCGCGCCAGCTCGCGCTTGCCTCCGGTCCGTGGAAGAAGCTGGCACCGACGCGAACCTTCAGTTTTTTCTTCAGCTTGCTGCGGAACATGGTGCGAAACTTCACCGAATGCCGCAGGTTTTGCGGCGCGAGTTCCACGCGTCCGTAGCCGGGGACAGCGATCGTGTAGCCGCCGTCCAACCGTCTCCTCAGCGCGAAGTTAGGCCCCGAGAAACAGCCTTCGATGACCCCCGGCGCCTCAGCGGTTCGCAACGCCGTTCCCATCACGTTGATGGAGGGTAGATCGATGCCGTGATGCTGGCAGAACAACGCGCTCCAGGCGCCTCCCGCGAGAACGACGGTATCGGCTGCGAGCCGGCCGCGTTCTGTCCAGATGCCGGAAACACGCCCCGCACTCGTGTCGAGACTTCGTACCGCGCAGTTCTGAAACACCTTCGCGCCGAGACCTTGCGCGCCGCGAGCAATCGCAGGCGCGGCTTTCGACGGTTCGGCGCGGCCGTCCGTGACCGACCACAGCCCGCCAGCCCACTTCGCGCGTCCGGACGGAATGCGCGCGGCCAACTCGCGCGCACTGAGGATCTCGCTGTTAAAGCCGACTTCCCGGGCGCGGGCCAGCCATGATTCCCATTGCGCGATGTCAGACTGATGCTCCGTGCCGTACAGGATGCCCGCCTGACGAAACCCAATGTCCTCGCCCAGTTCCTCGCTCAGTTCGCTCCAGCGCTTGAGGCTCTGCATCGCGAGGGGCAACTCGTGGAGGTCGCGATTCTGCTGACGCACCCAGCCCCAATTACGCCCCGACTGCTCGCAGCCGATGACGCCCTTTTCCAGCAGTGCCACCTGGACGCCGCGACGTGCCAGTTCATACGCAGTGCTGACGCCAATAATGCCGCCGCCTATTACCGCGACATCACATCGCTCGGGGAAACCTTCGCTGTCCGTGACTTCGTCGATCCTTAGCATTTCACCGCCGTTGGTTGCCGCTTACCGGTAGGTTACGGCTGTCGAGACCGTCGGAGATGCGCAAATGAAGGACGATTTCATCTTCCGAAGGTCATGGCCACGATTTTGGTGTCTTCGACCGCTTCGCCGATAGGACGATCCTGTTGTATCCCAAAGGGATACAACGATAGGCCACCAGGCACTGAGGCAAATCGTGAATCGTCTACCGAAGAAGGCAGCGGTTCGCTCTGTCAGCGCCGGACGAGGACCACGTGCGCCTGGGTCTTTGCGTCGACAGATCCCGTGCCGAATCGCTCAATGATCGCGGTCTCACACGCTGTCGTAGCCTCGTCAATACCCGCACCATGACGGGCCTCGATCTCGTTGCGCAACGGCGTCCCCTGGCAATAGGCGACGGCCGCCACGCGAGCCGATGCCGCGCGGCTGCGCGCCGCAATCGTCTCGAACTGCGGCGCCGCACTGAAGCCCGCATCCGCGAGGTCGCGCGAAATGACTTGCGTGTCGAAATAGCCGTGCGGTGTGCGCACCATGAAGAGCGGCGGGTCCAGGGGGAAGAGGCTGGCGAGCGCCGCCGTGACGGTATCGGCTAACTCGTTTTCCTCGATACGATCCCAGACGTTGAACAGAAACACGCCGCCGCGCCGAAGTACGCGCCGAGCTTCGGAAAACGCGCGCGCTTTGTCCGGAAAGAACATGGCCCCGAACTGGCAGACGACAACATCGAAACTCGCGTCGTCGAACGGTAGCCGGGTCGCGTCTGCCTGTTGCCATATTACCGGCGTTGGAGTGCCGATTGCCGCGGCGCGATCGAGCATCGGCTGATTCAGGTCGGTTGCAACGAGGTCGACATGCGCGGGCAATGCATACGCCATCGCGCGGGTCACTACGCCAGTGCCGGCTGCGGTCTCAAGCACGTGGGACGGATGGTGCGCAGCTACCCGCTGCGCGAGATCCATCGCGTAGGGTTCGAAGATCAGCGGAACAAGGTGGCTTTCGTAGAGCTCGGGGATTGAGCCAGCGAAGCGGCTGTCGGTACCAATGCTGTCCATAGCGCCTCCTTCATGCTCTTGCGGAAATTATAGGCCCGGTGAGACATTTGACGGCTTTCCCCACGAACGCGTGGCGTTACCCTTGAAGCAGTGATGTGGTCCAACCGTTGCGTCTAGATTCGGGAGAGGCGCTTTCTACCGGGATCGACGCACATGCTCGAACATGCATCGAACTTCATCGCCGTAGTCACCCTCACCCGAGACCAAGTTCGAAGCAGTCGAATCCAACCGGTTAGTTCATCAAAGCGAACGCTCGATTGCCTGCCCGAGCAGCGCCAGCCCCAGGTCGATCTCATCCTCGCGCACGGTCAACGGCGGCGCGATCCGGAAGACACCGCCCATACCAGGCAATTGCACGATATTCATGCTGAGCCCCAGGTTCATGCACTCGCGGGTGATTTTGGCGCCTAGTCCATCCGCCGGCTCCTTGGTGCGGCGGTCTTTGACGATCTCCATGCCGAGAAGCAGCCCTCGTCCGCGAATGTCGCCGATGCACTCGAAGCGTTCCATCAGATCCAGCAGCCCGCGTTTGAGTCGCGCGCCCATCACGTTCGTACGCGCAACAAGCCCTTCACGCTCGACCACATCCAGCACCCGCAGACCAACGGCCGCAGGAAGCGGGTCGGACACATGGGTCGTATAGAACAGATAACCCAGTTCGTGGGCGCGCTCTTCGATCTGGGCTGAGGTCACGACGGCCGCGAGCGGCAGACCGGCGCCCAGCGTCTTCGACAGGGTGAGAATATCGGGCGTGACGCCGTCGCGCTGACAGGCGAACATCGTGCCAGTGCGCCCGATGCCGGTTTGCGCTTCGTCGAGAATCAGCAGCATGCCGCGCTCTTCACATTTGCGCTTCAGTGCGGCCATGTAGCCTTCCGGCAGTTCGATGATGCCGCCGGAACTGAGAATCGGCTCGGCAATAAAGGCGGCGAGATTGCCACTCGACTGACGATCGATGAGATCGAACGCGTAGTCCAGCTCCGCCAGATAATCGTATTCACCATGGCGCTCGAAACGCGGCCGATACGGAAACGGAGCAGGGATTGCAAACGAGCCGACGGCGGCGGGGCCGACGCCTTTGCGACCGGCACTGTAGGTAGCGGATGCCGCACCGCCCGTCATGCCGTGCCACGACTGCGCGAAGCCGACGATTTCATATTTGCCGGTGACCAGCTTCGCCATGCGAATGGCGGCTTCATTCGACTCAGCACCCGTACTGAGCAACAGAGCCCGGTCGAGTCCGTCAGGCGTGATCTCGGCCAACCGGGTCGCCAGGTCGACAACCGGACGCGAAAGCATCCCGCTAAAAAGGTGATCGAGCTTGCCGGCGTATTCATTGATGACCGCCACGATGTCCGGATGGCTGTGCCCAAGCACCGCGCTCATTTGCCCCGAGGTGAAATCAAGAATCGCGCGGCCGTCCGCGTCATAGACGAAACTGCCCTGCGCGCGCTCGATGATCATCGGCTCGAAGGTGCCGCCGTAGCGAATCAGGTGCTGCCTGGCGTTGCGCCAGAAAGTTGCATCGTTGTTCCGGGACACTTTGCTTCTCCTTGGCTTGGGCGGGAATGCTTGCAGTCTAAAATGGCTCTCTGGTTTCATAGAACCTAATAGTTCTTATGGAAGATAGAAGTGGGCCTAATATCTTGAGTCTTTCACTCGAAATCGATCTGCTGCGTTCGTTCATCGTCGTGGCCGAAGTCCGATCGCTCAGCCGTGCGGCGAACCGGATCGGCCGGACCCAGTCCGCGCTGAGTCAGCAGATGAAGCGCCTCGAAGAAATCATCGACCAGCCGCTGTTCCAGCGCACGGGGCGCGGCGTGGTGCTGACGAATCCCGGCGAACGCCTGTTGATCCACGCGCAACGCATTCTGCGACTGCACGACGAAGCGATCGCCGATCTGTCGGGCAAGGGGCTGTCGGGCACGATCCGCTTCGGCTGCCCGGACGATTACGCCGCTGTTTTCCTGCCGCATTTACTGCGTCATTTCTCGAGCCTGCATCCTCATGCGCTGGTGGAAGTCGTCTGCGCGCCAACGCCGCGCTTGCTCGAACAACTGGAAATGCATGCACTCGACCTTGCGATGATCTCGTTGCCGGAAGACGCGGCCAACGAGGAAATCATTCGTCGCGAACCGTTAGTCTGGGTCGGCTGCCCGGGACTGGATTCCGCGCACTTCGACCCGTTGCCGCTGGCGCTCTCCGATCCCGACACGCTCGACCATGTGGCAGCGTGCGAAGCGCTGCGACGCGCGGGCAGGGCTTACCGCATCGCCTATGCGAGCAGCAGTCTCGCCGGTCTCACGGCGCTGGTCCGTTCGGGGCAGGCGTTCGCTGTCATCACGCAGACTGCCGTCGCCGCCGATCTCCATGTACTCAATGGCGATCCGACGCTTCCGCCGTTGCCCACTATCGGTATTTCCCTGAGGTTCGAGCGGAAGCGTCCCGCTCATCTGATCACGGTATTCGCGGAACACATCAGGCTGACACTGCCGTTGCTGTGATCGATCGGACTCGGAAGAGGGCGGTGGTCCAGCGATGGGCAGCGCTCGGTTCAGTCGCCTGTCGCGTGCCGGTGGTTTGCGCGAGAGGCAGCAGTGATCGGCCGCAAGTGCGCGATCTCACGGTCCGAATTCCTCGACCAGCAAATCAATGAAAGCGCGCAATTTCGGCGTAGCGCGCCTCGCGGTAAAGAGCGCGTGCATTGGGCGTTCCGGCGCCTCGTACTTGCGCAGAAGACGTACGAGCCGGCCTGCGGCAATGTCGTCCCTGACCGCGATCTCCGGCGCGAGCGCGATGCCAAAGCCGTCAATCGCAGCGGCGATCAATGCCTTCGTATCGTTGGCCTGAAAGCGCCCGCTGACCGTTACCGCATGTTTGCCGCGCGCGCTGCCGAAGACCCATTCGTTGTATGGAGGTAGCGACGTGAAGGAAAATCCAAGGCATTCATGCCTGGCCAGTGCTTCCGGCGTTTTAGGTTCACCACGCTCTTCCAGATAAGCCGGCGACGCACAGGCGAGCAGTCGGTACGGCATGAGTGGTTTCGCGATCATCGACGAATCCGACAGCGCGCCGAGCCGGATCGCCACCTCATACCCTTCATCCACGAGATCCACAAAACGATCGGTCAACGTGAGATCGACCTGGACTTCGGGATGCTCGCGAAGATAACGGGTAATCAACGGCGCGAGGCAACACGATCCAAATGTGACCGGAGCAGTGACACGCAGGCGTCCGCGCGGCGAGGCTGAGAAATCCATCGCTACCGATTCCGCCGCCTCAGCGTCCGCCAAGAGGGCCTTGCAGCGCTCATAGAAAATCTGGCCGATTTCAGTGAGGCTCTGGCGCCGGGTTGTCCGGGCAAGGAGCGGCGCGCCGACACGCTCTTCGAGTGCGATCACATGTCGTCCAGCCATTTGCGACGAGATACCGAAGGCGAGAGCGGCCGCCGCAAACGAGCCGCTTTCGGCGGCTTTCACGAAGATAGCCATGCTGGTCAGGCGGTCCATGATTCCCCACTTATAGTTTCTACAGGCGAACCAGAATCATCGTTTATCTCGGTTAGGTTTTCAATCATAGTGATTGCACGGTGCGGGCGGTGAATGGCGCCGCCCGCAGGTCCAACAGGAGATTGAAAATGAAGATGGGTATTCTGGGTGCGGGATTTCTTGGCAGGGCGCTCGCGACGCTGGCAAAGCAGAACGGCTACGAGGTGATGATCAGCAATTCGCGAGGCCCGGAAACGCTGATGAGCACGGCTGCGGCGACAGCTTGCCGCGTCGGAACCGCGCGTGAGGCGGCGGTATTCGGCGACATTGTCGTGATCTCGGTGCCGCTGCGCAGCTATCTCACGCTGCCGGTTGCGGAACTGGAAGGGAAGATAGTGATCGACACCTGCAACTATTATCCCGAACGCGACGGCCATATCGATGCGTTGGACCAGTACACCCTGACCACCAGCGAACTGATGGCGCGCCACTTGCCCGGAGCGAGGCTCGTGAAGGCGTTCAGCGCGATTCTCGCGAGGGATCTCGAAACCGACGGCGTCCCGACTGGAAGACCCGATAGACGCGCGTTGCCAATCGCAGGGGACGACGTTGCGGCAAAGCAGGCGGTCGCCGGCATTCTCGATCAATTCGGCTTCGATGCGGTCGATGCGGGCTCGCTGTCCGCGAGTTGGCGCTTTGAACGGGCGAAGCCCGCCTATTGCGTTCGGCTGGATCGTGCCGGGCTTCTGGAGAAGTTGGCGCAAGCCGAGCGAAATGTGGAGTTGCCGCATGGTTCGTGGCGGCACTAGGCATCTCATTGCTTTGGGCAAGCGGCGGCGCGGATATGCATCTGGGAGCGTTTCTTTCGATCGGGACGATGAGAGCGATCTTCGTGGAAAGAATGAGCGGTGGAGTTTCATTTCCCTGACCAGACCACATTAATATCTTTTCCGACCTAATCCAGCCAGAAAAATATATTGGACGTCTTACTCGCTCTCTCGCATCATTCGTCCATTCTCGTCGCAGACCGTCCGCGCTATCGCTCGCCATTGCTCACGGGGCAGTGGTAAGTCATCACCGCCCTTTAAGGCACGACTGGCCGGGCTGCGCCGGGGCAATTCAAACTCAAACGACCCCAATATCTGAGGATACAGATGCCTGAATATCGTTCACGAACTTCGACTCATGGTCGCAACATGGCCGGCGCGCGCGCCTTGTGGCGCGCTACCGGCATGAAGGACGGTGATTTCGGCAAGCCCATTATTGCGGTGGTGAACTCGTTCACCCAGTTCGTGCCCGGCCATGTGCATTTGCACGACCTCGGCGCGCTGGTCGCGAAGCAGATCGAAGCGGCCGGCGGCGTCGCCAAGGAATTCAACACCATCGCAGTGGACGACGGCATCGCCATGGGCCACGGCGGCATGCTGTACTCGCTGCCCTCGCGCGAACTGATCGCCGACTCGGTGGAATACATGGTCAACGCGCACTGCGCCGACGCCATGGTCTGCATCTCCAATTGCGACAAGATCACGCCGGGCATGCTGATGGCCGCCATGCGCCTGAACATCCCGGTGGTCTTCGTCTCCGGCGGTCCGATGGAAGCCGGCAAGGTCAAATCGCCGAAAGACGGCCAGGTGATCGCCAAGATCGACCTGATCGACGCGATGATCAAGGCGGCCGACTCGAGCGTCAGCGACGCGGAAGTCGCGGAAATCGAGCGCAATGCCTGCCCGACGTGCGGTTCCTGCTCGGGCATGTTCACGGCGAACTCGATGAATTGCCTGACCGAAGCGATCGGTCTGGCGCTGCCCGGCAACGGCACGATCGTCGCCACGCACGCATGGCGCAAGGGGCTGTTCGAGCAGGCGGGCCGTCTGGTGGTGGACTTGTGCCGCCGCTACTACCAGGAAGAAGACGCGTCGGTCCTGCCGCGCAGCATCGCCACCAAGCAGGCATTCGAGAACGCCATGGCGCTCGACGTGGCCATGGGCGGTTCGACCAATACCGTGCTTCACCTGTTGGCGGCGGCGCAGGAAGCCGGTGTCGATTTCACCATGTCCGACATCGATCGCATCTCGCGCAAAGTGCCGTGCCTGTGCAAAGCCGCGCCCGCTACCGACAAATACCATATCGAAGACGTGCACCGTGCCGGCGGCATCCTCGGCATTCTCGGCGAACTGGCGCGCGCGGACCTGCTCGACCTGTCGTGCGGCAACGTGCATAGCGGCACGCTGGGCGATGCGATCGCCAAATGGGACATCGCGGGCGGTGCGGGCGAAGAAGCGCAGAAGTTCTTCCGCGCGGCTCCGGGCGGGATTCCGACCACCGTCGCGTTCAGCCAGGAAGCCACGTTCACCTCGCTGGATACCGATCGCAAGACCGGCTGTATCCGCAGCAAGGAGAGTGCGTATTCGAAAGACGGCGGTCTCGCGGTGCTTTACGGCAACCTCGCGGACAAGGGTTGTATCGTCAAGACCGCGGGTGTCGACGAATCGCAGTGGATTTTCTCGGGGCGTGCGCGCGTTTTCGAGAGCCAGGACGATGCTGTCGAAGCCATTCTGGGCGACAAGGTCGTGGCCGGCGATGTGGTCGTGATCCGCTACGAAGGCCCCAAGGGCGGTCCCGGCATGCAGGAAATGCTTTACCCGACGTCGTATCTGAAATCGAAGGGCTTGGGCAAGACCTGCGCGCTCTTCACCGACGGCCGTTTCTCCGGCGGTTCGTCCGGGCTGGTGATCGGGCACGCGTCGCCGGAAGCGGCCGAAGGCGGCACGATCGGCCTGGTGGAAGACGGCGATGTGATCGAGATCGACATTCCCAAGCGCAAGATGCACCTGGTGGTGTCGGACGAGGAACTGGCGAGCCGCCGTGCAGCCATGGAAGCCCGCGGCGACAAGGCGTGGATGCCGGTTGCTCGCGAGCGCGTAGTGTCGCAGGCGTTGCAGGCCTATGCGGCGCTGGCCACCTCCGCCGACCGCGGCGCGGTGCGCGATATCTCGCAACTGAAGCGCAAGTGAAGTGCCAAGGTCCTGTCGCGGTCAGGCGATCAGGACCAGGAGTCGACACGCCGGGTAATGCCCGGCGGTCGCGTTGCTGCTCGAGCTGAAAAGCGTCGGGCAGCGACTGTCCCTGACGGCCGCGCCCTTGCAACGAGGGCAGGCCGCGTGGACTTTCCGCGCACAGAGTTCACTGCGCGTGGCGTCGGCAGATCAGCACCTGCCGCGTATGAGGCTACGCAGCCGAATACTTCGGACGCGCTTCGCGTTCCAGATACCCCAGACAGAGCGACTCGAGTTGGCCGCGAAGCTTGCGGATCATCGATTGCGGCGGCTTCCCTTCAAGCAGCGAACGTACGGGGCCGGCCAATGCGCCCATGAACATGAAAGTGGTCGTGGGAATGTCGTCAAAATGCGCGTCGGACGCCGTCTTTAGCATAGCCTCTAGCGCCACGCGGTGACGCGACTGCACTTCGCGAACGTAGTCGCGCGAGTCGAGTTCGAGCGCCACCGCGTATAGAGCACGCGATTCGTCCAGATTCTCCGTTTTTGCCTTCACGAATGCCGCAACGACAGCCTTCACCATCGTCGACAAAGAGGCGCTGTGCGCTGACAAGGCGGCGGCCTCCATTGCGCTCACCACCTTTTCCAGATGCCGTTGCAGCACGGCGAAGAGAAGCGCCTGCTTTTGCGGGAAGTACTGGTAAAGCGTGCCGACCGAAACGCCGGCTCTCTCCGCCACCCGGATCGTGGTGAGCCGCTGCAACCCCTCGGCCAGCAAAACCTGAATAGTCGCGTCGAAAATCGCGTCCACGGTCGCCTGGGAACGCGCCTGCTGTGGCTGCTTGCGGGCGTTCAGCCCCTGTCCGTTATCCGTGCGCATATGCGAATTCACAATCTGAATGATTATTCGTATTCTATTCGAACGCGTTGCAGCTACTGCAACAACAATCCGAACGAAGGAGTGCATCGATGACCGAAGTTACGCGGGCAGGTACTTTTCAACTTGGCGAGCGTCCTGTGACGCGCATGGGATACGGTGCGATGCAGCTAGCGGGGCCGCACGTTTTCGGGCCACCGAAAGACCGCACCGCGGCGATAGCGGTGCTTCGTGCTGCAATCGAAAGCGGAATCACCCACATCGATACGAGCGATTTTTACGGCCCCCATGTCACGAATCAGCTCATTCGCGAGGCGCTTCATCCTTATCCCGATGCGCTAACGATCGTCACGAAGGTGGGCGCCAGCCGAGGGAGCGATGCCTCGTGGAACCTTGCGTCGTCGGCGGCCGAACTGGAATCGGCGGTGCATGACAACCTTCGCCATCTCGGTCTCGATGCGCTCGACGTCGTGAACTTTCGCGTGATGTTCGACGTGGGTGCACCGGCCGAGGGCGATATCGAGGCGCCGCTAACCGCGCTTGCGGAACTTCAGGCGAAAGGCTTGATTCGTCACATCGGGTTGAGCAATGTGACCGCAAAGCAGATCGCGCAGGGACGCACGATCACGAAGATTGCGTGCGTGCAGAACATGTACAACCTCGCGCATCGTAACGATGACGCGCTGATCGACAGTCTTGCCGAAGATGGCATCGCGTATGTTCCGTTTTTCCCGCTCGGCGGCTTCTCTCCGCTGCAGGCCGAAGCGTTGAGCGCTGCTGCAGACCAATGCGACGCGACACCAATGCAGGTGGCCCTTGCCTGGTTGTTGCAGCGTTCGCCGAACATCCTGCTGATACCTGGCACCTCGTCGGTCGAGCATCTGAAGCAGAACATCGCCAGCGTGAACCTTCGTTTGCCAGAGGATGTCTTGTCGTCGTTGGACACCATCGGTTCCGGGAATACGAAAGACTAAGGTGCTCATCTGCCACGAGGTGTGGTCGCGCGTGAAAACGTGGACGAACGTCCTGAACATGCTGGCGCGTTGCCATAACCCTTCACAAAGCGACCATGCTGCATTTCGATCGTCCCATGATCGACTGCCGATAAAAAGACGGTAATTATCAAACGGAGCGGCCAAACCTAAGATGCCTCCATGATTCGGGTCGGACCTGATCCGATCCGCCACCGTGCCATCGGCACACCAGATCAGGGAGCATCGCAATGGATATCCGGACGAGCGGCGCGAGAATTCGCGTCAGGGAGCAGGGGGAGGGAGAACGGGCACTCGTGTTCCTTCACTACTGGGGCGGATCGTCCCGCACTTGGGACGGCGTCGTCGGCCGCTTGTCGACGCCATGCCGAACCGTTGCCACCGATCATCGCGGATGGGGTGACTCGGACGCGCCGGAGCACGGCTACACGATTGCCGATCTCGCGAACGATGCACGAGAGGTCATCGAAACACTAGGACTGCGGCGCTACATTCTGGTCGGTCATTCAATGGGCGGAAAAGTAGCGCAGTTGCTTGCGTCCCGGCGACCAGCGGGATTGCAGGGCCTGGTGCTCGTGGCGCCGTCGCCGCCTTCGCCCATGGCTCTTCCTGAAGAGCAGCGCGCGGCGATGGCAGCAGCCTATGATTCGCGCGAGTCGATCGAGTGGGTGCTGGACAACGTACTCACGGCGAATCCGCTCACGCCGGCCTGTCGTGAGCAAGTCGTCGCCGACAGCCTGCGCGGTGCGCCGCAAGCCAAAGCTGCGTGGCCACGCACCGCCATGCTCGAAGACATTACTGACGATGTGAGGTCCATCAATGTCCCCGTGCTGGTGATTGCCGGCGAGTTGGACAAAGTTGATCGTGTGGAGACGTTACAGAAGGAGTTGCTGCCCCGGATTGCAGGCGCGCGCTTGCAGGTATTGCCGGGCATCGGCCATCTGTCGCCGCTCGAGGCACCCGAGGCGGTCGCGGCGGCGATCGAGAAGTTCGTGGCCGCCGAAAACGCCGCCGCATAGCTCGTGCATAGACGACGTGTCACGCGCATGCGGCGCCAGGCTGAGCGGCACGCCGCTTCTGCCGTCTAGGACTTCACCCGTTTCGGCTTGTCGGAGGAACGACGCGGGCTGGCGCTACGCCGTGTCGGAATGCGATCCCACGGCGGATCGTCTCCGAATGCCGCCACCAGATGCTCGAGGAACCGGCGCACTTTGAGTGGCAAGTGACGCGCGCTCGGATAGACCGCCTGGATCGTCAATTCCGAGGTGTGGTACTCCGGCAGCAGTTCGACGAGTTTTCCAAGCGCGATCTGCTCTCCAAACACGAACGAGGGTCCATAAACGATACCGGCTCCGGCGAGTGCCGCGGCAAGCAGCATCTGGGTGTTGTTGGCCGAGATCCGGCTCGGCCCGTCGATCACATGCGACCGGCGTTTCGCATCGACCAGCGTCCAGTCTCCTACCGACACCGCTTCACTGAACGTGAGCCGCGGCGCCTGCCGCAGGTCGTCCGGATTGCGCGGCGCTCCGTGACGCCTGAGATAATCTGGGGACGCGCAGATCACCATTCGGCACGGTGCGAGCCGGCGTGCGATCAACCCCGAATCGGGCAAACGCCCAATTCGAATCGCAATATCAACGCCGGCTTCGAGCAGGTCGACATAGCGGTCACTCAACGACACTTCGATTTTGACCTGCGGATTGTCTTCCACAAAGCTCGCGAGCACGTCGCCGAGATGCATGGCGCCGAAAGTGACCGGAGCGGAAATGCGCAGCACGCCACCAGGGGCTCCGTGTGCATCGCCCGCCTCGCGATTGGCCTCGTCGTAGGCTTCGAGGATCTGTTTGCAGCGTTGGTAATAGTTTTGACCGATATCGGTCAGGCTCAGACGGCGCGTCGTGCGCTGGAGCAGTCTTACATTCAGTTCGGCTTCGATCGCACTCACGTATTTGCCGGCCATCGCGGCGGATAACCCGAAGCGTCGCGCGGCGGCTGCAAGACTGCCTTCATCGACCGCCGCGACGAACACGCCCATGCCAGTCAACCGGTCCATTTGCTCCTCGATTCGATAGCTGGATTATCGGATGGGTCAGCATAAACGAAAATACCCAACTTCCAGCCAACTCCAGGAAACGGGAACGCAGCAACTTTGCTGCGACAGGCGAAGTCATGCGAAGTCAGGCGATCGCGGCCTTCGCCATCAGCCCCAATGCGACGCATATCAGGATCGTCGCGAAACCGAGTTGCACCCGGTGCGCCGGGAGACGGTGCGACGCGGCGCGTCCTGCGAGCATGCCCGCGCCTGTGGCGAGGCTGAACCACAGCACCACTTCGAGCGGTAGCGAAGCGCCGTGGCGCATCGTGGCGATGACACCGCCACCGCCGACCAGCGTGATGACCAGAAGCGAGGTGGCCACGACACCGTGCATCGGCACGTTGGTCAGCTTGCGCATCATCGGCACGATGATGAATCCTCCGCCGACACCGAGCATGCCGGTCATCAGTCCGGTAACCGCACCCGTTGCCGCGAGCGCCGCGCCCGTCGCCCACGACCAGACGAGCCGGCCGGTCGCGGGGTTGACGCGCGCCACGCACAGCGCCGATTCGGGCTGCGGTGCCGCACCGCTGCGGAGTGTCTGGCGTAGCAGCCGGACCGCGACGATCAGCATCACGCTCGCAAAGAGCGCAAGCAGCAGGCGTTGTGGCAACGCGTGGGCGAGACGGGCGCCCACGGCGGTCGCTGGAATGCCGGCGATCGCCATGAACAGCGCCGCACGATATCGGACCAGCCGCTTGCGGAAGGCTTCAAGTGCGCCGACCGCGGCACTGCTCGATACGGCGACGAGCGCGACCGGCGTGGCCTGCTGCATTGGCCAGCCCATCCCGAACACCAGCGCGGGCACCGCGAGAATGCCGCCGCCCGCGCCCGTCAGACCAAGCAACGCGCCGACGATCGCGCCGAGAAGAAGTGAGATCAGCATCGATAGCCTTGAGGGTTGATGACAAGCCGCCGCTCATTCGGCGAGACGGGGATGGGCGAGCCACTCCTTGCCTTTGAGCATGCCGCGCCAATAGAGCGGCGGCAGGATGCGCTCCTTCAGCAGCCAGGCGAGCCGCGATGGATGCTTGCCGTCGATCAGCCAGCCGGGGAACGTCGGTGCGACCTTGCCCCCGTAGAGAAACTCGGCAAGCACGATCTTGCCGCGTTCGACCGTGAGCGGACACGATCCGTATCCGTCGTACGTTGCGACACCCGACATAGCGCCGAGCGCCGCGAGCACGTTGTGCGCGACGACGGGCGCCTGCTTGCGAGCGGCGGCCGCTGTCTTTGCGTTGGGCGTGTTCGTCACGTCGCCGAGCCCGTAGACGTTATCGAAGCGCTTGTGGCGCAGCGTGCTCTGGTCGACGTCGACCCAGCCCGCCGCGTCGGCAAGCGGACTGACGGCGATGAAGTCGGGCGCCGTCTGCGGCGGCACCACGTGGATCATGTCGAATTCCGTTTCGACACGTTCGGGCGCGCCGCCCGCCACCGTACGCGTGAAAGTGGCGCGCTTCGCCTCGCCGTCGATCGCGCTCAGGTTGAATCCGAAATTCAGCTTGATGCCGTAACTCTCGACGTATTTCATCAGCGCGGGCACGTAGTCGGCCACGCCGAACAGCACCGCTCCCGCGTTATAAAACTCGACGTCGATCCCGCCGAGCCTCCCGGTGCGCTGCCAGTGATCGGAGGACAGATACATCGCCTTTTGCGGCGCGCCGGCGCATTTGATCGGCATCGGCGGCTGCGTGAAGAGCGCGCGTCCGCCCTTTAGCCCCTGTACGAGGCGCCACGTGTACGGGGCGAGGTCGTAGCGATAGTTCGAGGTGACGCCATTGCGGCCGAGGGTCTGCGGCAACCCTTCGACGGCCTTCCAGTTGAGCTTGAGCCCTGCGCAGACGATGAGCTGGCTATACCTGACAACGCGGCAACCCTCGAGCACCAGCGCATTGTTCTCTGGCTCGAACGCCGCTACGGCGGCCTTGATCCGGTGCACCCTGGCCGGCAGCACGTCGTCCATGGTGCGCGCCGTCGTCTCGGGCCGGAACACACCGGCGCCGACCATCGTCCAGCCCGGCTGGTAATAGTGCGTGTCGGCCGGATCGATCACGGCGATATCCAGACCCGGCGCGCGCGCGAGCAGGCTCGACGCTGTCGCGATGCCCGCGGCGCCGGCCCCCACGATGACGACGTCATGCCGCTCCTGTGAGACGACGAGGGGCGACGCGATCCGCCCGGCAAGGCCGGTCAGGTCGTGGCCGGCAGCTTGCGGGTTCGTGTGCTTTCTGATTTCCATTGCTTCTCCTAACTATTGTGCCGACGCTCAACGCACCCGTCAGAGCGCATTCACCGGAATCTTGATGTACGAAACACCGTTACTCTCGGGCTCGGGCAGATGGCCGGCGCGCATGTTCACCTGAACGGAAGGAAGAATCAGAACAGGCATATCGAGCGTCGCATCGCGGGCCTTGCGCATTTCGACGAAGGCCTGCTCGGGTGTTCCTTCGCGTACGTGAATGTTGTGCTCGCGTTCGTCCGCGACCGAGCTTTCGTACTGCACCGGACGGCCACCCGGCTGATAGTCGTGGCACATGTAAAGGCGTGTTTGCGAAGGCAGGCTCAGGACACGGCGGATCGAGCGGTACAGGGTGGATGCGTCGCCGCCCGGAAAGTCGCAGCGGGCGGTGCCGTAATCGGGCATGAAGAGCGTGTCGCCCACGAATGCCGCGTGATCGTCGCCGTCGCTCACGACATAGGTGACGCACGCCGGCGTGTGGCCGGGCGTGTGCATCACGCGCACTTGCAACTGTCCCAGGGCGAAGGTTTCGCCGTCGGCGAAGAGGTGATCGAACTGCGAGCCGTCGGTGGCAAAACCATGCCCGGCATTGAAGAGCTTGCCGAACACCTGCTGCACGCGCGTGACCTGATCGCCGATCGCGATTCGCCCGCCTAGCCGTTCCTTGAGATACGGCGCGGCGGACAGATGGTCCGCGTGCACATGCGTCTCCAGCAACCATTGCACGCTTGCGCCTAGTGCTTCGACGCGGGCGGCTAGCCGGTCGGCCGACACGGTTCGCGTCCGGCCCGACTTCGGGTCGTAATCGAGCACGCTGTCGATCAGCGCGCATTGCTGCGAGCGCGGATCCAGCAGCAGATAGCTGATGGTCCACGTGGCGGGGTCGAAGAATCCTTCGACGATAAATTGGCTGGCTGTCATTGCAGTCGTTCCTCGTGCCGGACGGGCTGTCCAGCAACATTCGGAGGCGACTTCAATCAAGTATCGTGCCAATCGCGCCTTAGTTTCGCGCGGAGGTTCTAAATCCATGATCTACATCGATTTTTATGTGCCCCACAACGTTCTGAACCGGCGCGCGCCAGAGAGAACGTCCAATGGCGGACTGCCACTGTCTGCCATGTGGCAGTCGTGGCAGAAATGGCAGTCGGCGCGTATAGTGCTCCTTCCTCGACGAATTTCCGGTCTGCGACCATGATCCTGCCCGAGCCCTCATCCGCCCCGAGCGCTTCGTCTGATGCGATGCCCGCGCAGCCTGGCGCCCCCGAGATTGCCGCTCTCGTCTCCTATCTGGAATACGACCCGCAGCCGTCGATCGTGCTCGACCCGGACTACCGCATTCTTGCGGCCAACACTGCGTACCGGCGGCAGTTCGGGGTCGCGGGGCAGCCGCACGTTGGGCGCCGTTGCTACCAGGTATCGCACCACTACGACGTACCGTGCGACCAGGCGGGCGAGCATTGCCCGATGAAGCGGGCGTCCGAACTCCGCAGCGCGGATCGCGTGCTGCACATCCATCACACGCCGCGCGGCCCCGAGCATGTGGACGTGGAATTGCGGCCAATCTTCGACACGCGGCGCGAGATCGTCGCGTATGTCGAGCGGCTCTCGACGGTGCGCGGCGCCTCCGCGCGGCCAAGCGTAGACGGGTTGGTGGGACGCGCGCCTGCGTTCAACGAAGCGCTCGCGGCATTGCAGCGTGTCGCGCCCTCGATGTTGCCTGTCCTGCTGCTCGGCGAGTCCGGCACGGGCAAGGAACTGTTCGCCCATGCGCTGCACGAGGCGAGCGATCGGGCACAACGGCCGTTCGTGGTGGTCGACTGCTCTGGCATCACGGAGACGCTGTTCGAAAGCGAATTGTTCGGCTACGAGAAAGGTTCGTTCACCGGTGCCGTCAACCGCAAGCCTGGGCTCGTCGAGACGGCCCAAGGCGGGACTCTGTTTCTCGACGAAATAGGCGATGTGCCATTGTCGATGCAGGTCAAGCTGCTGCGTCTCATCGAGACGGGCGCATTTCGCCGCGTCGGCAGCGTGGAGACGCAGCGCGCGGACTTCCGGCTCGTCGCCGCGACGCACAAGCCCCTTGAGCAGATGCTGGCGGCCGGACAGTTCCGCTCGGATCTGTATTTCCGGATCAGCGCGTTCCCGATTCGTCTGCCCGCGCTGCGCGACCGCTCCGACGACATTCCATTGCTGGTGGATTCAACGCTGCAACGCATCGCCTCGGGGCGCGACACCGCGCCGCGCAAGACTTCGGTCGCACCAGAGGCGCTCGCACTGCTACGCGCGTATCGCTGGCCGGGCAACATTCGCGAGCTGCGCAATGTGCTCGAACGCGCGAGCCTGCTGGCCGACGATGGCGTGATCCGGCCGGAACACCTGCCGGAGATGGTCAGGGGCGAGGTACCGTCGGCGAGGCCGGAGCATGCGGCCTTACGCCATGCTGGTCGCACCAAGCTCACGGACGCCGAACTGGCCCGCATAGCAGCGGGTTTCGTGGGGATGCGCAGAGACCTTGCAGCACAACTCGGCATTAGCGAGCGCACGCTGTACCGGCGGCTGAAGGCTCTCGACCAGGTTGACTCCAACGGCGAGCACTAAAGAAAAGCATTGCGCGCGATGACCGTCCGCGGCATAGAAAAAGCGCAGTGCAGGCGGTTCAAATGCACGCCATCTGGCGTGCGCGCTGTGCCAGGCATTCCGGCCGCCGGGCGCACTAGGAACACGAGAAACACGAAGCGAATTGGCAATCAGCGCGGGTCCCGCCAGGCAACTCTCGCCTCATCAAAAGATCACAATCGCGGTCGCTTGCCTTGCCCCCAAACCTGAAAACTCATTTGCGCCGAGGGCACTACCGGCGCGGTTTGCCAGAACGTAAATTCATTTCACGACTTCGCTGCAAACACAGCGGAGCTGGCCAACCTTGATTTCAGGAGAAACAACATGCTTGATCGCACCGACGCAGCCCTTCTGGAAGACGACACCAACGTCACCGATAGCGCGCAATACTTCGAATACACCAAAGCGGCCAACCCGATTGGCGCAAAGCTGATTTCACGCGTTCCCTTCAAGACGTTCCCCGCTGACCTGTATGCCGACGGGCCGACTCGCGTCGTTGCGCTCGATCTGTCAGCGGAACTGGGTTGCGACGCGCCGGCGACCGGCCCGGGATTGGTCGCCAACTTCGTTCGGATCCTGAAGGGGGAGCGTGTCGAACTGGACCCGCTGGCCACGTCGCAGATTTTCTATGTCATTCGCGGATCGGGATCGGCGGTGCAGGGCGGACACACGATTTCATTTACGCAAGGCGCGTTCTTCTCGTTGCCCGGCGGTATCGAATCCACGATTTCGGCGCTCGAAGATGTCGCGTTGTACTACGTCACCGACGCGCCATTGCTGACTTACCTGGGAGTGGATTCGGTTTCTCCGCGATTCGTCCCGACCTTGTATCCGGCGGAACGCGCCGAGGCCGAACTGCAGAAAGTCGCCAAGGATACGCACGCCGCGCTTCGTAGCCGTATTTCCGTGCTGCTGGCCAACGCCAGTTTTCCGCAAACCCGCACGGTGACGCACGTGCTGTGGGCAATGTTCGGTTTGCTTCCCGGAAAGTCGGTTCAGAAGCCGCACCGTCATCAGTCGATTGCGCTGGATTTCATCGTTGATTGTCCGCAGGGATGCTATAGCCTCGTCGGCACTGAGTTGGACGAGCAGGGCAATATTGCGGACGCCACCCGAGTCGATTGGGCGCCGGGCCTCGCGTTCGTGACGCCGCCGGGATACTGGCACGCCCACTTCAATGAATCGGACGAAGATGCCCGACTCATTCCCATTCAGGACGCCGGCTTGCAAACTTATTTGCGCGCACTGGATATCCGCTTTGCCAAATAAGCAGGCTGTCATCGAAAA
>NZ_JARESR010000042.1:0-61864 GCF_046028015.1 Paraburkholderia sp. RL17-383-BIF-A | reverse complement strand
CCAGAGTTGGCGCTTTAGCGCCTTACTCTGGTCCCGTGCACCTGCTGCGGTCCCATGCACCCGTTGCGGTACCACGCAACAAGGTTGCCTGGAGGATTCGCTAGGTTGCCAGCGTTCCGGACAGCGATCAACGCATCTACGAGTTTTTGTGTCCAGTGGGTTTGCGCAACGTCGGTGCACTAAAAAGCAAAACCCGGCGCAAAGGCCGGGTTCCGTTCTATCGCCGCACTGGCGTCAACACATCTATCACTGCATCCCGGACGACTCGTAATTCACATCCGACACCACGCCATTCGGATCGATCGTCACGATCAGATCGCGCTTGGAGAACTTGAGGTTGAACGCCGAGCCGCTCGTCGTGTGGTACGCATAAACGAGGGCTTGGCCCTTCTTGTCCTTGATGATCGGATACACCGCATAGCCGGCGGGTCTGCCCAGCAACGCGATAACCTCGTCGCGGGTGGTCTTGCCTTTGACGATGGCCGAGCGTTTCGACGCGTCGAAGGAACTGGCGTCGTCCTTGAACGTGGAGACGAATACGTTCGACACCATCACGTCCTTCCAGAATCCCAGTTCCAGCGAACGCGCCGGTATCACGCCGGTTTCCAGCGGCGTGCCGCCAGTCGATGCATACGCATAGGAAAGCAGCGTCACGTCTTCTTCGTTCTTGGTGACGGTGCTCTGGCGAAACGGGCTACCGTATTTTGCTCGCGCCTCGGCAACGGTCGTTTTGCCGTTTTGCAAAGCCGAGTCATCAGGACGGACGAAGTTCGTCCCGGCGCAGCCACTCAGCATGCCGACCAGAGCAGCACTCAGGCAAATCATTGAAATCTTGTTCATCAGGTCCCCGAAGACATCGTAATAAGGCGTGCACGTGGCACTGTTTTGATTGCTCCTCTACCGAGCGAAGTTCGCATGTCACACGAACAGTGGATATCGACGGCCTTCACGATACCCACCGCTCGTAGTCACCGACACTCAACTCGAAACGTACGCGACATACGGCCCCGTCCCGCCGCCGCTCGAGGCGCGGCCCGAGATGCCGTAGTAGACATGGCGGCCATAGAAGAACGGCAGGCCAAAGTCGAACTGCCGGGTCATGTAGATACCGAGGTTGTTGAACGCGTTATTCCCCGATGCATTCAGCGTCGCGCCGTTTGCGATATTGAAGCCGAGCGTCACGCTCGCCGGATTGGTCCCCACGAGGGTCGAGGTGCGGCCCACCGTCGCGGCCGGAATGTAGTACCCGGACGACGTGTCGCGCGCAATCGTGGTGTCCGGAAAGAACAACACGGTCGAGCCCGAATCGAAGAAGGTCTGCGTGAATACAGTGCCGTTATAGCTGGACGTGAAGTCGCCGTTCAGATTCGTCCGGAAGATCGGCGCACCTGTGCCGTTCAGCACGTTATTCGCCTGAGTGTCGATGCCGAACACGAGCGTGCCTTGAGCCGTCGCGCTGCCGCTATCCGACACTTGCGCCATCTCCAGAATCACGCCGTTGTTGTCTTGCGCGAAGAGCGACACCGGGTTGGTGATCTGGCCGCTGACCGGCACCGAGGTGACGTTGCCGGCGTTGGTGTAATAGAACTGCGGACGCGCCGTCAATTCACACGCCGAGCCGCAATCCGTCGGACTCACTCCAATGCCGAGAATGCCGTTTGCGCCAATATCGGCAACGCTCGCCAACTGCCTTCCCACCTGGCATTCGCTCGGCGCGGCCACGGTCAGCGCCGGATCGCCGATCACGTGGATCGGCACCGACGGCGCAAGCTCGCTCGATAAACCCACGTCCGCGAGATGCACCGAACCCCATGCATAGCCGCTGCCGAACAACGCGCATTCGGCGAGCGGCAGGCCGCTCGTATGAGCCGTTTCGGCAGTGAGCGCGCTGAAAGTGGCGTCAGGAATCGCCGAGCGAATCAGACGCAGCCCAAACGACGCCGTGTCGACGATCACGTTGGGAATCGTCGCGCAACTTGTTGCCGCGTTGGAGCCGGGCGCGCAGATCTTGACGCTGACCATCGGCTGGTTATGAATGCCCGTTCCGCTTACCGTTACCCGCATCGTGTTGCCCGCGCCCACGAGTGTGGGCACGGCCGACGCGTCGACGGCGAGCACATTGGGTGTCGAGTCACTGGTAAGAGGCGTATTCGCCGAGCCGCCCGATGCCGCGGGCGCGCTCGCTGCGGTGGGCGCGTTGGCCGTCGTGGTGCTGTTGCCGCCGCCACCACCGCCACCGCAGCCGGCAAGACCGAATGCCAATCCGAGCCCCAGCGCGAGCCCAAGCGCGAGCCCAAGCGCCGCGGCAATAATTCTTGCGATTTTGCGCACTGTTATTCTCTCTAATGATTTTAATGAGTCATTTGATATCGTCAGCGCTGACCCCTTGCGGCAGCGCTTGCGGTAAATAGGCGCGGCCCACGAAGGCGCCCATATGGCCGCCGGTCTCCACGACCAGCCCCGACTGATGCACGACGGCGGGTCCATAGCCGCCGCCTTGCGTGGCGTGGGCGTCGGTGAGTGCCTGGACATAGGAAGGGAAGTAAGTGGCGAGCAGCGTTTTGAGCGGCGGCATGGTCGGGCCTTGCCAGCTCAACGCGAAGACGCTGTTGCCGGGGCCGATGTATTCGCTCACCACCGTCCCCGATGAAAGCGTTGTCTGGCTCACGGTGTAGCTCGCCGCTGCCGCGCTGCCACTGGCGGCGAAGCGCGCCACCGCCGCGCTATTCTGGCTCGCCGCCCCCGCGCTCGTGCTGCTCGCCGTGACCGGATAGGTCGGTGCGCCGCCCAATGCCGCATACGCCGGTGAAATCAGAGCGAACGACGCCGCGGCCACCGCGAGCATTCGAAATTGGCTCATTATCATTTTTTCGTTTTCGAAGTTTTTGAGTTTTTGGAAACACGCGCGAGCGGTTTTCTTATCCCTCGAACTCGCGCGAAGCCGATACTAGCGCGAGCACGTGGAATTAAATCAGACGATTAATGGCGATAATCGGGCGCTGTTTGAAAATGAAAGGTAACGCGCATATTGCGCGCGGTTCAATCCTCGCCGAGTTTCTCGATCAGCATTGAAACGAAGGTCTCCGTCACCGGCGGCAAAGTGCGGCCGCGCTTCTTGATGAGCGCGATAGGCCGGGTGAACGCGGGATCGTCGACCGCGCGCACGATCAGCTCGGGCTCCGCTCTGACTTCGCGGGCCGACGCCGGCAGGATCGTCACGCCGAGCCCGGCGCGCGCCATCGCGACAGCGGTCATCATGTAGGTGGGCTCGCACGCGATCTCCGGCGTGCAGCGGGCGTTCGCGAAAGCGCTGTCGACAACGGCCCGCACGCTTGTGCCCTGTGCGGTCAACACGAGCGGCACGGCGGCGAGATCGGCGAGTGTGATGCGCCGCCGCCGGGCCAGCGCATGGCGCTTCGGAAACACCGCAACCAGCCGGTCGATGCCCGCATGCAGCACCTCGAACGCGGCATCGTCCAGCTGGCCGCCCGTCAGCCCGATATCCGCCTCTTCATTGCGCACGAGCGTATTGACCATGCTGGCGACCACGTCGCGCACATGAAAGCTCACGCGCGGCACGGCCTTCTTGAGGTCCTGTACGAGTTCAGGCAGCACGCTGGCCGCGAACGTTGGCAGGCACGCGATCCGCACCGTGCCGCTCGCGCCTTCGCCGAGCGAGCGTGCGTCGATCAGCACGTGTTCCATGTCATGCAGCGATTTCTGCAGGAGCGGCAGCAATTCGCGGCCGGTCGGGGTCAGCGCGACGTTTCGGCTGTTGCGGTCGAAGAGGCGCATGCCGACCGTTTCTTCAAGCCGGCGAATTTGCACCGTCAGCGCCGGTTGCGACAGATGCAGCCGCGTCGCCGCTCGCGTGAAGCTGCCCGTTTGCGCCACGGCGATAAACGCGCGAATGTCCCGAAGATTCAGATCCATGATGGTTTGTAATTGCTGCGATCAAATCATTTCAATTGATTTATAAGCGCTTCGAACTTACGCTGGATCGCAGTAAAAAACAATCTCGGAGACAAGCACATGCTGCCATTACTGGGGCTCGCCACCATCGTCGTATTGCTCGGCGCGATTCTGTCCAAACGCATGTCGCCGCTGGTCGCGCTCATCATCGTGCCGATTGCGGCGTCGCTCATTGGCGGCTTCGGCTTTCAGACCAGCAAGTTCGTGATCGAGGGGCTGAAGAATCTCGCGCCGGTCGTCGGCATGTTCGTATTCGCGATTCTTTACTTCGGCACGATCACCGACGCCGGCACGCTCGATCCGATCATCGACCGCATTCTGCGCGCGGTCGGCACGCGGCCCACGCGGATCGTAATGGGCACCACGCTGCTCGCGCTGCTGATCCATCTGGACGGCTCCGGCGCCGTCTGCTTTCTGGTCACGATTCCCGCCATGCTGCCGCTCTACGATCGCCTGAAGATGGATCGGCGCGTGCTGGCCGCGGCGGTTTCGATGGCGGCCGGCATCAACTTCCTGCCGTGGACGGGCCCGATGATTCGCGCGTCCGCGTCGCTGCATCTGCCGATCTCGGCGCTCTTCAATCCGCTGATTCCTGTGCAGGCGATCGGCCTCGTGTTCGTGTTCGGCATGGCGTTCTGGCTCGGTCGGCGCGAGGAAAAACGCCTCGGCCTCACGGCCGCGGACGGTTCAGTGCCCATGCCGAAACGCGAACTCACGCCCGACGAACAGGCGCTGCGCCGGCCAAAGAACTTCTGGTTCAACATCGTGCTGACGCTGGTGGTGCTCGGCACCATGGTCGTGATGGGCGAGAAGATCCCGCCGGCGATCATGTTCATGGTCGGCCTGTGCATCGCGCTGATGGTGAACTATCCGAACGTCGACATGCAGCGCAAACGGATCGACGCCCATGCGCGAGCCGCGTTGATGATGGCCGGCATTCTGCTCGCGGCCGGCGTGTTCACCGGCGTGATGCAAGGCAGCGGCATGCTGAAGGCGATGGCGCAGGCGGCGGTCGGTTTCGTGCCGCCGGCGATGGCCAGTCATATTCCCGTGGCGCTCGGCTTGCTCTCGATGCCGCTCAGCATGTTGTTCGATCCCGACTCGTTCTATTTCGGCGTGCTGCCGGTGATCGCAGAAGTAGCCGGCCAGCTCGGCGTGCCCGCGGTGCACGTCGGCCAGGCCGCGTTGCTCGGCCAGATGACCACGGGCTTTCCGGTGAGCCCGCTGACACCCGCCACCTTCCTCGTGGTCGGCCTGTGCGGCATCGATCTCGCCGACCATCAGAAATTCACGTTCCCCTTGCTGTTCGGCGCGTCGGTCGTCATGACGATTGCCTGCGTCGCGCTGGGGATATTCTCACTGTGAGCTTCACTGAACGAACGGATGTGACCAGCATGACAGCCACTCAATCTCAACGCAGCGTGCGCGTCGGCGCGGGCGCGGGTTATTCGGGCGACCGGATCGAACCCGCCGTCGAACTGGCGGAGCACGGCGCGCTCGATTACCTCGTGTTCGAGTGCCTCGCTGAACGCACGATTGCTATCGCGCAGCAGGCGCGCAGCAAAGACCCGGAACTCGGCTACGACCCGTTGCTCGAAACGCGCATGCGGGCCGTGCTGCCGGCCGCGCTGCGCAACGGCGTGCGCATCATTTCGAACATGGGGGCGGCGAATCCCCTCGCGGCGGCGCGCAAAACCGTTGAGATCGCGCGCGAGCTCGGTCTCGGCGAGGTGAAGATCGCGGCGGTCACCGGCGACGATGTGCTCGACGTCGTGCGCCACGGCGATTTCTGTTTCGTCGAATCCGGAGAACGTGTGTCGGACTATCAGGACCGGCTGGTGTCCGCGAACGCCTATCTCGGCGCGAGCGCGATCGTCGATGCGCTCGCGGCCGGTGCACAGATCGTGCTGACCGGACGCGTGGCCGATCCGTCGCTGTTCGTCGCACCGCTGATTCACGAATTCGGCTGGCGCATGGACGACTGGCAGACGCTTGGCCAGGCGACTGTGATCGGCCATCTTCTCGAATGCGCGGGGCAGATCACCGGCGGCTATTTCGCGGATCCGGGCTTCAAGGATGTGCCTGAACTGGCGAGGCTAGGCTTCCCGATTGCCGAAGTCGCCCGGGACGGCGCGGTGGTCATCACCAAGCTCGCGCAAGCCGGCGGGCGAGTCACGGAAGCGACCTGCAAGGAACAGTTGCTGTACGAGATTCACGACCCGCAGCGCTATCTGCAACCGGACGTGGTCGCGGATTTCTCACAGGTGCGCGTCGCGCAGGAAGCGCCGGATCGCGTTCGCGTGAGCGGCGGGCGAGGCACGGCGCGTACGGATACGTTGAAGGTGTCCGTAGCTTATTTCGATGGTTATATCGGCGAAGGGCAGATTTCGTACGGCGGTCCCGGTGCGTTGGCGCGCGCGCGGCTCGCACTCGATATCGTGCAGGAGCGGCTCGTGTTGACCGGCGTGGAGACGCGTGAATTGCGCTTCGATCTGATCGGCGTGAACTCGTTGCATGGCGAGACGGCGGCAGCCGGTTATGCCGAACCGTACGAGGTGCGAGCGAGAGTGGCGGGGCGCGCGGCCTCGCTTGCGCAAGCCGTGCGGATCGGCAACGAGGTGGAGACGCTGTACACCAATGGTCCCGCAGGAGGAGGCGGCGTCACCAAATCGGCCCGCGAAGTCGTCGCGGTGCAATCGGTTTTGCTGCCGCGCGAGCATGTGAAGCCGGCGTTTTCGATGGTGGAGGCGTGAGATGAAATTACGTGAGCTGGCTCATTCGCGTACTGGCGACAAAGGCAATACGCTGAACATCTCGGTGATCTGCTACGACGCGAAGAACTACGAACATCTGCGCGCGGCGCTGACGCCGGAACGGGTCAAAGCGCATCTGCGCGATGTCGTGCAAGGCGACGTGGTGCGTCATGAACTGCCCGGCATCGGCGCGTTCAACTTCGTGCTCGGCCATGCGCTCGGCGGCGGCGTGACGCGCTCGCTCGCACTCGACGCGCACGGCAAGTCGCTGAGTTCGGCGTTGATGGATCTCGATGTCGAGGCGCCTGCTTCGTAGCGCGCTGATACGTTTGCGGCCGCCTTCAGGCGTGCGCGTCTTGCCGAGGCGGCACGCGCTGCCACGCTTCGATCATCTCCTCGATACCATGCCGCACTTTGGGCATCGGATGCCGGCGCGCTCCTGAAACACAGTTGCTGTGCCATAGCAACAATCGGTGAAGGCTGCGCCGTCCAGCAGACGCAGGGCTTTGGGCGCATTGCGGACTGCAGGCTCCCAACTCTTCGGAGCCTTGCCCCGTTTTTCTCGACGACCCGCGCCTATAGATTGTCAATCAACGCCAGACAGCGCAAGCAACGCCCGGCGGCAATCATTCACCGGATCGCATCGAGAGAGAAACCATCATGAGCAAGCTCTTCACCTCAGTTAAAGTCGGACCTTATGAACTCGCCCACCGCATCGTGCTCGCGCCGCTCACCCGCATGCGCGCGGAAGACGGCGCGCGCCCCGGCCGCCTGATGGCCGACTATTACGCGCAGCGCACGACAGCTGGCGCATTGCTGATCGGCGAGGCGACCATTGCCGCGGTCGAAGGCAACGGCTACCTCGGCGCGCCCGGACTTTACGACGACAGCCAGATCGCCGGCTGGCGCGAAGTCACCGACGCGGTCCACGCGAAGGGCGGCAAGATCTTCCTGCAGCTCTATCACGCTGGCCGTCAGTCGAACGCTGAGCTGCAGCCGGAAGGACGCCGGCCGGTAGGCCCGTCGGAAGTGCTGCACGGCGGTGTCGCTTACACGAACGCCGGCTGGATTCCGAACACGCCGAACCGCGCATTGGAGATCGACGAGATCGCCGGGATTGTGGAGAGTTTCCGCACGGCGGCGGAACGTGGCGTGAAGGCGGGCTTTGACGGCGTCGAATTGCACGCGGCAAATGGCTATCTGTTCGACCAGTTCCTGCAGGACGGCAGCAACAGGCGCACGGACGCCTACGGCGGCTCGTTCGAAAATCGCGCGCGCCTGTTGATGGAAGCGACCCGCGCGGTGATTTCCGTGTGGGGCAGCGACAAGGTCGCCGTGCGTCTCGGACCGAGCGGTTCGTGGGGCGATATGTCGGATCGCGATCCGGTCGGCCTCTTTAGCTACGTCGCCGCCGAACTGGCCAAACTCGATCTTGCGTATCTGCATCTGATCGAGCCGCGCATTGCCGGTAATGTAGAAGATGAAAGCCGCGATCCGGATCCGGTCGCCGCGCAGACGATTCGAAAGCACTACGCAGGGACGATCATCGCCGCGGGCGGATTCAAGCGCGATTCGGCGGAGGCGATCCTCGTGGATGGCGACGCCGACCTCGTCGCATTCGGCCGCGACTTTATCGCCAATCCGGACCTGCCGGAACGGTTGCGCCGCAATCTGCCGCTCAATGCATACGACCGGCCGACGTTCTTCGGTGGCACGGAAGTGGGCTATACGGACTATCCGTTTTATGAGGACGAGGCGGTCAGCGCATAAGGCTCGCTAAAACCAGGAAGCGCAATGTCGTAGAAGCCGGCGTGTTCAGTGCATTGCTGAATACGCCGGCTTTTTCGCGCAGGGCGAGACGCGCTGAAAAGTCCCGACGCCGACAGGCGTCACACTCAATCGCGGCCGGCAGCCCGTGCCGCCGCCGCGGATACCGGAAACAGATGCTCGCTCAGATAATCGACGAAGACCCGCGCTTTAGGCGAGATCTGACGCCCCGACGGCCACAACGCGCGAAACACGGTCGGCGTCTCCGTGTAGGTCTGCAGCACGGCAACCAGCGCGCCTCGCGCGAGCTGCGCGCGTATCGTGAAGTCGGGCACGCAGGCGAGGCCCAGGTCCTGTTCGGCAAGCATGGTCAAAGGCTCGACGGCAGTGGCGATGGCGGTGGTCGGAAGATCGATGTTCAGCAGCTCGCCGTCGCGCATCAGCGGCCAGCGCCGCAGCTTGTTGGTGGTGGGAAAACGATGTTGCAGGCACGCGTGATCGCGCAGCTGCTCGGGCTCGGCGGGCATGCCGCGTTGCGCGAAATAGCCCGGCGATCCGACGATCACATGCCGGTATGTGCCCATGGTGCGCGTGACGAGCGTGGAGTCGATCGCATCGCCGGTGCGGGTCACGACATCGAAACCTTCCTCGATCACATCCACCATGCGGTCGGAGAAGTCGATATCGAGCACGATGTCGGGGTAGGTCTTCATGAAAGCGGCGATCACCGGCATCATCAGCGTGCTCACCATCGGCATGCTGACGCGCAGCAGTCCGCGTGGCGCGGCATTGGCGAGCGCCAGTTCGTTCTCGGCCGCCTCGATTTCGCCGATGATGCGCTGGCAGCGCGTCAGAAACGTCGCGCCCTCGGGCGTCAGCGCAATGCTGCGCGTGCTGCGGTGAAAGAGCCGCACGCCGAGCCGTCCTTCGAGCCGCGAGATCGCCTTGCCCACCGCCGACGACGAAATGCCCAACTGCCGGCCCGCTTCCGTAAAGCTGCGGGTTTCGGCGGCGCGCACGAACACGTTGAGCGAGCCGAACCGGTCCATCGCACCCGGCGAGGCGCCGCTCTCGCCGTTGACGGTCTGCGCGGGAACGCGCGGCGTGGGCGCGGCGGGACGGTCTGCAGGGGGCGCCGCATGAGTCGGCTGCGTCATCGGAAGCTCCTTGTCGGGCCCGCTACAAAACGCTGGAAAACAGCACTTCCCGCAGATAAACGAGCGACTCATTCACCCGCTTTGCTCAGTTCGTGAGCGCGACGCAGCCGTTCGCGGCTATTGCTCAAATGCATGCGCATGGCGGCGCGCGCGTCGTCCGGGTCTTGCCGTTCGATTGCGCGATAGATCATCTGATGCTCGTTCAACACGTTGCGCAGATGCTCGATATGGTCGAGTTCCGCGATCTCCGCCGTGCCGAGCCGCGTACGCGGGCTCACCGCGCGGCCGAGTTGGCTCAGCACGTCGAAGAAATAGCGGTTGCCGCTCGCGCGGGCGATCTGCAAATGAAACTCGATGTCGTGCGCGACCGTATCGCTGCTGCCGCGCTCGAGTTCGGACTCGAAGCGGTCCAGTGCGCCGCGGATCTGCTTGAGGTTCTGGTCGGTGCGCCGCGCCGCGGCGAGCGCGGCGGAGGCAGCCTCGACATCGATGCGGAATTCGATGATCGCCATGACGTCCAGCATGCTGGAGAGGTCGGCGGTCGGCAGCTTCATGGCTTGTTCCGACGGCGGCGCCAGCACGAAGGTGCCGATGCCGTGACGCGTCTCGACCACCTGGGCCGCTTGCAGGCGCGAAATCGCCTCACGCACCACGGAGCGGCTGACCGAGAGCTGCTTCATCATCGCGACTTCGGTGGGAATGCGATCGCCCGGCCTCAGGGCGCCGCGGCGAATTTCATCGGAAAGGGTGGCCACCACCTTCTCAGTTAGGCTGCTCATTTCTGGGGCTGGTCGGTTGTTCGGCTGGAAATGCACACATCGCGCGCGCGAATGGTGTCGTGTGTCGCCTCGGTATAGCCATCATAGCGGTTGTCCGGCCGGGAACGATTTCAATCGCGCGCTCGGGATGGTTGGCGGAAAAGAGGTTTCAGGGTTGGTTTGATCGGAAGTATATGTCCGCTATTTTAAAGTCATCAGACATCCTATTTCGATTGTCGAAATGGTTGCCGGCGCGCGCCGTGTGCAATGATACGCAGATGGGCCGCAGTTTGCAGGGTAAACACGGCATTGGAATAGCGCACGAAACAACGGTAGACTGTCATCAGACGACGTATCACAGAGTTGGGTGCGAAAAATCGGCGTGCCTAAATGCGCTGCGTTGCATTGATTTGCCTGCATGACAGCCGAAACTGGAGACAATCTTGACATCTGCCCTCACCACCGCCGCCGACCCGCTCGGATCAGCGGTCTCCAAGGTCAAGCGGCACGTGCTGCCGCTGTTTCTGATCATGTTCATCGCGAACTACATCGACCGCGTGAACATCGGCTTCGTCAATTCCCACATGCAGACGGACCTCGGCATTGGCGCCGCGGCCTACGGTCTCGGGAGCGGTTTGTTCTTTATCGGCTACGCGCTGTTCGAGGTGCCCTCGAACGTGTTAATGCAGAAGTACGGTGCGCGCGCGTGGCTCACCCGCATCATGGGTACGTGGGGACTCGTCGCGGCAGCGATGGCGTTCGTCTGGAACGACACTTCGTTCTACGTGCTGCGGTTTCTGCTGGGCATCGCCGAGGCCGGCTTCTTTCCCGGCGTGGTCTTTTACTTCACGCAATGGCTGCCGCAGAAGGAACGCGGCAAGGCGGTGGCGGTTTTTCTCGGCGGCTCGGCGCTCGCGTCTGTGTTGTCCGGTCCGATCACCGGCAGCCTGCTGTCCATTCGTGGCTTCGGCCTGCACGGCTGGCAATGGATGTTTCTCGTCGAAGGCGGCTTTTCGATCGTGCTGTGCGCGGTGAGCTGGATGCTGCTGAAGTCGCGTATCAGCGATGCCTCGTGGCTCTCCGCCGAAGAACAGAACGTGCTCGCCACGTCGATCGCGGCGGAGCAGGCGGAGCGCGAGGCGCACGGCGGCGCGCATCTGCCGGCCATGAAGCTGTTGAAGGACCCGCAGATTCTGCTGTTCTGTTTCCTGTACTTCGCGATTCAACTGACCATCTACGCGGCCACCTTCTGGCTGCCCACCATCATTCGCAAAATGGGCGGCCTGTCCGACTTCGAAGTCGGCATGCTCAACGCGATTCCCTGGCTCATTGCCATGGTCGCGATGTACTGCTTCGCCCTGTTGTCGGCGAAATGGCGCTTTCAGCAGGCGTGGCTGGCCGTGGCGCTCGTCATCGCGGCGTGCGGGCTGTTCGCTTCGACTTCTGGCAATCCGGTGCTGTCGTTCGTGGCGATCTGTTTCTCGGCGATCGGCTTCAAGGCAGCGGCTTCGCTGTTCTGGCCGATCCCGCAGGGTTATCTGGATGCACGCGTGGCCGCCGCGGTCATTGCGCTGATCAACTCGGTGGGCAACCTCGGCGGATTTTTCGCGCCAGCCGCGTTCGGTTATCTGCAGCAGCACACCGGTTCGATCACGGGTGGACTGTACGGTCTGGCCGTGGCTTCGCTGATTGCGGCAGCGGCTGGCTTTCTGACCCGCAATCGCCGTGTGAATCACGACCCGTTGCCGGAATCGCTGCGGCATCGAGCCCACTGACTACACTGACTAACAGCGTCGCCGATCATGCGTCACGCACTTTCCAGTTTCCGTCCGGTGCCCGTGCCGAGTGCGATCGCACTGCGCCTCGCCTTGCGGCACCCGGCTCATTAACTCATCTGGTCCAACCTCATGTCCACGAAACCTTCCCAATCGAACGCCACGCCCGTCGTCACCGAACTGCGCGTCGTGCCCGTCGCCGGCCGTGACAGTATGTTGCTCAATCTGAGCGGCGCGCATGGCCCGTTCTTCACGCGCAACATCGTCATTCTGCGCGATAGCGCCGGGCATACCGGCGTGGGCGAAGTGCCGGGCGGCGAAAGTATTCGCAAGACCATCGACGACGCGCGCGCGCTCGTCGTCGGTCAGTCGATCGGCAATTTGCAAGCAGTCTTGAACAAGGTGCGCACGCAATTCGCCGACCGCGACGCCGGCGGCCGTGGTTTGCAGACGTTCGATCTGCGTACCACGATTCATGCGGTGACCGCGCTCGAAGCCGCGTTGCTCGATCTGCTCGGCCAGCATCTGGGCGTACCCGTTGCCGCGTTGCTAGGCGAAGGCCAGCAACGCGACGAAGTCGAAATGCTCGGCTATCTGTTCTATATCGGCGACCGCAAGAAGACCGACCTGGAATACGCGAGCGGCGCGGAGGGCCGCGACGACTGGGAGCGCGTGCGCACCGAAGAGGCGATGACGCCCGAGGCCGTCGTGCGTCTGGCCGAAGCCGCGCAGGCGCGCTACGGCTTCAACGACTTCAAGCTGAAGGGCGGCGTGTTGTCCGGCGACGCCGAAATCGAAGCCGTGACCGCGCTCGCCGAACGCTTTCCCAAGGCCCGCGTGACGCTCGACCCGAACGGCGCGTGGTCCTTGGCGGAAGCGGTGCGCCTGTGCCGTGACCAGCACGATGTGCTCGCCTATGCGGAAGATCCGTGCGGCGCGGAAAACGGTTATTCGGGCCGCGAGGTGATGGCCGAGTTCCGCCGCGCGACCGGCTTGCCGACGGCGACCAATATGATCGCCACCGACTGGCGCCAGATGGGCCACGCGATCCAGTTGCAATCCGTGGACATTCCGCTAGCCGATCCGCACTTCTGGACCATGCAGGGCTCAGTGCGCGTCGCGCAGATGTGCAACGACTGGGGTCTCACGTGGGGTTCGCACTCGAACAACCACTTCGACATTTCGCTCGCCATGTTCACGCATGTGGCGGCGGCCGCGCCCGGCAAGATCACGGCGATCGACACGCACTGGATCTGGCAGGACGGTCAGCGTTTGACGCGTGAGCCGCTGCAGATCGTCGGCGGCAAGGTCAGGGTGCCGCAGGCCGCGGGGCTCGGTATCGAACTGGACATGGACGAGATCGAGAAGGCGCACGCGCTGTATCAGCAGCACGGCCTGGGCGCGCGCGACGATGGCGTGGCGATGCAATACCTGATCCCGAACTGGAAGTTCGATAACAAGCGCCCGTGTCTGGTGCGCTAACCAGCGGCAATATGGGCGTCGCCTTTAACTCTTGCGAAACACCACATGCGAGATGCGCTGCACCAGCAGCGCGGCCGCCAGCGCCGCCACCGCCGTCAGCCACACGCCGATATGAATCGACTGCACGAGCGCATCGCGTGCGGTGTCGATCAACGCGAGCGTATTGAGCCCTGACGGTTTCATATCCGCGATCAGCTTCAGACGCGAGGCTTCGTCGATCAGAATGCGCAGGTCGACAAAGCGAGGCCGCCATTGCGACGCGGCCGGTTCGCCGAGCACGCTCATCGTGCGCGTGACTACGTCGCGGTAATGATGTTGCACCACGGTTGCGACAATGCTGGTGCCGAGCATGCCGCCCACCATGCGGGTGGATTGCAGCAGCGCCGTCGTAATGCCGAAGCGCTCGCGCCCGGCAATCTCCTGGCCGAACACGTTCAGATTGTTGAGGATGAAGCCGAGGCCGATGCCGACCGCGGCCATCGGCAATTCGATCCACACATGCGGCGTGTCCGGATTCGCAAACGCGAGCGCAATCGAGGCGAACAACAGCAGCGCGAAGCCGATCGACAGGATCTGCGTGGGCTTCTTCATGTGAATGACGATACGCGTATTCAGCAGACTGCCGAGCGCGATGCAGGCGGCGATCGGTGTGGCGAGCAGGCCGGCCTGCTGCGGCGACAATCCGAAGCCGCCTTGCAGCAGCAGCGGCGCGAAAAAGATCAGCGAGAACATCACGAAGCCCGACAGCATGCCGAGCGTGAATAGCGTGACGAGTTGCGGGTCCTTGAACAGGTCGAGCGGAATGATCGGATGCGTGGCGCGCTTTTCGCATATCAGCAAGGCAATCGCACCGACGATCACGCAGGCCGCCAGCGTGAGCGTGCCTGCGGTGAGGCCGTCTTTCGGCACGGCTTCGATGAAAGCCTGCAGACCGCCGAGCACGGCGGCGACCAGCGCCGCGCCGAGCCAGTCGATCTTCACTTCGCCTTCATGCGGACGCCGGAAGGCGGGCAGATGCGCCCAGATGAAATAGAGCGCCGCCGCGCCGACCGGCAAGTTGATCAGGAAGGTGGAGCGCCAGCCCCAGTGTTCGCTCATCCAGCCGCCGAGCGACGGTCCCGCCGCGGTGCCGATGCCGTAAGCGGCGGCCATCACCACTTGCCAGCGCACGCGCGCCCGAGGATCGGGAAAGAGATCGGGTATCGAAGCGAATGCCGTGCCGACCATCATCCCGCCACCCACGCCTTGCAGGCCGCGCGCGATCACGAGAAACAGCATGTCGTTCGCGACGCCGCAGAGCACCGACGCCACCGTGAACGTGATGACCGCGGCAATCACGAAACGCTTGCGGCCGAAGTAGTCGCCGAGCCGCCCGAACACCGGCACGGTCACGACCGAGGCCAGCAGGTAGGCGCTCGCGATCCACGCGTAGTACTCGAAGCCGTGCAACTCGGCGACGATGGAAGGCAGTGCGGTGCTGACGACGGTCTGGTCGAGTGCGACCAGCATGTTGACGAGGCCGATGCCGAGCATGGCGAACAGGGCGTTGCGGAACGGCAGGGCGGTGGCGGTCGGATTCACGGGCTTGAGAGAGAAAGCTTTGCAAGGTCGGCGCTGCGCGAATGGCGCAGGTCAGGGTCTTGACGAACCATGTCCTCTAGTTGTCTGACCTCTTGGTGGGGATTATACGGGTTTTCCCTGGGCGAAACTAATCGCAGGAATTTTGGGCAAAAAAAGCCGCGCACAGTGGCGCGGCCTGATTGGTGAAATTCGGGGCGGAAAAGAAAGGCGCGCTTGCGTTCCGCGCGCCCATCTGCGCTGGCTGCCTTAGCCGAAGCTCGGACTCTTGCCGAGCGCCATCGCCATCGCTTGCAGCGCGACCAGATAGCCGTTTGCGCCGAGGCCGCAAATCACGCCGGTCGCCGCGCGCGAGATTAGCGAGTGACGATAGGTTTCATCGCGTTTGTGAATGTTGGTGATGTGCAGTTCGATTAACGGTTGCTCGATCAGCTTGACCGCGTCGAAGACCGGCACCGACGCGAACGAAAAGCCCGCCGGATTGATGATCACCGCGGCGTCGCGCTCGAACGCTTCCTGCAACCAGTCGACCATGGTGGCTTCGCTGTTGGTCTGGCGGAACTCGCATTTGAGTTCCAGCCGCGCCGCGAGCGTCTCCACCTGCTGCTGGATTTGCGCCAGCGTGGTCGTCCCATACAGGTGCGGCTCGCGCTTGCCGAGCATGTTGAGGTTCGAGCCGTTCAATACATATACGAGGTCAGTCATTGTTCTGTCGCCTGTTTGCAAAAATTCGATATTCACCGTGACGCCTCGGCGCCGTGCGTATCACGAGCGATGGCTGTTGCCCACGGCCGCCGGCGCAAAGTCCGCCGCGCCCGTGACGGCGGCCGTCGAGTCGGCGCGGTTCATGTCGATGCCGAGCGTTTCACGCGCGGTCAGGATCATCACGAGCGAAATCACGTTGAAGACCACACAGACCGCGACGACGCCCCACGGTGAGCCATTGCAGACAGAGAAAAGCCACACGGCCAGCACCGGCATCGGTCCGCCCGCCACCAGATTCGCGCCGGTATAGGCGAGCGCGGAGCCGGAATAACGCACATTGGTCGGAAACGCTTCGGCGAAGGCGACCGGCTGAATGCCGCTTTGAAACTGCGTGAAGCCGAGGAAGAAGCCCATCGCCGCGAGCATCGGCACGAAGCTTTTGGTGTCCAGAATCTGGAAGTACACGAAGAGCATCAGCAGGGTCGCGGTGGAACCGATCGCGAGCGCCTTCTTGCGGCCGATTTTGTCGCTGAGCATGCCGCCGGCGAGCGCGCCGACGATCGCACAGACATTGGCGCCCATCAGCAGAAGAAAGCCGGTTTGCTTCGGGATCGCGAGTGTCTTCGTGATGTAGCTGAGCGAGAACACCACGATCAGATAGAAGATCGCCGCAGGCCCACAGAAGAACAGCATCCAGCGCAGAACGGTTCTCCAGTGCAACCGCAGCGCATCGCGCAACGGGCTGCCCACATGCACGACCTCCGTTTTGCGCAGCGCGACGAAGGCGGGCGTCTCGCTGACGCGCAAGCGGATATACACGCCGACCACCACGAGAACAAAACTCAGCACGAACGGGATGCGCCAGCCATACGAATCGAATGCCTGCGCCGACATCGTGGACGACAGTAGCAGCAGCACGCCGTTGGCCATGATCTGGCTGAGCGGCGAGCACAGGCCCAGCAGCCCGGAGTACTTGCCGCGCCGCTCGGGGCTGGCGTGTTCGATCGCCATCAATTGCGCGCCGGTCGACTCGCCACCCAGCGCGAAGCCTTGCAGAATGCGCAGCAGCACCAGCAGAACCGGCGCCCATACGCCGATGCTCGCGTAGGTCGGCAGCAGACCCATCAGCATCGAGGCGAGACCCATCACCGTGACGGTGCCCAGCATGAGGTTGCGCCGTCCGAGCTTATCGCCCAAATGGCCGCAGATGATCGCACCGAGCGGCCGCGCGGCGAGCCCTACGCCAAAGGTCGCGAGCGAAGCGAGCAGGGCGGACGTCGAATCCATCGACGGGAAAAATAGTTTGGGCAAAACCGTGGCGGCCAATGCGCCATAAAGCGTGAAGTCGAACCACTCGAGCGCGGTGCCGACGGCCGCCGCCGTGACTGCTCGCGTGCGCATCGAGGCATGCGTGCCTTGCTGCGTTTCCTGAATCATGTTGTCTCCTTAACCGTCGCCGCACGGGATGCAGGTCGCGAGCGATGGTCGCCGCCTACCGTTTCCCGCTCTCTTGTCTGATCGATGAACTCGGGGCGTTTTCGTCGCGCTGTGCACGTCGCGCCGCCTTGGAAGCAAGGTTAGCACCCCTAGGTGGGATGCCGTTCCAGGGTGGAATTTCATCTCATAATGTGCAAGACTGCTGCGCGAAGCAGTTGAAAGAACATGGAGACCGATATGCCCGGCGTCACGGAGCGTACCCTCGCGGTACTCGAATTTCTCGCCACGCAAATGGAGGGAACGCCACTCGCGATGATCGCGGATGAACTCGATATTCCGCGTAGCGCATGTCATCGACTGCTCGTCGATCTGAAGCAATGCGGTTATGTGCGGCAGTTGCGCGAGCATGGCGACTACGTGCTCACCACCAAGCTCGTCGGCCTCGGGCTCGGCTTTCTCGCGACCTCCGGCATTGTCGACATCGCGCAGACCATGCTCGACAGGCTCGCGGAAACATCCGGCGAACTGGTGCGGCTCGCGATCGTGGACGGCGACCGGCTGACGTGGGTCGCTAAGGCGCAGGGCGCGCTGAAGGGCTTGCGCTACGACCCGGACATGGGCATGGACACGATCCTCTCATGCAGCGCCACCGGCCACGCATGGATGATGACCATGACCGACGAGCGCGCGCTCGAACTCGTCTCGCGGCAGGGGTTCGGACAGCCGAAGCAATATGGTCCCAACGCGCCGACCACGATCAACGGACTGCTGAAGTTCGTGCACGCCGCGCGTGAAAGAGGTTACGCGACGATCAACGAAGTCTTCGCCCCCGGCATGACGGCGATGGCCGCGCCCGTGCAGCGGCGCGGCTATCCGGCGATGGGGGTGATCAGTATTGCGGGACCGCTCGTGAGGCTCGACGAAAAACGCATGGCCAGCCTCGGCCCGACGTTGCTTGCGGCGGCCTCGGAACTCGCCGCCGCGAGCCACGCGTCGCCCCTGTTCGATCGAAGGCGCTAGACTGCCCGCGCGTATTACTGCGGTGTTACTGCGGTGTCATTGCGGAATGATCCGCTCCGCCTTCAACCGGTCGAACAACGCGAAGAAGGAATCGGGCGTGCTCTGATAATCGAGGAAGCCGGCCTTGCGGCTCTTGGTCATATCCGTGAGCACTTCCATCGGACGGCCGAGGTCCGCGTCGGTGTGCCACCACGAGGCGAGTTTGCCGATGTCGGCTTCTTTCAGGCCGAAGCGCGTGGCGATCTCGGCCCATGCCTGGCCGGCGTCCTGCATGCGGCCTTCGAGTGGACGCACCTCGCCATCGAACGGTACGGCTTCTATGCCGAAGTAACCGGCGATTTGCGATCACATCCATTTCCAGCGGAACACGTCGCCATTGACCACGTTGAAGTCTTCGTTGCGCGCGTTCGCGGACGTGCCGGCCCATTCGAGGTGGCGCGCGAGCAGCCGCGCGTCGGTCATGTCGGTGAGGCTGTTCCATTGCGCCGCCGAGCCGGGGAAGATGAACGGCTGGCCGGTCTGCTTGCACAGCGTCGCGTAGACGGCGAGCGTCACGCCCATGTTCATTGCATTGCCGAGCGCAAAGCCGATGATCGTATGCGGACGATGCACGCTCCAACTGAAACCGTAGCGTTGCGCGGCGTCGAATAAACGGTCTTCCTGCTCGTAGTAGAAGTTATCCACGGGCTGGCGGCCTTGTTCCTCGCGAAACGGCGTGATCGGCACGGCGCCGGTCGCATAGGCTTCGAACGGGCCGAGGTAATGCTTCAGTCCTGTCACGAGTGCGGCGTGTTCGAGCGTGCCTGCCGGACCCACCGCGTCCATCACGTGACGCACCATGGCGCCGTTCACGCGAATGTTGTCTTTCTCCGTGGCCTGGCGCGACCACGCGGTCAGGAACACATGACTGAACTGCTTGCCGGCGAGCGCCTCGCCAACGGACTCGGCCGATTGCAGATCGGCCGTAATCGATTCGATGGCCGGCGACACCGGCGTGCGGCCGCGCGAGAGTCCGGCGACGTGCCAGCCGCCCGAAAGCAGCCGGTCCGCGAGATTGCCGCCGACAATGCCGCTCGCGCCAATGATGAGTGCTCGTTTTTCCATGAGAGTCGTGCTCGATAATTGAATGCCTGTTGACGCGGAGCGGTTCTGCGACCGATGTGCCCCGCGAGCTGAACGCGCCTGCATGTCCCATGCAAGAAAATTGCTGTACCACGAAAGTGACCCGCGTCAAACGGATCGGTTCAACACGAAATCGAATTCAAGCGTGCTGAACGGCGTGTCCATACACGTCCCGTCCGGCGCCGTGCCTGCCTCATGGCGGTTCCACTGCGCGACCAGGGACGAGCGCACGCCGAACACCGCATCCGAATCGAGATATTGATCGCCTTCGCGAAACACGTGGGTCACGAGGCGCTCGTAGCCAGGCGCCGTGATCATGAAATGCAGATGCGCCGGGCGCCACGGATGCCGCCCCAGCGCTTCGAGCATGCGCCCGACCGGTCCGTCGTGAGGAATCGGATAAGGCTCGGCGACGATGGAGCGAAAGTGATAGCGCCCGTCCGCGAGACTATGGAGCACGCCTCTCGCCCGATGCGTATCGTCGCCGCCGTGCTGGACGTCGTAGAAGCCGTCTGCGTCGGCCTGCCAGACGTCGATGCGAGCGTTGGCCACCGCTTCGCCGTCCGCGCCCCTGATGGTCCCCGCGACGAAGCAGGGCTCACCGTGCGCGCCGTTGGACACGTCGTCGCCATTTCGATAGACGGGCGCGCCTTCGACGAAAAACGGCCCGAATACCGTTGCTTCCGTGCAGCCCGGCGGCTTGCGGTTCGCCATGGCCGTGACGAGCATCGACAAACCCAGCGTGTCCGAGAGCAGGATGAATTCCTGGCGCTTGTCGTCGGTGATATGGCCCACGTCGGTCAGGAAACGGATGCCCTGTTCCCATTCGCTCTCGGTCAGGTTCACTTCGCGCGCAAAGGCATGCAGATGCCGCACGAGGCTCGTGACGATGGTCTTCAGACGCTCATCATCCGCGTGGGCGTGGCGTGCCAGAACCGCTTCCGTGATCGTGTTCTCGTCGAGATTGCGCATGACCGTGGCGTCTCCTTCCTGTCGGTCATGCGATTATCGGCTCGTTTGCAGGCGAGCGTAGGCAAGCGACGCGCGCGCTAGCGCTTACCCCTTCGCCCAGGCCGCCGCCGTCTCCACCGCGAAGTCCCGATACGATCGCGGTTGGCGGCCCAGCAACGCCGCGAGATGATCGATTTCCGCTTTCGATGCGACCGCGCCGTCCTGCTGATAGCGGTTCATCATCAGGCGCATGTCGTACGCGAGCCAGCCCGGCGCAACCGCCTTCAGACGTTGTTCCAGCAGGTCGAGATCGTCGCCGCCATAACGCACCGCGCGCCCGAGCACGTCGGCCCAGATCGACGCCACGCTTTCCGAGGTGATCGCCTCAGGGCCGACCAGCTCATACGTTTCGCGCGGCAAACGGTCCGCGGCACGCTCGCGGCGCAGCAGTTCGCGCGCCGCCGCCTCGCCGATATCGCGCACATCGACCATGGAAATACCTTTGGCGCCGATCGGCATGCCGTACACGCCGTGCGTCAGTAAAGGCTCTTTCTGGCGCACGTCGTTCTGGATGAAATACGCGGGACGCAATACCGTGGCCGGCAGATCGCATTGTTCGATCATCCGCTCGACTGTGTGCTTGCTGGTGAAATGCGGCACGTCGACATAGTCGGCACCTTTGAACACCGACAGATACACCACGCCTTTCACCCCGGCCTCGCGCGCCACGCTCAGTGCTTGCAGCGCTTGCGTGAGTTCGTCGGCGGCGTTGGGCGCGAGCAGGAACAGTGTGCTGACGCCGTTCATCGCGCGCCGCAATCCGTCCACGTCGGACAGGTCACCCTGAACCGCCGTGACGCCGTCCGGAAATTGCGCTTTCTCCGGCGTGCGAGTCAGCGCGCGGACTTGCGCGCCGCTGCCGGACAGATGGTCGAGAACCTGAGTGCCAACTACGCCGGTGCTGCCAGTTACGAGGATTGCCATGATCTTTCTCCTAAGGTTGGATGGACTGTGAGTCAGCCCGTAGACACACAATAGGTGTTCCATTTAAGTGGCGATAGTGCAAAAATTCAGACACCTCGTCTCATATTTGGAACGATCATGGATTTGACGTCGCTTGCTGATTTCAACGCCGTTGCGCTGCATGGCGGATTCGGGCCAGCCAGCCGGGCGCTCGACCGCCCCAAGGCCACGCTGTCGCGGCGCGTGGCCGAGCTCGAGGAAGCGCTCAACGTGCGGCTGATCGAGCGGGGCTCGCGCAGGTTGCGGCTGACGGAAGAAGGTCTCGTGCTGCACGAGCGCACGCGCGGGCCGATGGCGGAGATCCAGGAGGCGGGCGAAGCGGTGGCGTCGCGCGCGCCGGTGCCGCGCGGGCGCTTGCGGATCAGCGCGCCGATCGTGTTCTCGCATGTGGTGCTAGGCCGGATCGCGGCGCGTTTCGCGTTGGCCTATCCGCAGGTCGAACTCGAAGTCATAGCGGAAGACCGGATCGTCGATCCGGTGGAGGACGGCTATGACCTCGTGATCCGCATCAATCCACCGCATGACGAGCAACTCGTGGGGCGGCGCATTTACGGCGACGACCGGCTCCTGGTCGCCGCACCCACTTTGTCGATGCCTGCCCAGGCGGCCGGCGATGCCGCCGCCTTGCAGGTGCCCGCAATCGTGCTGGCTGCGGCGTCGCCGGGCGCGATCTGGACGGTCCGCACCGAAACCGGCTTGTGGACGCTCGCGCCGATGCCGGTGCTGCGCCTCTCGTCGCTGCTGATGGTGCGTGACGCGGTGGTGGACGGCGTGGGCGCGGCGCTTTTGCCCAAGCTGCTGGTCGAGCAGGATGTGGCGGCAGGACGGCTCGTCTGTTGGGGCGTGGCGGACGGGCCGCAGGTTGAAATCTGGGCGCTTTACAACTCGCGGCGTCTGTTGAGCGCCAAGGTGCGGGCGTTCATGAACCTGTTGCAGGACTTGCCGGGACGCGAGCCGAATCCGCGCTGATCCATAGGGCGATCATGGCTCGCGAGTGGAATCGGCACGCATCCGCCGGTTCATTTGGGCCGTCGCACGGCGCGCACTTTGCCGCTACTTCCACCGCCGCAAAAGAAGCGGTCGCCGCCGTCGGATTCGAGTCCCGACACGCTGACTCCTGACGGCATCTCGAGCCGCTCCTGAACTTCGCCGCTGCGCGGATCGATGCGCCGCAATTCGCTTTCATCGCCTTCCCACGTGCCGTGCCAGAGTTCGCCGTCCACCCATGTAACGCCGGTCACGAAGCGGTTGGATTCGATGGTGCGCAAAACCGCGCCCGTCTGCGGATCGACCTGATGGATTTTGCGCTCCCGATACTGCCCGACCCACAGCGACCCTTCGGCCCATGCGAGCCCCGAGTCGCCTCCGCCGCCTGGCGCGGGGATCGTGGCGAGCACGCGGCCGGTATCGGGATCGATCTTCTGGATGCGGTCTTCGGCGATCTGGAATAGATGCTTGCCGTCGAAGGCGGTGCCTGCGTGCGCGGCGACATCGATCGAACGGAGCGTCTTGCCGCTTTCCGGGTCGAACGCGTTCAACGTGTCGCCCGCTGCGAACCAGACATGCTGGCCGTCGTACGTGACGCCATGCACTTTTTCGACGCCCGGAAAGGGACCGTACTCATTGATGATTTCGGCGGCTGATCGTTTCATGACTGTTCCCTCGTGGTTTTCGTGTTGCCATCCTAATCAATCGGCAACGGCGCAGGGAGTAACAAGGTCGTCGTGAATCCAGGCATAGGCGGGGTCATCCAGCGGCGCGCGCGGCCTTTGCCGACGGATTGCACCTTGCCTTGCACCGCGAGCGTATCGAGGCTCCGCTGCACGGTGCGCTGGCTCGCGCCGAGCGCGAGGGCGAGGGCCGAACTCGACCACGACTCGCCGTCGGCAAGCAAGGCGAGTACGGGCGCGTGTTTATCCTCGACAGGCCGCGCCAGCACCACGACCTCTTGCGCGTGTCGTGGCATCAGCATGAAGCCGCGCCGCGTCGCGCTCACGCCGGCCACCGCGCGGAGCACCGAACGCAACCGACCGAGTTCGACCCGCAGACGCGCGCGGTGCGATTCGTCGGCAATCTTGGCCCGGAAGGCTCGCGCGACGAGTACGTCTCTCGGCACATCCTCCGGCCACGCTTCGGCGAGTGCGCGGGCGAGCACGAACAACACCGGACGGCCGGCGAGCGAGATCACCGCGCCTGTCTCGCGTATGACGTGACGGCACGCGTCCACGATCAAAGCTTTCGATGCAAGTAACGCTTCTACCTCGTCGAGCAGCAGCGGGCGTTCTTCGGCACGCGCAATGAGTCGCGCCGCGGGCGTGTTCAGAACGAGTGCGGCGTTGTCGACCTCCGCGATCAGTGCGGGGATACCCGCAAGACCCGCGGCACGCCTCGCGCGCTCTAGCGCGGCGCGTGCCGCGCGGGTCTGCAGGCGGCGCAGCGCGACACCGGCCACGACCAGTTCATGCGCGGCTCTCAAGGCCGGCGGGAATGGCGTGGGGTCAAGACCGGCAAGCGCGCGTTCGGCCTCGTCGAGGCGAGCTATCAACAGCAGGCGGCGGACTTCGAGATAGCGCGCATGCGCGGCGTTGAGCCGGTCGCCGTGCGCTTCGAGCGTGACGCGTGCCGCCTCCAGCGTTTTCGTGGGCCAGTTCAGATCGCGCGAGACGAGCGCGATCTCGGCTTCGGCGACGACACATCGTGCGCGGGCCACCGGCTCCCTTGCGCCAAACGCGCGCGCCGCGCTACGCACGAGCGCCTTTGCGCGAACCAGATCGCCGAGTTGCGCCATGGCGATGCCGCGCAGCGCGAGCGCGGGCGCGTCGTCGCGCAACGCCACGCGATTGAGCGCGCCGAGCGGATCGCCCGCTGCGAGCGCGCGCGCTGCTGCCGTCATTAGCGAGTCCATGGTCTACGCGAATCCCGTCACACTTGTCACTCCCTTGGTCTGAAGCACGCGGCTAATCTAGCACGACACCCCGCAGCATTTCGCGCGGGACTTCGTACAGCGAACCAAGGAGAGAGGCATGGCGACGACACACACCACCGGTACACGGGAAGCATGGCTAGCAGCGCGGCTCGAATTGCTCGAAGCCGAAAAAGCGCTCACGCGGCAGAGCGACGAACTGGCCCGGCAGCGCCAGGCGCTGCCCTGGGTCCGCATCGACAAGGCATACCGATTCGAGACCGATGAAGGAAGCGTCTCGCTGGCCGGGCTCTTTGCAGGACGCTCGCAGTTGCTCGTCTATCACTTCATGTTCGGTCCCGACTACACGGCGGGATGCCCGTCGTGTTCGGCGGTCGCGGACGGCTTCGCCGGGTCTGTCGTCCACCTCGCGAATCACGATGTCACGCTGACGGCGGTATCGCGGGCGCCGCTCGCGAAGCTGCAGGCATACAAGCGGCGCATGGGATGGACATTTCCGTGGGCGTCCTCGGCCGGCAGCGACTTCAACTTCGACGTGAATGTCTCGTTCACCGAGCAGCAACAACGCGAAGGCAGCGTCGACTATAACTTCCAGCGCGGCGGCCATGCCATGGACGTGGTGCCGGCCCCGGCGCCCGTCGTCGAGTTCGCGGCCGCCTGCGGAACCGATGCGCCGACCTATTCGCTCGACAGGCCCGGCATGAGCGCGTTCGTGCTCGAAGACGGTGTCGTGTACCACACGTATTCGGCATACGGGCGCGGTGTGGATGCGCTATGGGGCATGTACCAGTGGCTCGACCGTGCACCCAAGGGACGCAACGAAACGGGGGTCTGGTGGCACCGCCATGACGAGTACGGGAAGCACTGAGCCAGGGGGATCAGCAACGTGCGCGCAACGCGGAGAACGGCTCGGACCATCGAGCCGAAAATTGCAAACTGGCTCAGGTCTGTTATGTTCGCAACTGGTCCGGCGAGCGGCCTGTCTGAACATGCCAGGTTATCGTTTCGCGAGCGCACGTTGGACATCCCTACGGAGGACTTCATCTGGTCGGCGCCGCGAGATATTCACTGAATGAGCCACCACGAAAGTGGGCGCCTTTGGCACAGCTTGCCACCTGGCGCCGCCGCTCGAGTTGGCGTGCAGGCGTCGGCGGTTTGGCGCTGCTATTTTGCGCGCAGAGCCTGGCCGCGCCGGGCGCGAGCGCGGGCTCCGTCACGCTGTACGGCGTGCTCGACACCAGCCTCGAAATAACCGATCCCGGATCCGGGTGGACGCCGCGTCTGGACTCGGGCGCCTATCGCGGCTCGCGGGTTGGCTTGCGCGGCAGCGAGCCGCTCGGCGCGGGCACCGATCTGGTCTTCACGCTGGAAAACGGCTTCAGCTCGGTCGACGGCTCGCTTCAGAGTCCCGGTCTTCTGTTCAACCGCCAGGCGTGGATCGGCACGCGCAGCGGCTGGGGCGAGATGCGGTTCGGCCGGCAATACTCGCCGATCTATATCCCGTTCAAGGGCGATCTCGACGCGTTCGGCGCCGGCACGATTGCGTCCGGACTCAACAACCTGTCGAAGATCACGCCCTACGCGAGCAACGCGATCACGTATCTGTCACCGCTCGTCGGCGGATTCAGCGGCACTGTCATGATGGCCACGCGTGACCCGGCGGAAAACGACGGCAACGGCATCGACGGCTACTACGTCACCGCCGCCTATCAGCTCGACGAGTTGAGGCTGCTCTACGCGCGTCAGCAGACACACGGCGCGGGCGCACTGCGCGCGAATCTCGGCGGTGCGACCTACGGGGTCGGCAAAGTGCGGGTTTGGCTCGCCTTCTTCAATGGCGATGGCGGCACGCCGCTCTATCACGGCGCGGGTGGGGCACTCTCGGCGCAATATAGCTTTTCCTCGAATGCGCGCGCTTCGGTGGGCTACGCGCATGTGCGCGACTTCGCCGGTGCGGGCGCGAGCGCTGATCAGTTCAGCCTGGCGTTCGAATATAACTTTTCTTCCGCCTTACTGTTCTATTTCAGTGCGGCGTATCTGTCGAATCACGACGGCGCCAGCTTCACCCTGCGCGGCGTCAACGTGACCGGGCTGCCGGTCGCCTATCCGGGCGCGCCGGTCGCGGGTGTGCAGTTCGGCGTGCTCGAGCGATTCTAGCGGGCAAGCCGCCCGTGGCCGCCCGGTGCGGCGATTCGAATGGCACGCCGCGGGCTGGTCTTCGGTGTGATCGGCCGTCGCCTGACCGTCCCCGTTGCCGCGCAGTCCGTCGAACAGGCAGCAGACCATTTCGGCTGATTCGCGCTGTTCGCCGGGATGGACGTTCCGACCTCGTGCCGGCAGACGCGGGCGCTGCTGAACCGGGAGCCGACTCAGCCGGGCCCGATTGCCGACCTCGACCGGCCGTGCTGTTTCCCGACCTGACGCGCGGCATGTCGCGGCGAGCGCGCTTATTTCGTCTTGAGTACTATCTCTCAACGTCTCTCATGCGCGTATCGCCCGATCTTCACGGAGGACTCCATCATGGATCGCAACGACGTCACGAAGAAAATCATCGCCGCGAAAGTCAACAGCAAGCTAACGTGGGGAGAGATCGCCGCGAAGATCGGCCGGAGCAAGGAGTGGACGACCGCGGCCATGCTCGGCCAGATGACGCTCGATGCGAAACAGGCCGCCGTCGCTCGCGAACTGTTCGACCTGACCGACGAGGAGACCGCCTGGCTGCAAATCGTCCCGTACAAGGGCTCGCTGCCGACGGCGGTTCCGGCCGATCCGCTGATCTATCGCTGGTATGAGATCGTCAGCGTGTACGGCACGACGATCAAGGAGCTGATCCACGAGGAATTCGGCGACGGCATTATGAGCGCGATCGACTTTTCGATGGATATCCAGCGTGAACCGAACCCGAACGGCGACCGGGTCAAGGTGGTGCTCAGCGGCAAATTCCTTCCCTACAAATCCTACTGATCGCCGCGGCCAGGCCGAGCCGGCGCCGAGTCTGCAGAACCGCCCGCACTGGAGCTATGCTAGCGGCTTCGTCTACTTCGAGGAGCAACTGATGACACAGACAGCGGGTTCGATGATCACGTTCAGCCGTCCCGACGGCAAGCAGATCCAGGGTTATCTGGCCAAGCCGGAAAAGCTGGAGGGCGCGCCCGGCATCGTCGTGATTCAGGAGTGGTGGGGCGTGAACGACCAGATTCGCGGCGTGGCGGACCGGCTCGCGCAGGCCGGTTACGTGGCGCTGGTGCCCGATCTTTTTCGCGGCAAAACCACGGTGGAAGAGGCGGAGGCCCACCACTTGCTCGACGGGCTCGATTTCGGCGACGCGGCGACGCAAGATGTGCGCGGCGCGGCTCAGTATCTGAAGCAGCATGCGGCGAAAGTCGGCGTGACGGGCTTTTGCATGGGCGGCGCGCTGACCTTGCTGGCGCTGTGCAATGTTCCCGAAGTGTCGGCCGGGGTGGTCTGGTATGGCTTCCCTCCGTTGGAGTACGTCGACGCATCGAAAATCACGGTGCCGATGATCGGTCATTGGGCCACGCAAGACGAGTTCTTCACGGCAGAAACGGTCGATGCGCTGGAGGCCAAGCTGAAGGGCGCGAATGTCGACGTGGAGTTTTACCGCTATCTCGCGCACCACGGCTTTGCCAACGAACAAGCCGTCGGCCCGGGCCGCATCGCGCGGACGCAGTTCGATCCGGTCTGGTCGCAATTGGCGTGGGACCGCACGCTGACGTTTTTCGGCCGCACCTTGTGGAAGTAAGCGGCGAGATCGGCAACCGACCCGGCCTCGCCGGGTTCAGTGCTTAAGCTCACCGCTGGCGATCACTTTGCGAGCTTGCGCGAGGCCGTCGGTCACGGCCGGGCGCAGTGGTCCATCGTGCCTCTGAAGTGGCTGATGAACACGAGCGGCACGCCTCCCGTCTTGCCGAAGCGGACGGCCTGACCTTGGCGGCGTGCCGCTCCGTTTACCTATACTCATCTCACTCTGGAAAGCCGCCCACTCGACGTGACACCAACAAGCCGGAGTTTCCACATGTCTGTAGCGATGCGAAACGCGGCCCTCGGACTGCTGGCCTGGTTCACGTTGGGCACGAGTGTCACGGCGCATGCCGACTCCAGTTGCAACGAAGCAGGCACTGCGCGCGGCGAGCTTCTCGACCATCACGTCACGTTGACGCTGACCGCTCAGGAGTTGTCGACATTGCTGGCTTCGAGCGCGGGTGGCCGGCACCTCGCGCGGATTGCTGGCGAGCCCGCATGCGGCATCGAGATCGTGAGCTTTCGCTACCGCACCATCGGCGGCGCGGGCGAACCCACTCATGCAAGCGGCGCGTTGATGATCCCTTCGGGACGTGCGGCGGCATGCAGCGGAGCGCTTCCACTGATGCTCTACGCGCACGGCACCACCGCGTACCGCAACTACAACCTCGCCGATCTCACGCAAACAGATCCGGGCAATGGCGACGGCGCAGGGGAAGGCATTAGCGTGGCGGCCATGTATGCGGCGCACGGCTATCTCGTCGTGGCGAGCAACTACGCGGGCTACGCCGGCTCCGATCTCCCGTACCACCCCTATCTGAACGCCGATCAGCAATCCGCCGATATGATCGATTCGCTGCGGGCGGCGCGGCTCGCGCTAGCCGACGTGAAGCCCGACCGAAGCGCACGCGAGAACGGCAAGCTATTCGTCACCGGCTATTCGCAAGGCGGCTTCGTTGCATTGGCGACGCATCGCGCGTTGCAGGCGGCCGGCATCAACGTGACCGCATCCGCGCCGGGCTCTGGTCCATATGCACTCGCTGCTATCGCCGACGCGTTGATTGAAGGCGCGGTCAACCTGGGCTCGACGCTCTTCGCGACGTTGATCGTGACCGGTTACCAGCGCGCCTACGAGAATATCTACCGCCGGCCCGGCGACTTTTACGACGCCGCCTACGCGTCCGGTATCGAGACGTTGCTGCCGAACGCACAGCCGCTCAATCAGCTGATCGCCGCGGGCAAGCTGCCGTCGACGCAACTCTTCAGCAGCGTGCCGCCCGCGCCGCAGTTTGCCTCGATCACGCCGCCCGCCGTGCCGCCATTGACGCCGCCTGTACTGATGCCGCTATTCGCGGCAGGCTTCGGCAAGGCCAACCTCGTGCGCAACGCTTATCGCCTGACGCTGCTCGAAGATGCGGCCGCCAATCCCGACGGCGCATTTCCCAACGCGACCGCGGCGATGGAGCCGGCAACGGCTCCGCGGCATCCGTTGCGTCAGGCGTTCAAGCGCAACGACTTACGCAACTGGTTGCCGCGCGCCCCTGTCCTTTTGTGCGGCGGCCAGTCCGATCCCACTGTGTTCTTTTTCAACGCGCGTATCGAGCAGGCATACTGGCAGAACGCCAAGGTGCCTGCGGGACTCACGTCCGTGCTGGATGTGGATTCCGCCGTCGCCGGGCCCGGCGATCCGTACGCGCCGATCAGACAGGGTTTCGCGAGCGCGAAGGCGGAAGTCGCGAGTCAGGCTGTCGCCGGCGGCGCGACCGACGGCGGAGCAGCGGCGGTATTGCGTGCCTATCACGGCAGACTGGTGGCGTCGTTCTGCATGTTGGCGGCGCGGGCTTTCTTCGCCCGCTTCTGAGCGCCACGAGTGAGGCGGCGATGTGCCAGGAACAGTGGGCTAAACGATCATGACGAAGCGCAACGGGCACGAGGATTTCGTCGTGCGCAGTATGTCGGCCGACGACCTCGCTTTGGCGGTGGAATGGGCCGCGCAGGAAGGCTGGAACCCCGGTCTGCACGACGCTGCCTGTTTTCGCGCGGCCGACCCGGACGGGTTCTTCATCGGCGAATGGCGCGGCGAGCCAGTGGCCTGTCTATCCGCTGTCGCGTACGGAGAGACCTTTGGCTTCATCGGGCTTTATATCGTGAAGGAGGCGTTTCGCGGTCGAGGTTTAGGTATGTGTGTCTGGCAACACGGCATGGCGTATCTGCGAAACCGTAACGTCGGTCTGGATGGCGTGGTCGCTCAGCAGGCGAACTACAAAAAGTCCGGATTTCAGCTTGCGTATCGCAACATCCGCTTTCAGGGCATTGCGCAAGGCGTCGTTCAGGGCGACGCACATGCCGGATTGCTGAACGCCTCGGCGCTGCCTTTCGAAGTGTTGAACCACTACGATCGGCAATGCTTCCCCGCTGCGCGTGAGCGTTTTCTCGCCGCATGGCTTGCGCAACCTGATGCGATTGCACGAGTCGCGGTGCGCGACGGGCAGCTTGTCGGTTACGGCGTATTGCGGCGTTGCAGGAGCGGCAGCAAGATCGGCCCGCTGTTCGCGGACAACGTGGAGATTGCCAGCGAGCTGTTCTCCGGGTTGATGTCGAGCATTCCGGGCGAAGCGTTTTTCTTCGACGTGCCGGAGATCAACGCAGAAGCGGTCGCATTGGCCGAACGGCACGGCATGACGAGCGTATTCGAAACCGCGCGGATGTACACGCAGGAACCGCCCACTCTTCCCATTGAACGCATATTCGGCGTGACTTCGTTCGAACTCGGCTGACCGCGCGGGATAGTGCATTTGGAGTTGCGTAGCCGTCGGCGGTGCAAATCGGGAACCGCCAACGGCATGGGCTATTTCCACTTCGAGCCGAGATTCTCCAGTCCGGCTTTCATCAGGTCTTCCGGCAACATCGCAATACGCAATTCACAGTCGGCGTTGAATTTCAGAAACCATGGCTCCGCGAGTGCGGGAATCGATGATGCGGCGTCGATATCCACCACCATCACCGCCCCGCGTGCCCCGTTCTGCTCGGTAAAGTAGACGGTCTCCGGTTTTGCCTCTTCCAGTATTTGTCGGATCACGTTCCCGACGCTGCCTTCGCGCACCATGGTGTTGAACGGCTCGTGCGGGATTCGTATGTTGAGAAGCATGCGCATGTCATCCTCCTGTTGACGCCCCAAGGGCCTCTTAAGGATAGGTGCTTCTATGCGCATGGCAACGTGCCCTGTTACGACGCGTTCAACGCGGCACGACGAATGCGGCGTGCTCGTCGCGAGGCATGCGCCCGCTCAGTTTCCGAACAGTGAACTTTGCGTGCCGCGGCTCGGCGCATGGCGTGCGGGTTTCGTCTGGGCTTCGGATTTGGCCCGAGCCTCGACCGCGGGCTTCTCTTCGAGCGCGAACATATCGGTTTGCCTGTCGGCTTCCGCTTCCAGCGAAGTCTGGCCGGCTTCGAGCGACAGCAGAAACATCTTGTTCGCCAGGCCCCCCGCGAAGCCGGTCAATTCACCGGACGCGCCGATCACCCGGTGGCACGGCGTCACGATGGAGATCGGATTTCTGCCGTTCGCCGCACCGACCGCCCGCACCGCGTTGACGTTGCCGATCTGCATGGCAATTTCCGCGTAGCTGCGCGTCTGGCCGAACGGGATGGTCAACAGCGCGGCCCAGACCTGTTTCTGGAAGTCCGTTCCCTGGAACGTAAGCGGCAGGTCGAATTCGCGCCGCGTGCCGGCGAAATATTCGTTCAATTGCCGTTCCGTATCGATCAGGACTGGACGATCAGTCGCTTCGATCCATTCCCCAAGACGCACCCGGTTCGGCTTGTCGTTCTCCCACAGAATGGCAGCGAGGCGCTCGCCGTTCGCAACGAGTTTCAACTGGCCGACGGGAGAGTCCATCAACTTGTAGGCGTAGGTCACTTTGCTTGCTCCTGACGGTTTGGAGGCACAGATGCTGCACGGCGAGTCTGCGAATGCGCGCGGCGAGCGGGCCGCAGCGGGCCTCAAACGCGCCGCAAACGCGCCGACATCCGACAGTTTCAGCCTTGTGCTCTCTGAAGACGCTCCGAATCTTGCTGTCCGGTCCCTTGCAAGCGTTCGCCCATCGCTGGGCTGCTGTGCTGAAGGGAACGCGAACGAAGCGTCACTGTACAACCGTTTTCGCGTCAGGCTCGCGACTCAGTAGAATTGATACCTTCGATACGAAGCGCGCCGGCAACCGGACATCTCCACTACGACTGTGACGACAACACTTGAACAACTCCGGACCGGACAACTCGTGGGTACTCGCCGGCTCAAACTGGCATGCGGGCTGACGGAATTTCCCCGGGAGATTTTCGATCTGGCCGACACGCTGGAAGTTCTCGACCTGTCGGGCAACGCGCTCACGTCGCTTCCCGACGATTTGCCACGACTGGGCAAGCTGCGCATTCTCTTCGCCTCCGACAACCCGTTCACCGAGTTGCCGGAAGTGCTGGGTCAGTGTGCGCAATTGAGCATGGTCGGCTTCAAGGCAAACCGCATCCGGCGCGTTTCCGGCAACGCGCTCCCACCGCAACTACGTTGGCTGATCCTCACCGACAACGAGATCGAAGCGCTGCCGGCCGAAATCGGCGGGTGTACGCAATTGCAGAAGCTGATGCTGGCAGGCAATCGCCTGCGCATGCTTCCCGAGGCATTAGCCGACTGCTCGCGGCTCGAATTGCTGCGTCTCGCGGCGAATCAGCTCGGCGAACTGCCTGCGTGGTTGTTGCGTCTGCCGCGGCTTTCGTGGCTGGCGTACGCCGGCAATCCGTTCAGCGAGGCGCTCGAGGCGGCGGCGCTGATCGACACGCCGATCGCCGCGATTCCATGGCACGAGTTGAAACTCGAAGCGCCATTGGGCGAGGGCGCCTCCGGTGTCATCTATCGCGCGGAGCTTGCGGGCCGTCGCGATGCGTCCCGCGCTGTCGCCGTGAAGCTGTTCAAGGGAGCAGTCACGAGCGACGGCTTGCCGGACTGCGAGATGGCGGCCTGCATTCGTGCGGGCGATCATGCGAATCTGATCCCGGTAGCGGGAAAGGTGAAGGACCATCCGGCAGGCACGCATGGCCTCGTGATGGAACTGATCGATCCGCAGTTCAGCAACCTCGCCGGTCCTCCGAGCCTCGAATCCTGCACGCGCGATGTGTACGGCGCCGACACGCGTTTCGATGCGGCGTCGGCATTGGGCATTGCATACGGTATGGCGTCGGCGGCGCGTCATCTGCATGAGCAAGGCATCATGCATGGCGATCTGTACGCCCACAATATTCTGTATGGCGGACACGGGCGCGCGTTGCTGGGAGATTTCGGCGCGGCGTCTTTCTATGCGCCCGGCGATCGGAACACCGGCCTCGCGCTTCAGCGTCTCGAAGTCAGGGCATATGGCTGTCTGCTCGAAGAGCTGCTCGAACGATGCGACTGGCTGGATTCGCACTCGGACACCGCAGCGGCGTTGGTGGAGTTGAAGGACAATTGCTTGAGCGAGGCGATCGAAAGCCGGCCGTTGTTCGACGACATCGCCGCCCGTTTGCTGGCGCTGAAGGGCGATTGATGATCGGCAAACAGCAGCGTGGCGAGCGTATCGAGCGGCTTTCATCCGAATGCGGCACGGCCATTCGTCGGCCCGCCCCAGAAGGAGAGATTCAATGATGCAGAACACGCCTCGAGGAAAGCCCTATCGGGAGACGCGCCGTCGCGTGTTGCTTGCCGCCGCGTTGGCCGCCACCGGCATCACCGGCACGGTGGGCACCGTGGGCGCCGTGGCTGCGCAGGGCGGCAAGCTCAAGATCGCGCTCGTGCTGAAGTCGCAGACCGATCCATTCACGGTGGCGATGGCGAGTGCCGCGCAGGACTACCAGCGGCATTTCGCGTCGCAATTCGGTTTGACGATGCGCGCCACGGCCACCGAAAGCGATACTGCCGGGCAGATCCGCATGGTCGAGGAGATGATCAAGGCAAAGATGAACGCGATCGTCATCGCGCCGACGGATTCGAAAGCGCTGACCGCGGTTGTCGCTCGCGCGATCAAGGCGGGCATCATCATGATCGCGATCGACAACCCGCTCGATGACGCGTCGCAGGACGCGGCCGGAATTTCCGTGCCGTTCGTCGGGCCGAACAATCGCAAGGGCGCGCAGCAGGTCGGCAATTATCTGGCGGGGCGGCTCAATGCGGGCGATCAGGTGGGCATCATTGAAGGCAGTCCCGCCGATCGCAATGCGCAGCAACGCACGGAAGGTTGCCGGGACGCGATGAATGCGGCGGGCATCGGCATCGTCGCCGTTCAGTCCGGCGAATGGGAGTACGGGAAGGGCCGCGACGTCGCCTCGAAGATGCTCAACGAGCATCCGCAGATTCGCGGCTTGCTGTGCGGCAACGACAACATGGCAATGGGCGCGGTCGACGCGGTTCGCGACGCAGGCAGAACGGGCGGCGTCTACATCACCGGCTACAACGATATCGACGCGATCAAGCCGCTGCTCGCCGATGGCCGCGTGCTTGCCACGATCAATCAGTTCGCCGCTCGCCAGGCGATTTACGGCGTCGACGTGGCGTTGAAGGCGGTGACCGAGCAGAAAAAGCAGAGCGAACTGTCGAGGGTGATCGAAACGCCGCTGCAACTGGTCACGGCCGCCAATCGCTGAATCGAGGCTGTTGTAAGGCCTTTGCGGGAGCGAGCCGTCTCACTCCCGCATCACGGCCTGCCACGTCCCGTTATTCCACCTTGACCTTGCGCGGCTTGGTCGCTTTTTCGAGCTTGTTGTACTCGAACTCGGGCACCGACTTCAGCGCATCCTTGGTCGCGCCGGCGAGGAACAGATTGCCGTCGCGGATCTCGAAGTGATCGACCGGAATCGCCACGAAGTGCTTGCCCATGCCGAGGAAGCCGCCCACCGACACGACGGCATACGTTGCCTTGCGGTCCGGCGAAATGATCACGTCATAGATGCTGCCGATCTTGTCGTTCAGATCGTTGTAGACAGGCTCGTCGACCAGGGCGCGCCGCACGCTCCAGCCTTTTAGCAGCGCATTGGTTTGCTCGACCGTGCCGCCGAGCGGCTGCAGTCCGGCAATTTGCGCGTAGGCGCTTTGCGACGCACAGATTGCGGCGAGAGCGGTCGCGCAGATGAGTGTTTTTGCTTTCATTTTGGCTCCTTGTTATCTATCGAACAGTCAGCTTCGTACCAAGGCAAGAGGAAGCACGCCATGTGCCCGGGGCGGCGCGAACCGGCATTCGTGCTTCTCCGTCAATACTTAATTGCCGCCGGAAGGGTGTTTGTCAGGTGTCCACTGCCCGACAATCCGTCGATTGCGATATTTGCAGGGAGAATAGATATGAAACCAGGTATGAAACCAACCTGGGCACTGTTGGCCCTGGCTGTCGGCGCGTTCGGCATCGGCACGACCGAATTCGCGCCAATGGGCTTGTTGCCCGTGATCGCGAACGGCGTGGGCGTCTCCATTCCCGCCGCCGGCCTGCTGATCAGCGCCTATGCACTCGGGGTCATGCTGGGCGCGCCGTTGATGACGCTCGCCTTCGGCAGACTGCGCGCAAAGAGAGCGCTGATCGCGCTCATGTCGATCTTCGTGATCGGCAATCTGCTGTCGGCCATGGCGCCCGGCTACTGGACGCTGCTCGCCGCACGGCTTGTCACGAGCCTGAACCACGGCGCGTTTTTCGGCATCGGCTCCGTGGTCGCGGCGAATCTCGTGCCGCGCGAGAAGCGCGCGAGCGCGGTCGCCACCATGTTCATGGGACTCACGATCGCCAATATTGGCGGCGTGCCGGCCGCGACCTGGATCGGTCAGCAGATCGGCTGGCGCATGGCGTTCGCCGGCACCGCGGGGCTCGGCGTGCTGGCGATTGCCGCACTGGCCGTTGCGCTGCCGCGAGGCGATGCGGGCAAGATGCCGGACGTCCGCCGCGAGTTGCGGGTGCTGGCGCGGCCTGAAGTGCTGATGGCGCTGGCCACCACCGTGATGGGCGCCGGCGCGATGTTCACGCTTTACACCTATGTGGCGCCGGTGCTCGACAATTTGACGGGCGCCTCCGCGGGCTTCGTCACGATCGCGCTGGTGCTGATCGGCATCGGCTTCACGATCGGCAACGGCCTGGGCGGACGGCTCGCCGACTGGTCGCTCGACGGCAGCACGAAGCTGTTTCTCGGCGCGCTGGCGGTCATCATGGTGGCGTTGCCGTTCGTTCTCACCAGCCACGTGGGCGCGTTGATCGGCATGCTCGTGTGGGGCGCGGCCACGTTTGCGATCGTGCCGCCGGTGCAGATTCGCGTGATGCACGCGGCGGCCGAGGCGCCGGGGCTCGCGTCGTCGGTGAACGTGGGGGCGTTCAATCTCGGCAACGCGCTGGGCGCCGCCGCCGGCGGCGCGGTGATTTCAGCGGGGCTGGGTTATTCGGCGGTGCCGATTGCCGGCGCGGTGCTGGCAGCGGCCGGGCTGCTGCTGGTGTTCGCCGGCCGTGCCAGGCGCCAGGCGATCGAGAGCTGCTGACGGTGAGGCTTCGATCGACTGTGCCAGCCTCGTCTCGTCCGCGAGAAGAGAGCCGCTAGCAGACGGACGGCACGCAGTCCACGGCTCTGTACGCCCGGCCACAGAGCGTACTGCGGCAACCATGCACAATCGGAGCGAGATCCGGGCGGCGCCTGCGGCGCACCGGCGCCATGCGCGCCCGGGCCGCCCGCCGCCGCGCGTCGATGCACGGCGACGGAGATAACCCTCTGCCGATTGGAGACGCAATGGGTTGGAAAAGCCTGCTGATTGAATCGCCGGTCTGGTTGATGGGCCGGTTTCACCGTCCACGGTTCGACCCGCATCGCGACACGCCGCGCGAGATTCTCGTGCTGCGTCCGAACGATTTCGGCGAGCTGCTCACCACCACGCCGCTCTTCGAAGCGCTGCGCACGCGCTTTCCGACCACACGCCTGATCGCGGGCGTGGGCAGTTGGGGGCGTCCGATTCTCGAGAACAATCCTTTCGTCGACGAGATCGTGGAGATCGACGCGCCCTGGAATAACAAGCTGGTCGAGGACCGCTCGCACCGCAACGTGTTGCGTTTTCTGTGGAAGTCGCCGCAAGTCGCCGCGCTGCGCGCGCGGGGCGGCTTCGATGTCGGTATCGATGTGCTCGGCAGCTACATGGGCGCGCTGCTGCTGATGCGCGCCGGTGTGCGTTATCGCATCGGCGTGCGCGGTTATCGCGGCGGCTGGAGCGGGTGTCAGGCGCATATCGAATTCGCTGCCCGGCAATGCGGACGCGCGGCACTCGCGCAGGGCGAGCTGCTGGGCGCAATGGCGCTGCCGGAAGCACGCCCGCAACTGTTTCTGACCGACGACGAGCGCGCAAGCGCCGCGCGGATCTGGAATACGGCTAGCGTGCCGGGCCGTCGCACCGTGCGGTTGATCGTCGGTGTCGGGGCGGGTGTTCCGACCAAGGCGTGGGACGCCCGCCAGGTCGGCGCCGCACTCGCACAGATCACGCAGACGCTCGAACAAGCCGGCGATGCGTGCGATATCGTGATCGTCGGCAGCAAAGCCGATCAAGCGCGCGCCGCCGAGGCGATCGCCGCAGCGGGGCCGCGCGTGCCGGTCCGCTCGGTAGCCGGCGAGGTGCCGATGCGCATCATGTTCGCCCTCACGGAACAGGCCGGCGTCGTGCTGACGAACTCGACGATGCTGATGCACGTCGCGGCCGCGTTCCGCCGTCCGACTGTCGCCGTGCTCGGCGGCAGCGTGACCAAACCCGAGCGGCACGATGCCATCTGGGGCTATCCGCCGCCGTATCGCAGCGTGTCGCCCGAGCAATATGTCGCGGGCGAGCACGCGCGGAACTGGCCGAGCGTCGAGCGGGTCGTGCAGGCGGTACTGGAGGCGGTCGGCACGCAGCGGGCGCAAGTCAGCGCGGCTGCCTGATGTCGTACCGGCTCGTTCGCCATTGACGTTGATACGCCAGAACTCTCGAACCTCCATCGCGGCGGCATCGCTCGGCTGACCAAACGGGGCTCGCTGAATCGCGGAGCATTGCCGTACGCGATTTTAGAGCGATTGCGATTTGATCGCATGCGATATATAATCGCGTCTACGAGGCACTTGCCTACGCCCAACGAGGACGCACATGAAATCGACCGACCCGTCAGCCGCCGCGAATGTGAAACTGTCCGACTTCCTGTGCTTTGCGGTTTACTCCGCGAATCTGGCGTTCGGCAAGGCATACAAGCCCATTCTCGAAGAGCTCGGTCTGACCTATACGCAATACATCACGATCATTGCGCTGTGGGAGGAAGACAACCAGACCGTCAGCAGTCTGGGCGAGAAGCTCTTTCTCGAATCCAACACGCTCACGCCGATCCTGAAGAAGCTGGAAGCGGCGGGTTATGTGGAAAGGCAGCGCGACCCCAACGACGAACGCCAGGTGCTGGTCGGCCTGACGAAAAGCGGCCGGCGGCTGCGTGAGAAAGGCCTGAGCATGGACCTCGTCGAAGCGACCGGTCTCGCGCCGGACGAGTTCGCGAAAGTGCAGAAGGCGATCGTGACGCTGCGCAACAATCTCGTCAAAGCGGTTCACGACGGGGAATGAGCGGGGCGGTCGCTCGCGGTTGCCATGACCGCGCGATCCAAGGACTCTTCAAGCGCTTTGCCCATGAAAGAAGCCCATAGACGTCGCCGTCTATGGGCTTTCGCTTTTGCGCCGCGGTGTTGCTCGACCGTGGGCGCCCGGGTTCACCATCAGCCGCGCTTGGGCAGCTTCCAGTCCGGCCGGACGAAGTGGCACGTGTATCCGTTGGGAATACGCTCCAGATAATCCTGATGTTCCGGTTCGGCTTCCCAGAACGGGCCTGCGGGAGCGATCTCGGTCACAACCTTGCCTGGCCACAGATCGGATGCTTCGACGTCGGCAATGGTGTTTTCGGCGACTCGCTTCTGCTCGTTGTCGAGATAGAAAATGGCCGAGCGGTAGCTCATTCCGACGTCGTTGCCCTGGCGGTTCCTGGTCGTCGGATCGTGAATCTGGAAGAAAAATTCCAGGATCTGACGATAGCTGATCTGGGCAGGGTCGAACACGACCTCGAGCGCTTCTGCGTGCGTGCCGTGGTTGCGATACGTGGCGTTGGGCACGTCGCCGCCGGTGTAGCCCACCCGCGTGGACAGGACGCCGGGGTAGCGCCGCAGCAGGTCTTGCATGCCCCAGAAGCAGCCGCCGGCCAGAATGGCGGTTTCGGTTTGCGTCGTCATTTCAATCCTTTTTGTCAGTGGCGCCGCGCCACTCGCAGGTGGGTTGGTTTGCCGTTGTCGGATGCGATCCCACAAGCATGCCAGAGATCGGCCTGGCCGGTCGGCCGGCGGCTAAAGCCCATCATGCCGGCATTGTCATGCCGGGACGGCGGGACCGTGCCGCGGCCGGCGACGCGGCCTAATGACGTGCATAGAGACCGTCGCGCGGTGCAACGGCGGCACCACCCGCTGATTCGGAATGACCGGCGACCACGCCGCCGTATGCCGCTTGCGAGCCGGCCGCTTCATCGGCGCTTGCCGCGACGGTTTGCGCGCTTTGCCCACGTTGCGACGCCGGTGCGCCGGCCGAGGGCCGATAGAAGGGCGCCGGACCATAGCCGCTCGCGAACGCGGGCGCGGCGGCGGAAGCAGACAGGGCGACGAGCAGTACGGCAATGAGTTTGGATTTCATGATGAAGCTCCGTGAAAAGTGGGGAGTGAGAGGCGCAGTCCATGCCGGATCGCGCCCCGGATTCGTTGAGTGGCCGATCAGGATCAGGCTACGTTGACGACGACGTCGATGTTTCCCCGCACGGCTTTCGAATACGGGCAGACTTCGTGCGCTTCGTGCGCGATGGCCTCGGCGAGCTCGCGCGCCACGCCCGGCACGCTGACGTTAAAGCGCGCCTGAAGGAAATAGGCATTGCCGGTCATGCCCAGATCGACCTCGACCTCGACCGACAGATCGGCCGGAAGCTTCACCTTCTTCTCCTGAGCCACGAGGCCGATCGCCAGGATGTAGCAGGACGACCATGCGCCCGCGAACAGTTTTTCCGCGGTCGGATGGGCCTGCACGGCCGTGAACTCGAGGTTGTCGGCAGGGCCTTCGGACGAGGAGAGTTGCAGGTCGACGCGACCGCCACGGCCGTTGACTTTCGTATGGGTTTTGCCGGTGGAGAGGACAGTTTCGATCTTGGTCATGATGAATTCCTTGAAGAGTGCAGGGTGTCAAATCGCTTTAAATCGCATGCGATGCAATCGCATGCGTCGAATAATGGTCGAGAAGTTTGGCTTTGTCAAGCGTATGCGATTAAATCGCATACGATTTTGGGTGGTAGAAAGCCACGACTCGCGGATGGCGCTCAGCAAGTGGCGCTCGCGCCAAGGCAGGGCAGGCCGGCGCGGCAAGCCGCTGAGGACGATTTTCGACCGGAGCCGCTGCGTTCCTTTCGACTAGACTACGAGCTACCCCGATTCGACAGCGCACAACGCCGTGAAGCCAGAAGTGATCCTCGAGGACGGTTTGCCTTCACGTTGATCGTGACGCTGGCGATCGGCGGCGTGCACTCTGTTTCGTTTCTTGGCGCGCGCGCCTGGGAGACGCTTCTCGGCGGGGCGCTCGGACTGCTCGCCGCGAAGTTCATTTTTCCGCTGCGATCCTGACACCGTGATCATCGCGCGAACACCTCCACGCCTACGATCCGAGCCTTTCCATCAGGAAGTCGACGAAACTGCGCACGCGTGACGACAAGTGTCGCGCATGCGGATAGAGCAGGACAAACGGCCGCGAACAACCGCCGTAAGGAATGAGCAACTCCTTCAGCGTGCCCTCGGCGATATCCTTCTCGACGATGAAACGATAGGTTTGAAAAAGGCCCGCTCCGTGACGCGCGAGCGTGGCCCCGGCAAGCACATCGCCCGAGGACGTGTAAGCGCCGCGTGTCATCGTCTCGACCACCGCGTCTTCGTGTTTGAACAGCCACGGAATGTTGCGGCCGGTGCTCGGCAACGCGAACTGGATGCAGTCGTGATGGACCAGATCGTCGGGCGTTTTGAGTTTGGCGGTGCCCCGCAGATAGGCCGGCGAAGCAACGACCACCAGTTCCGCGTCTTCGATCTTGCGCGCGATCAGACCGGAGTCGCCCGGCGCGCTGCCGCGAATGGCCAGGTCGAAGCCTTCTTCACCAAAGTCGATGTTGCGGTTGCTGAGATGCGTTTCGACCGTGACCCCCGGATAGCGGTTGCGAAACTCGGCCAACAGGGGAAGCACGCGATAGTGGCCATATGGCGTCGGCATGCTGATTCGCAGCACGCCGGTGGGCGCCGTCTGTTGTCCGGTCGCTTCGCGTTCGGCTTCGGCGAGCTGGGCGAGCGCCTGCCGGCATTGTTCGAAGTACCGTCTTCCCGCATCCGTCAGCCGGATCTGCCGTGTGGTCCGCACAAACAGGCGCACGCCGAGCCGTTCCTCGAGACGTGCGACCGTGCGACTGACGGCGGCCGGCGTGACGCTCGCGGCGTTCGCGGCCTCGGTGAAACTCTCGAGTTCGGCCGCGAGACAGAACAGTTCGATACTGCCCAGAAGGACGTCTTCAAATTGACGCTGCATGGTCTCTCGGCGACTTGTCTGATCGTGCTGTCTTGTCCGGGCAGAATGTCGCCCGGAACGACCGCAACGCGAACACAACGACGGTGCGGCCGCGTCCGGTGCGCAATAGAGCTTCGTATGGAATATCAGGACTATATTGTAGTGAGACTCGATGGGGAAGCGACATGACCGACCAGACAGACAATCGTGCCTTGCTGCACCTGCTGGGTATCGACAAGCCAATCATTCAGGCGCCCATGGCCGGCGTGAGCACGCCCGCAATGGCTGCGGCGGTCTCCAATGCAGGCGGCCTTGGCTCGCTAGGTGTGGGAGCGATGAACGCTGAAGGCGCTCGCAAGGTGATCCGGGAGACCCGCGCGCTGACAGGCCAGCCGTTCAATATCAACGTCTTCTGCCATCAACCGGCGCAAGCGGACGCGGCACGCGAGCAGCAATGGTTGAACTGGCTCGCGCCGCATTTCGAAAAGTATGGGGTGATCCCGCCGGCAAAGCTCTCGGAGATCTACACGAGCTTCGCGGCGGATCCGGCCATGCTGGCGGTTTTTCTCGAAGAGAAACCGGCGATCGTCAGTTTCCACTTCGGCTTGCCTTCCGCCAATGTCATCGCCGAACTGAAGACGGCGGGTATCAAGCTGCTTGCCAGCGCGACAAACCTGGAGGAGGCGGCGCAGGTTGAGGAGGCGGGCGTCGATGCGATTGTGGCGCAAGGCATCGAGGCCGGCGGGCATCGCGGCGTCTTCGATCCCGAAGCGTATGACGACGGGCTGGGCACCTTCGCACTCACCCGTTTGCTGGTCAGTCGACGCCGGCTGCCGGTGATCGCTTCCGGCGGCATCATGGACGGTGCCGGTATTGCTGCGGCGCTCGCACTCGGCGCCCAGGCCGCACAGCTTGGCACGGCATTCGTGACCTGCCCCGAAAGCTCGATCGACGACGGTTACCGTCGCGCGATGCTGGGCGAGGCGGCGCGCCGCACGACCTTCACGGCGGCAATCTCCGGGCGGACCGCGAGAAGCATGGCGAACCGCTTCACGGCCCTTGGCGCCGACGCGCGCTCACCCGAGCCGCCCGCGTATCCGATTGCCTATGATGCGGGAAAAGCCCTTCACGCCGCCGCGAAAGCCAAAGGGGAGTTCGGCTACGGCGCGCAGTGGGCCGGTCAGGCGGCCGCTCTGGCGAGGTCGATGCCCGCTGCCGAACTGGTGGCCCAGTTGGAGCGCGAACTGAAGGAGAGCGTTCAGCGCTTGCGGCAGTTCGCGGAGTAATGGATCCGCGAACTGCGGGCCGACGGACTATACGGATTGAGCGATCGAGGTGCTGTCGCTCAACCCGGCTTCTGGCTCAGCTGTTTGCGATACGCTAGAACGGGCAATCCGCCCCAACCCCAGTTCTCGGTGTTCACCTCCTCGATGACCACGAAGGTCGATTCGAGCGGTTTGTGCAACACGTCCAGCAGCAACTGACTGACGCCCGCGATGAGTTGGGCTTTTTCGTCGGCCGTGACGGCATCGTTGCCGGGTTTGGAACCCTCGCGGGTCACCTGAATCGTGACGATAGGCATGTCGTTCTCCGTTGTCCTCGGTTGACGTGAAGGGCGCCGGCCAGCGGCGCCCTGGGCGCGATCAGTGGCCTGCGCTCTGGCCGCCGTCGACGTGCAGGATTTCACCTGTCACGAACGGCGCCGAATCCAGATACAGGACCGCACCCACGATATCGCTCATTTCGCCCATATGCCCGACCGGATGCAGTGCGCCGAGCGCTGCATGGGTCTCTTGCGGGTGCATCGGCGACTTGATGATGCCCGGCGAAACGGCGTTTGCGCGAATGCCCTTCTTCGCATATTCGATGGCGAGCGACTTCGTGGCCGAGTTCAGGCCGCCCTTGGTCAGCGAGGCCAGCACCGAGGGCACGCCGTCGATTGCGTGGTCGGTCAGGCTCGTCGTGACGCTCACCACGTGACCGCTACCCTGCTTTTCCATCTGGGCAATAGCGAGTTGCGTGATGTAGAAAAATCCCGAGAGGTTCACGGCGGTGACGGTTGCGTAGTCTTCGGCCGTGTATTGGGTGAAGGGCTTGGCGACGAAAATGCCGGCGTTGTTGACCAGTGTGTCGATGCGGCCAAAACGGGCGAGGGCTTCGGAAACCACGCGCTGCGCGGTGGCCGGGTCGGCGATGTCGCCTGCCACGGTCAGGAGGTTGGGATCTTCCGACGGCTTGACCGAACGTGCGGTTGCAACGACGCGATAGTCGAGCTTGCGAAATGCGTTGACGATTTCGGCGCCAATGCCTTGTGATGCGCCCGTAACGACAACGACTTTTTGTGAGGTGCTCATGGCTAAATCTCCAGATAAGTGATTTGATCAGATGCTGATCGGGCCAGCGGCTCCGATGGGTATGAAATCTAGGCGCATTAGCGCCGATTTCGAACACCCGCCATGGACAAACAGTCTTGCGTGCAAGGTACAAATGGATTGGGCGGTGAGCGGCCGCGCCGGGCGTGCGTTGCGGCCGGCGTCGCGCCGGCGTTGCCGCTTGCGGTGCTGAGGCGATTTATTTCTGGCTGTCCGCCGAGTTCATGCGAAAGACCGAGATGCCTTCCATCGGGTCTAGCGTTTCCCGCCAGGGTGCGCGCTTCAGCAGGCGGGCCGTGTCCTCGTAGCCCGCGAGCCAGCGCCGCTTGATTCCCGCCGACGAAAAATCGATGTCCCGGTTCAGGTCATCGTTATCGAATGCCGGTGCGTCGAGTTCCAGCACTTGCATCGTCGTGCCGCAGCCCCAATCGAGCAGTTCCCGCACTTCCGGCGCGTTGCGTTGCTCTTCGGGCAGGTGCTGGCCGAGCTCACGAATCACATGACGAAGCCGGTGAATCTGCTTCTGCCGATCGAGATGGCTTTCCGCGCGACTCGAATACTGAATATCGCGTTGCCGGCTCATTACCTGCAAGATCGATTCGGGTTCCGGACCGCTGGAGGGCCACAGCTGCACCGAAAAAATCACCGAGTCGCGGCGCGGCCGGTCGTCGAGCACGGCTTCGAGCGGCGTATTCGAATAGATGCCGCCATCCCAGTACGATTCGCCCTCCAGCCGCACCGCCGGAAAGCCAGGTGGAAAAGCGGCGGAGGCCATGACGTGTTCGACGTCGAGCAGATCGTCGCGATTGGTGAAGTACCGCATGCGGCCACTGCGGACATTGACGGTGCCCACGGTCAACCGCGTTGTCTTCTGATTCAGGTAGTCGAAATCGATCAGCGACGACAAGGTGTCGCGCAGCGGTCCGGTCGAATAGAACGCTGCCTGATCGGAGCGAATGCGCGCCTGAATTCCCGCCCAGCTCTGCCACTGTGGCGTGAAAAACGACGGCACGCCTTGAGTGACCGTGGCGACGTCGCGCAACCAGGTGGCAAGTCCGGGCAACCAGTTTGCCACCTCGACGCCATGACAGGCCACGCCGTTCCAGAACTGCGTCAAGCGCGCCATGCGGTTTTCCGGAAGATTGCCGGCAATGATCGCGCCATTGATCGCGCCGATCGACGTGCCGATTACCCAATGAGGTTCGACCTTGCCGTCATGAAGTGCCTGATATACCCCGGCCTGGTAAGCGCCAAGGGCACCGCCCCCCTGAAAGACCAGGACGATCTGGCCGGGAATGTCCGGTACGCCGTCCGGGCCGTTTTCTGCGTTGCTCTGGCGTTCGACGTGCGTCTTGTTACCCATGACAAGTCTCCGGGACACGTGCTGCGGTGCCGCTGATTTTGCCACGGTATGGCCGGCGTGACGGTGGAGATAATCCGTGTCCGACCAACGACGAACTGGGTCAACCTCTCCTTAATCCTGGAGAGCGCGCGCAGCGCCGATAGGCGCGCTTCTTTTTCGCAATGGTTCAGAACGTCGCGTCAGGTACGGACAACCTGGCGATTTGGACATCCACCGCTGGGGCGATGCCCTACGCCTTCGGCAGAGTCGATTTCCTGCTTCGATTGCGCGGTTTCGGCTCGACTCCCACGCGTGGATCGCGTGCGAGCACGAGCGCCGTCAGTTTTTCGGCGACGATCTCAAACGCCGGATCTTCCTGCGGAACATAGAGCCACTTGCCGAGCACCGGATGCGGCCGCAAAGCAGGCATTTCATTGATGAGCGCGGCGTGGCGCTCCTGCGATGTGCACACCAGCAGGCCATTCCAGGGCGCGTCGCGATCGGCGGCCACGAGGCACAAGAGGCCGTCGATATAGGCGGCGTCGCTGCCGAACATACGCTTGCTGAAGAAGGTCGAATCGCGCTCGAACGCGTCGAAGATCCAGACGAGCGAGTTGCGGACAGACGAAGGCATCGGCGTAAAGTCCTGGGCGGCATGAACGAAGCGGAGCGAAAAGCATAGCACCGCGATGTTCAGACGCGCTGCGTCAATGCGTGCAGATCACCGCCGTCAGCAGTAACGGAATGACCATGTGTACAACGGCGGTGCTTCCGGCCGCGCGCAAGCGCTTTTCGACCGACTCGCTCGGTGCGGATAACACGGCGCCGTACAGCGGGCCGGCGAGTGCCTGGCCGCGGCCTTTCTTGAACATCTCGTCGTCCGGTTCGTAGCCGAGCACGGCATAGACGCGAAACCCGAACGCGGTCATGTCGCTGCCATGTACCGGTCGAAACGCGTTGACCGAATTCGTGTCGATCCGCATTGGATTCGGCTCGATGTACTTGTCTTCGATGAGCTGCCCGATGAAATCGTGGGGACGCGCCTGGCAGTCGAATTGCGCGTCGAGCGCGTACGCGTGCGAGGCCGGCGTATAAAAGCCGACGCTCGAGGCGAGTAGAGCTGCAACTGCGGTGAGAGGACGAGGTGCCATGGCTAACATGCCTGAACTGCGAGCGTCGACAGGCCGGACGCTCGCTAGTCAACAGTCTCTCACGTCCTTGCCTTTAGCGTACGTGCGTCAGCGAACCATGGTGGCGTCGGGGGCCGGTTCGCACCGGCGCTCGGTCTGCGTACCGCTCGACGCGTCAGTCACCGCGTTGTCATGCTTCTATGTGCGGTCCTGGAACAGAGCATTGAGTTGCGAGCCGGGCGCCGCGCCGGCGAAGCCGTCGAAGCGTCCCTGAACCAGCGACTGCGCGGCCTGCATGAAACCGCCCCATGCCGCACGCGCCAGCGCCCCGCCGACACTGATGCGCCGCACGCCGAGCGCGGCCACGTCCTGCACCGTGAGCGCCGACGTCGAACCGATCAGCAGATTGACGGGCTTCGGCGCCACCGCCGCCACCACGGCTTCGATCTGTTCGCGCGTCTGGATGCCCGGCGCGTACAGGCAGTCCGCGCCGGCCGCGGCATACGCCTTGAGGCGCGCAATCGTATCGTCCAGATCGGGCGAGCCGGCGAGGAAGTTCTCGGCCCGGCCGACCAACAGTGTCTCGCCGCCGGTTTCGTCGATGGCGCGCCGTGCCGCGCTGATCCGTTCCACGGCGGCTTCGATTGAAAACAGCGGCGCGGCGGCATTGCCGGTGGAGTCTTCAATCGACAGTCCGGCAACGCCGGTCTCGACGGCAAGCCTGACGCTTTCTGCGACCTCCGCGGGATCGCGGCCGAAGCCGTTCTCGAAGTCGGCGTTGACCGGCAAATCCGTTGCTTCGACGATCTCGCGCAAGTGCGCGAGGATGGCATCGCGAGGCAGTGTGTTGTCGGCGTGTCCGGTCGACCATGCAAAGCCGGAACTGGTCGTGGCGAGCGCCTGGAAGCCGAGGGATTGCAGATAGCGCGCGCTGCCGGCATCCCACGGATTGGGCAGGACGAAACAGCCGGAGGTGTGCAATGCCTTGAAAGCGGCGCGCTTCTCGACGACGGTGCGGGACATGCGTATCTCCTGAAAACGGACGAGCGTGAGGCGCTCGTGTTGTGATGTGACAGGGCGGCGGTGGACCTCATCTTCCGTGAAATTCGACCGGTTGTGTCGGTTATACGTATGTTCGGAAAGGCATGGCGGACAACGGTCGACAGCGTGCGCGACAGCATAGGAACCGAGCGCAATGCGCCATCGAAATGGAAAATAAATTCTATTATTATTTATTTGGCAATTATTCTTGCAGATGCGCCGGATTGTCTTCTATGCTTGACCTCAAACGCTGCTGCAACGCGGTGCGGCTCACAGGAGACAGTCGTGGACAGGATCGAAACGAATGATGCGACACCGGGCGTGGTAGTCGAGGCTCTGACGCGTGGTCCCGGCGCGATATGCCTACGCGGACTGTTCAGCGAAAGCCAGGTGGCGGAGGCACGCCGCGTGGTGATGGCTCATTCGGAAGATCGCGCGCAAACCGTCACGCATTTTCAGGGGCAGGCCGCGGAAGAACAGCGGCTTCACTTGCAGCGGCGCGTGTGGAATCTGCTCGCCAAGGGCGACGTATTCTCCGAGATGTCGGAGCAGCCTGTGATCGTGGATGCGATGCGCCGCTTTCTCGGCGACGACTTCATCATGGGCTCGATCGCGGCCAACCGTATTCTGCCCGGCGGGCCCGGCCAGGAACCGCACATCGACTATCCATACTGGGACTACCACATGCCGGACACGTTTCCGCTCGGCATCAACACGTCGTTCGCGCTCAATGCGCAGGTGACGATTCCGCTCGACCCCTTTACGGCTGAGACCGGCGCGACGGCGTTCGTGCCGCACACGCAGCACGAATTGCGCTATCCGGCGGAAGGCGACCGGTTTTTCGAGCGTTGCCAACGCATGACGGCCGAGCCGGGCGATGCCATCGTGTTCTTCGGCGCGACATGGCATTGCGCGATGCCCAATCGCAGCACGCAGGATCGCAGCGCCGTGCTGATCCAGTACTTGCCCAAGTTCGTGAAGCCGATGGAAGACCTGCGCGCAATGGTCGGCGAAGAGTTCGTCAAACGGGCGAGTCCGACCATGCGTCAGTTGCTCGGCCTCAATTTCCCCTACCCGCAGAAGCTCGACGAGATCGCCGTGGCGACCAACGCCGAGGGTCGCAAGAATGCGATGCGTTGAGGCAGGGCGCAACCCGCGCTTGCCGGAATAGCGTGACGCTAGCGGAAAATCTCCGCAATCAGGTTAGCCACGGTCCGGATCCGCTCGCTGTCGCGCAATGCCGGATGCAGCACCATCCACACGTCCTGATCGAGCGACTTGATATGCTTCTCCACGCAGACGAGGTCGCTCGTCGTGTCACCGGCCAGTTGGGCAAGGACGCCGAGTCCTGAGCCGCCCAGAACGCCGTCGAATACGCCCATGCCGTAGCTGCTGCGCAGCGACGGCGCCGGGGCGCCCGGCAGCGTTTTCAGCCATTGCGTGGCCGGATGGTCGGGCTGCCGGTCGTCGTAGCCGACGAACGACAGCTTGTCCCACTCCTTCTTCACGATCGCCGCGCGGTGGCGAAGATAGTAGTCGCGCGAGCCGTAGAGCCCGAAGCGGATCCGCCCGATCCGCCGAACATACAGGTCACCTTCTTCCGGGCACTCGGACCACAGGGCGATGTCCGCCTCGCGACGTGCAAGGCTATAGGGGCGGCGCGAAGTGAGCACTTCGATCGCGAGCCCGGGTAGCCTGTCCTGAAACGAGCCGAGCAGCTTCAGCAGAATGTACGACGGCCACTCGACGGCGTTGATCCGCACCGTGCCGTGCGCGGCCGCGCCGCCGTTCACGTCCGCGGCGCGTTCGATCTGGTGAGCCAGGTCCTCCATCTGCTCCGCCCAGGCCAGCACCCGGGCGCCGAACGCGGTCACGGTACAGCCGGACGGCACCCGGTCGATGAGCGGTTCGCCCAGCCGTCTTTCCAGCTCGGTGAGGCGGCGCGACAAGGTTGGCGCGCTCAGGTCGCACGCCGCCGCGGCGGATCGCATCGTTCCCTCGCGGGCGATTGCGACCAGAATTCGAAGGTCGTCCCAATCGACGTGTTCCATTTTTGAAACGATAGGTTTTGAAATTTGGCATAGCATAACGCAGTTCGCGAGGATAGGATTGGAGCTGGCCATACTTGCCCGGCATCACACGACGAGACCTGCAAGGTCCGGCACGGCGTGGCAAGTGAGGCGTTCCTGCCCATCACACGACTCATCGGCTCTCAGTAGACCGAACGAGCGATACGGAGACATCAATGATTCGCCATTTTCTACCGGCGCGGCGTCGCGCCATCGCAGCCGGCGCGGCCTTCCTCGCCGTGTCGATTTTGCCGATGCCGGCGGCATTCGCCCAGGCCGCGCATAAGCCGAAAGTCGCGCTTGTCATGAAGTCGCTGGCGAACGAATTTTTCCTGACCATGGAAACGGGCGCCAAGGATTATCAGAAGCAGAATCCGGCGAAATTCGACCTGGTCACCAACGGCATCAAGGACGAGACGGACACCGCGAACCAGATCCGCATCGTCGAGCAGATGATCGTCTCGAAGGTCGACGCGCTGGTGATTGCACCGGCCGACTCGAAGGCGCTCGTGCCGGTCCTGAAGAAAGCGGTCGACGCCGGCATCATCGTGGTCAATATCGACAACAAGCTGGACGGCGACGTCCTCAAATCGAAAGACCTGAATATCCCGTTCGTCGGGCCGGATAACGCGAAGGGCGCACAGAAGGTCGGCGACTACCTGGCCAAGCACCTGAAGTCGGGTGACAACGTCGGCATTATCGAAGGCGTCTCGACCACGACCAATGCGCAGCAACGCACTGCCGGCTTCAAGCAGGCCATGGCGTCGGGCGGCATGAAGGTCGTCTCGCTGCAATCGGGCGAGTGGGAAATCGACAAGGGCAACGCCGTGGCGAGCCAGATCCTCAACGCGAATCCGGACGTCAAGGCCTTGCTGTGCGGCAACGACAACATGGCGATCGGCGCCGTATCGGCCGTGCGCGCGGCCGGCAAGGCCGGCAAGGTGCAGGTGGTCGGCTACGACGACATCAATGCGATCAAGCCCATGCTCGCCGACGGCCGCGTTCTCGCCACCGCCAATCAGTACGCCGCGAAGCAGGCTGTGTTCGGTATCGACACGGCTTTGAAAGCACTCTCCGCACACAAGAAACAGTCTGAATTGTCCGGCGTCGTCGAAACGCCTGTCGATCTGGTCACCAAGTAAGCGTGATGCAACGCGTGGCCCGCTGCGTCAAGGGGCCACGCTGACTGATTTCTGTCCAGCTCGATCTATCCGATGTCCATTCCCATTCCCTCCCTTGCCGATGCCCCGCCCGTGCTGCGTGTTCAGGGCATCGGCAAGACCTACGCCGAACCCGTGCTCGCCGACGTATCGCTGGAACTGCGCGCGGGCGAAGTGCTCGCGCTGACCGGCGAGAACGGCGCGGGCAAGAGTACCTTGTCCAAAATCATAGGCGGCCTCGTCACGCCGACTACCGGCTCGATGACTCTCGGCGGCGCGGCGTACGCGCCGGCCAGCCGCAAGGACGCCGAGGCGCTCGGCGTGCGCATGGTCATGCAGGAGTTGAACCTGCTGCCGACGCTCACGGTGGCGGAGAATCTGTTTCTGAACCGCTTGCCGCGGCGCGGCATGTTCGGCTGGATCGACCGCGCCAAACTGCGCGAGGACGCGCGGCACGCCATGGCGCAAGTCGGACTCGACGCGATCGATCCCGACACGTTGGTTGGCACGCTCGGGATCGGGCATCAGCAGATGGTCGAGATCGCGCGCAATCTGATCGGCGACTGCCGCGTGTTGATTCTCGACGAACCGACCGCGATGTTGACCGCCCGCGAAGTCGATCTGCTGTTCGAGCAGGTCGAGCGGCTCAAGGCGCGCGGCGTGGCGTTGGTGTATATCTCGCACCGGCTCGAAGAATTGAAGCGAATCGCGCGGCACGCTGCCGTGTTGCGCGACGGCCGCCTCGTGCATGTCGACGAGATGGCCAACCTCACGACCGATCGTCTCGTGACGCTGATGGTGGGCCGCGATATCGGCGACAGGATCGATCTCGGCGAGCGGCGCATCGGCGAGGTGGCGTTCAAGGTCAGCGGCATGACGCGCGAGCCGGTGGTGCGCGACGTGTCCTTCGAGGTCAAGGCCGGCGAAATATTCGGCATCAGCGGCCTGATTGGCGCAGGCCGCACGGAGCTGATGCGGCTCATTTATGGCGCGGACCGCGCGGACGCCGGCAGTGTCTCGATCGGACGTGAAGGCGGGTCACCCGTACCCGTGGCGATCGCCTCGCCCGCGGACGCCGTGAAGCACGGCATCGCACTGATCACCGAAGATCGCAAAGGCGAGGGGCTTCTGCTGACCCAGCCGATCGCCGCCAACATCTCGCTGGGCCACCTGCGAGCCGTGTCGAGCAAGGGTGTAGTGGACGGCCGTCGCGAGGCGGCCTTGGCGCACCAGCAGATCGACGCCATGCGCATTCGCAGCGCCGGGCCGTCGCAGCCGGTGTCGGAGCTGTCCGGCGGCAACCAGCAGAAGGTGGTGATCGGCCGGTGGCTTGCGCGCGATTGCACGGTGCTGCTATTTGACGAACCCACGCGCGGCATCGACGTCGGCGCGAAGTTCGATATTTATGCATTGATGGGCGCGCTGGCTCGCGAAGGCCGTGCTCTCGTGGTCGTATCGAGCGATCTGCGCGAATTGATGGCGATTTGCGACCGGATCGGCGTGATGTCGGCGGGACAGATGACGGGCCTGTTCGAACGCGGCAACTGGACCCAGGACGCGCTGCTGGCCGCGGCATTCGCCGGCTACGCGAAGCGCGAGGACTTGCTGCACGAGCCGATCGAACCCGACGCCAAAGCGCCCGACGAAAGCAAATTTGTGGAGTATTGAGCATGACCGTAGAAACCAGCCTGCCTACATTGCAGAACGAACCACCCAAGCATGCAAAGCCGCTCGGCGCACGCCTCGGCTTTTCGAACTACATCGGACTGCTCGGCGCGCTCCTCGGGATGATCGTACTGTTCTCGCTGCTGAGTTCGCACTTCCTGACCTACGACACATTCAGCACGATCGCGAACCAGATTCCCGATCTCGTTGTGATGTCGATCGGCATGACCTTCGTGCTGATCATTGCCGGCATCGATCTGTCGGTCGGCTCGGTGCTGGCGCTCGGCGCGGCGCTCACGAGCGTCGCGGCCTTGCAGTGGCATTGGGCGGCGTTGCCCGCGGCCTTGCTCGGCATGGCCGGCACGACCCTGACGGGCTGCGTGACCGGCGCGATCACGGTGGCCTGGCGGATTCCGTCGTTCATCGTGTCGCTCGGCGTGCTGGAAGCGGCGCGGGGTCTCGCGTATCAGTTGACCAACTCGCGCACGGCCTATATCGGCGACGCGTTCGATTTTCTCTCCAACCCCATCGCGTTCGGCATTTCGCCGGCGTTCATCATTGCCATTGTGGTGATGGTCGCCGCGCAGTTCGTGCTCACGCGCACGGTCTTCGGCCGCTATCTGGTCGGCATCGGCACGAATGAGGAGGCGGTGCGCCTTGCGGGCGTCAATCCGAGGCCCTACAAGATTGCGGTATTCGCGATGATGGGTCTGCTGGCCGGCCTTGCTTCACTGTTCCAGATTTCGCGGCTCGAGGCCGCCGACCCGAATGCCGGGCAGGGTATCGAATTGCAGGTGATCGCGGCGGTGGTTATCGGCGGAACGAGTTTGATGGGCGGGCGCGGTTCGGTGACGAGCACCTTCTTTGGCGTGTTGATCATCTCGGTGCTTGCCGCGGGGCTCGCGCAGATCGGCGCGACTGAGCCGACCAAGCGCATTATTACGGGAGCCGTCATTGTCGTCGCCGTCGTGCTGGATACTTATCGAAGCCGGCGTCGCGCCGCATAATCGGATCATTCGGTGAATGGTGGGCCGCAATCGTCTTGCGTGGGATGGGAGTAATTGAAAGTGTCAAAAGAAACTAAGCAGGGTCGCGTTCTGGTGGTAGGCAGCATCAATACGGATCTGGTCGCCCGTGCGCCGCATTTGCCGCGCCCAGGCGAGACGATCGGCGGGCACGAGTTCTCGCAGGTTGCCGGCGGCAAGGGCGGGAACCAGGCTGTCGCGGCCGCGCGCATCGGCGCGCAGGTGGCCATGGTCGGATGTGTCGGGAAAGACGCGAACGGCGCGCAGCGGGTCAAGGATCTGGAAGCGGAAGGTATCGACTGCAGCGGCGTCGAGGTTCATCCGACCCAGCCCACCGGCGTTGCCATGGTAACGGTGTCGGACGACGGACAGAATACGATCGTCGTGGTCGCAGGTAGCAACGGCGAACTCACGCCACAGAGCGTGGCTCGCCATGAGGCGGCCATCAAGGCGTGCGATGTCGTGGTCTGCCAGCTCGAAACGCCGTGGGATTCCGTTCACGCGACGCTCGCACTGGCTCGGCGGCTCGGCAAGATCACCGTGTTGAACCCGGCGCCGGCAACGGGGCCCTTGCCGGCGGAATGGCTGCCGCTCGTCGATTACCTCGTGCCGAACGAGGTCGAGGCCGCGATCCTGGCCGGCCTGCCGGTCGAATCGCAAAGCGGCGCCCGCCGCGCGGCGACGGAGCTGCAAAGAGGCGGCGCGCGCAATGTGATCGTCACGCTCGGCGCGCAGGGGGCTTATCTTCTCGTGGAAGGCGGCGAGGGCATGCATTTTCCCGCGCCGCAAGTGCAAGCAGTCGACACCACGGCGGCCGGCGACACGTTTATCGGCGTCTTTGCCGCGCAACTCGCCTCACGGCAGCCGCTGGAAGGCGCGATCAACCTCGCGCAACGCGCGGCGGCGATTTCCGTGACGCGTGCCGGCGCGCAGCCTTCAATACCCACTCGCGCGGAAGTGGATAGCGCCGCCTGACACGGATGCCGGTTGTGACATGAGGCGGTCCGTACTGCCACGTTCGGTGGCTCGACGTTGATTTATCGGCACCATCTCGCGATGGTGTTCCCTTATCAATCACGCTCTCGAATGGACGAAACATGAGATCACAATGTATAGGCATACTGATGATGTCGCTGGGTCTCGCTGCGTGCGGAGGAAGTATATCGACCACGGATCCTCTCGCTAACGCGCCGAAGATCATCATCGATTCAGACTTCAATACGATGGGGGACGACGGCCAGTTGTTCGCCATGACCACGCAGTTGATGGGACAGGGCAAGGTCAATCTGCTCGGACTCACTGTCGTTACCGGCAACGACTGGCTGCTTCAGGAAGAATCGGATGCGCTCAAGGCAGTGGAGCGCATGGGCGTGCAGAACGTGGTGGGTGTCTACGGCGGCGCGGATTATCCGTTGCACTACGATGTGGCCAGTATTCGCGCCCAGCAGGCGGCTAACCCGCAAGGCTATTTTGGGGCATGGAGCCGCCCCGAGCCTACCCAGCAGTCGCAGCTAGTGGCTCCGCCGGATGGCTTCGCGGTGTCGACGAAACTGCAGACGCAGAGCGCTGCGGATTTCATGATTCAGACCATCAAGCGTTATCCGAACCAGGTCACCATTCTCGAAGTGGGACCCCCTACCAACCTCGCCACAGCGATCATGAAAGCGCCGGAGATCGTGCCGCTGATCAAGCGGATCGTCTATATGGGCGGCGCGATGGCTGTGCCGGGCAATGCTAACGCCGTCGGGGAGTTGAACTGGTGGTTCGATCCGCTCGCGGTACGCACGGTGTTGCAAACGCCGATTCCCCAAGCCGTGATTCCCCTCGACGTGACGAATACGGTGCCGCTGACGCAAAGCGTGTATGACCAGATCGTCAATGACCCAAACAAGCAGACTGCGGTGACGAAGGCGTATGGGATTGCCAATGCGGGTGCATTCGCGAGTCATACCGATCTGTTCGATACGCTGACTATTGCGTACTTTCTCGATCCTGGTTACGCCACGCAAACCAAAAGCGCCTACCTCGATATCGACACGGCGAGCGGCGAAGATCAGGGGCATGTGATGGTGTATCCCGATCGGCCGGCAGCGGGCGCTTCTCCGCAGAAAATCACCTACGTGACGCAGTTCGATAACAACCGGTTTTTCAGCCTTTATGTTGATCTGCTGACGCGACCCGTGCCGATTACGTTGCCGTGATGTCGTGCCGGTTGCGGGCGGCAGTAGAGTAAGTTCTCGTCGTATGCCTGGACTCAGGGCCGTTGACCTGGCAAAATAGGGTGCCCGGATGCCGTCATGTGTCGCGAGTCTGCAAGCGGTTTGGATATCTCTACGAATAGCAATGGTGGTATGGAAACGAAACGATCGCGGGTTCGCCGTCAAATATTATGTCCGCCGATCGGTGCGCTGCTGCGCTACCAGACACGCATCGTCCGCGTCGTTGCAGAAGCGCGCGGGCAGCGGGCAATGATCGAATCGCTCGACACCACGGGCAGGGCATTCGTCAGTACCGTGAAGTGGGCTAGCCTGTGTGAACTCGGCGCGCAGTTGTTCTGATCCGGTCGCCACAGCGGTGTGAGCAGAATCAGGGAGCGGTCTTATGCGGAAACGGAAGGTCGCAGCAAAGATGGGCGGAGGATCGAGTCTGCCGGAACTGCTGAGCCGGCTTGAACTGGCATTGGTGGGAATGTCCGATCGCAAATCGGTTTGCAAAGCACTGCTGGATCTGAACCGGGCGCTCGGCTCGGTCGGCGAGATAGCGCCGAGACGATGCAGTCGGACTACGCATCCGCGGCGTCAGCGCCAGACGGCGGTCGAATCTTTGTCGCTGTTTTCTTGAGTCTGTCTGTCGGAAGCGGTGATCCGCTAGCTTTTATCGCTCGCATTCAAACAGACGCGTGAAATGCGGGTTGGCTCTTCCGTCTCGTGTTTGGGCTCAGGCCACACACTATGTGGATTCAGGAGCCTGCCAGGAGCGCGAAATCCACGTCTTTGCTCTCGACCACGCCGCCCGTACGCCCCGGCGCGCGTTGATTGCTCCAATAGAGATTCGTGTGTGCGATCACTCCGTCCGGTGGAGGCGCGCCCCATGGCGTCATGTCGACCGTCGTATGAGCGTCGCTGACCAGAATCGCGTCATAGCCACGCACGAGCGCGCCGTGCAGCGTCGAACGAATACACATGTCGGTTTGCGCGCCGGTCACGATAAGCTTACCGACAGCAAGCGTCGATAGCACATGCTCGAGGTTAGTGCCTTCGAACGCGTCGCGGTAGCTCTTTTCAATAATCGCCTCCGAGTGTCGTGGCGACAGCTCGTCGACGATCTGCCACGGGCCGCTGCCAGGTTCCAGCTCTTCGTCACCGTGGCGGACCCAAACGAGCGGTACATTCGCGCTGCGCGCTTTCTCGACGAGCATGTTGACTGCGCGCAGCACTTCCTGGCGGCGATAGGCTTGAGCGACGACGCCGTTCTGAAGATCGATGACAATGAGGGCGGTATTCGGGCGATTGACGAGCGTAGTCATGGAGTCTCGAGTCGGTTCGGTTGAATCGCAAACACAGCGAGAGAAATTCTGCGGTTCAGGTCTCATGGAGAATAACTCAAGCGCGCGGCTACGGCCGCCCTTTGCTGACATCTCCGCTATTGCCGCAGCGGCCTCAACCCTGCACGAACCTCCTCTGCGAACAACTGCGGCTGTTCCCAGGCCGCAAAGTGTCCGCCCTTGTCGAGCCGGTTGTAATAGACAAGCTTGTGATACGCACGCTCGGTCCAACTCCGCGGGGCCTGATAGTTCTCGCGAGGAAAAACGCTCACGGCAGCGGGAACCGATACATCGGCGCTGGCCAGAAAGTTGAAATGAGACTCCCAATAAAAGCGCGCGGCGGAAATGCCCGTGTTCGTCAACCAATAGAGCGTGATGTCGTCGAGGACATCGTTGCGGGTTAATTCGCCCGCGGACTCACCATTGACGGGATGCCCAAACACGGCCGAGGTCAACGCCGCCGCTGGCTGAACATAGCCGTCGCCGTGATCGAGAAGCCAGCTCGCCAGCGCCACGGGCGAGTCGGACAATCCGTATAGCGTTTGTGGACGCGTCCCCATCTCCAGCGCGTAGGCGCGTCTTTTCCTGGCCGCACTGGCCAGCTGCTCATAAGCGTGCCTTTCGTCATCCGGGAGGCCGGAGGGCGTCGGATCGCCGGCCTGAAGCGCCTTTGCTATTTCAGCGGGAACGGTGGCGGGAAAGTTGACATGAATGCCCAACAATTCCGGTGGCGCCTGCTTACCCATTACGTTGCAGACAACGCCGCCCAGGTCGCCGCCTTGTGCGGCGAATTTCTCGTAACCAAGGCGTTTCATCAGCACGACCCAGGCGCGCGCTGTCTTCTCCGGCCCCCAACCGGTCGTGGCCGGTTTGCCCGAAAAACCGTAGCCGGGCAGCGACGGAATGACCAGATGGAACGCATCCGACGCACTCGCGCCATAGGCCGTTGGATTGGTCAACGGATCGATGATCTTGAACTGCTCGATGACCGACCCGGGCCACCCGTGCGTGACGATGAGCGGCATCGCATTCTCGTGCTTCGACCGAACGTGGATGAAGTGAATGTCCAGCCCATCGATCTCGGTCACGAACTGCGGCAGGGAATTCAGCTTCGCTTCACATTTGCGCCAGTCGTAGTCCGTTGCCCAATGGCGCGCGAGTTCCTGCACCGTCGCGAGCGGCACACCTTGGGAGTCGTCGGTAACCGTCTCCCGTTCAGGCCACCGTGTTGCCTTGATGCGCCTTCGCAAATCGACAAGCTGCGATTCAGGTACGTGTACACGAAGTCGACGAATAGCTGTTTTGTCGCCGTCGGCCGCTTGAGCGACCTGAGCGATAGCCGGGTTCGTTTCTGCAACCGCGAACTGGCTCAATGAGCCGGCCGCAACGGTAGCCGCCACGACGCCAACGAAATGACGGCGAGACGGCGATTGGGGAGAGGTGTTGTCTGACATACGGCCTCTAAATCGTGACGAAGATAGGTTGCTGTTCAATGGCGACGTGGTTCCTGCGAGCCACTGCTGGCATTACTCCACGCACAGAGCGCTCGACACGGACGCGTTGGGGTGCGCGGAGGTACTCCGCCGGCTTCCTGCAAGTCGGTCCAAAAGCATGCGTAGAGTCACGCTCAACCTGATGTGGCACGCGCAGATGCATTGCCGCACGAGCCCAACGCCCGATGTCCGTATTCGAGCGCACGGATATATCCCGCATGTGTCGGGAACGGTGCTTTTTGTGTACGGCTGTATCAACCTGTTCTAAAGATACATTGCAATACAAACGGTCATTGTGCTCGCGCGATTCCCGCCTGATGCGGAGCGGATTGAGGCGGTGCCGCAATTGGCGGAGCATCTTGAGCGCATTCATGATGCTGATTGTGTCTGTGTCCATGGATGGGCCGGAGCGGTTACGTGCTGCCGCCGTGCAACCGGCGTTTTGACAGTCCATTCGACGACTCCGCCAACATCATCTTCCCGCTGCCCGCATTTTCAACTCTTATATAAGACATAAGACATTTGACCTTGCCGCCGGATCCTATTAAAATCGTGTTGAAAACAGTGCCCGGCACAGTCTCGGCGTGCCATGCAAGCTATCCCCTGAAACGCAAATACCAGCAGGTTTCCCATGCTTGAAAACTATCGTGTTCACGCGGCCGCACGCGCCGCGCTCGGCATTCCTCCCCTGCCGCTGACGGCTCAGCAGACCGCCGAGTTGGTCGAGCTTCTGGCGAATCCGCCGGCCGGTGAAGAGCAGACCCTGCTCGACCTGCTCACCCATCGCGTGCCCGCCGGCGTGGACGAAGCGGCCCGCGTGAAGGCAGGTTTCCTTGCCGCCGTCGCCAAAGGCCAGACCGCCTGCGCACTGATTTCGCGCGCCCGCGCCACCGAACTGCTGGGCACGATGCTGGGCGGCTACAACATCCAGCCGCTGATCGAGCTGCTGTCCGACGCCGAAGTCGCCGCCGTAGCTGCCGACGCGCTGAAGAAAACCCTCCTGATGTTCGACCAGTTCCACGACGTCAAGGAACTGGCCGACAAGGGCAACGCGCACGCCCAGGCCGTGATGCAAAGCTGGGCCGAGGCCGAATGGTTCACCAGCCGTCCGGAAGTGCCGCAAAGCCTGACTATCACCGTCTTCAAGGTGACGGGCGAAACCAATACCGACGACCTGTCGCCGGCCCCGGATGCCACCACCCGCCCGGACATCCCGCTGCACGCGCTGGCCATGCTGAAGAACGCGCGTCCCGGTATCACGCCGGAAGAAGACGGCAAGCGTGGCCCGATCAAGTTCATCGAGTCGCTGAAGGAAAAGGGCCACCTGGTCGCGTACGTGGGCGACGTGGTCGGCACCGGCTCCTCGCGCAAGTCGGCCACCAACTCGGTGCTGTGGTTCACGGGTGAAGACATTCCCTTCATCCCGAACAAGCGTTTCGGCGGCGTGTGCCTGGGCGGTAAGATCGCCCCGATCTTCTACAACACCATGGAAGACGCCGGCGCCCTGCCGATCGAACTCGATGTGTCGAAGATGGAAATGGGCGACGTGGTCGAACTGCGCCCGTACGAAGGCAAAGCGCTGAAGAACGGCGAAGTGATCGCCGAGTTTCAGGTCAAGTCCGACGTGCTGTTCGATGAAGTGCGCGCCGGCGGCCGCATTCCGCTGATCATCGGCCGTGGATTGACCAGCAAGGCGCGTGAAGCGCTGGGCTTGCCCCCGTCGACCCTGTTCCGCCTGCCGCAGCAGCCGGTCAACAGCGGCAAAGGCTTCTCGCTGGCCCAGAAAATGGTCGGCCGCGCCTGCGGCCTGCCGGAAGGCCAGGGCGTCCGTCCGGGCGCGTACTGCGAACCGAAAATGACCTCGGTCGGCTCGCAGGACACCACCGGCCCCATGACCCGCGACGAGCTCAAGGACCTGGCGTGCCTGGGCTTTTCGGCCGACCTCGTCATGCAGTCGTTCTGCCACACCGCGGCTTATCCGAAGCCGGTGGACGTGAAGACCCACCACACTCTGCCGAACTTCATCAGCACCCGTGGCGGCATCGCGCTGCGCCCGGGTGACGGCGTGATCCACTCGTGGCTGAACCGCATGCTGTTGCCCGACACCGTGGGCACCGGCGGCGACTCGCACACGCGCTTCCCGATCGGTATCAGCTTCCCGGCCGGTTCGGGCCTGGTCGCGTTTGCCGCCGCCACCGGCACGATGCCGCTGGACATGCCGGAATCGGTGCTGGTGCGCTTCAAGGGCAAAATGCAGCCGGGTGTGACCCTGCGCGATCTGGTCAACGCGATTCCGCTCTACGCCATCAAGCAAGGCACGCTGACGGTGGCCAAGCAAGGCAAGAAGAACATCTTCTCGGGCCGGATTCTCGAAATCGAAGGCCTGCCCGAACTGAAGGTCGAGCAAGCGTTCGAATTGTCGGATGCTTCCGCCGAGCGCTCGGCCGCCGGTTGCACGGTCCACCTGAACAAGGAACCGATCATCGAATACCTCAACAGCAACGTCACGCTGCTGAAGTGGATGATCGCGGAGGGCTACCAGGACCCGCGCAGCCTGCAGCGCCGCATCAAGGCAATGGAGCAGTGGCTGGCTGACCCGCAACTGCTGTCGCCGGATGCCGACGCCGAGTACGCAGCCGTCATCGAGATCGATCTCGCCGACATTCACGAGCCGATCGTGGCCTGCCCGAATGATCCGGACGACGTGAAGACGCTCTCGGACGTGGCCGGTGCCAAAATCGACGAAGTGTTCATCGGCTCGTGCATGACCAACATCGGTCACTTCCGTGCCGCATCGAAGCTGCTGGAAGGTAAGCGCGACATCCCCGTCAAGCTGTGGGTGGCCCCGCCGACCAAGATGGACCAGAAGCAGTTGACCGAGGAAGGCCACTACGGTGTCTTCGGTACAGCCGGCGCCCGTACCGAAATGCCGGGCTGCTCGCTGTGCATGGGCAACCAGGCTCAGGTGCGCGAAGGTGCGACGGTCATGTCGACCTCGACCCGTAACTTCCCGAACCGTCTGGGCAAGAACACGAACGTGTATCTCGGCTCGGCGGAACTGGCGGCGATCTGCTCGCGTCTGGGCAAAATCCCGAGCAAGGAAGAGTACATGGCAGACATGGGCGTGCTCACCGCCAATGGCGACAAGATTTACCAATACATGAACTTCGACCAGATCGAAGACTTCAAGGAAGTGGCCGACACCGTGCAGATGTAAGCGTGCTGT